>PBXZ01000236.1:0-8616 GCA_002729415.1 Candidatus Poribacteria bacterium | reverse complement strand
TGAATACAAATGCATTTGGACAGATTGCATTAATGTCATCACAAATTTCTATTATGGGCGGCGTGACTCTAAGTGAATGAAAGAGACCCCCGGGCCCCCCGTTTTCCCCGAATACTTGCTTAAAGCCATACTGCAGAGGAACTTTCCAGTCCTGATCCCACAGATCAAATCTTGGTGCAACTTCAATGGAGATAATGCAAAAATCTGCATCATTTAAAGCCTCTTTACGAGATGTTGTTGCTTGAATATTAAAATTTAAATTTAACTGATCATTATAATTTTTTGCAATAGTTTCAGATTTCTTAAGCGCTTCTGCATTAATGTCATGAAGGACAATAGTACAACCAGCAAGGACTTTTGATTTAAAAATATCACCGATTGTACCTAGACCAAAATTTGTGCTACCTGCACCAATTAATACTATTTTATTCATCTTATCCTTTTAAAGAACCTGCTACTAGACCTCTGATGAAATATCTTTTTAAATGAAATTATCATACAAACAATAGGTAATGTTATTTAGTTTTAGTAAAAAAATTAACCCCTCAACATTCCTCGTGGTTGGTGGTAGGATAATCCTATAGAGGAATAATTTTAATAATTATCTCTGGTACTTTAACAATTATCAATATTCCAAGTTAAAACTGGTATAAACAATGCTAACAATGAATGGTTTAAAGTAAAGTTTGGGAGGAGGAATGTCAAACATTGACTTTATTTACGAACACATTGATGATGCTATAAAAAAATATATTTTTAGTGATTGCTTTCACACAAAAATAGTCAAAAATACACATGGTGATTCTGGAGGAGTAAGAGGTGCAGCGTGGTTATGACAAAACCTTGTAACACAGATGGGACCGCGAAAACGGTGGCGCCCAACAGGGGGAGGAAGTCAACAAAGACGATGGCAGCTTCCCAACTGATCGACTTGGCGGAGGCCAAGGCGATTGCTGCAGGCACCCATAACGACCCGTTTTCCATTCTCGGGGGTCACAAAAAAAAGGCCGGATATGTAGTTTGCGCCTTTGATCCCGGGGCTGAGAAAATGGCTGCCTTAACCGGCAAAAAAACAGTAACAGAGTTGATGCCCATACCTGACGCGCACGGCGTGTTTGTCGGAAGATTGGCACGAAAGGCGGTTTATCGATTGCAGAGTACGGCTGGTGATGGAAGCTGGACGCAGGAAGATGCTTTTCGGTTTGGTCCGGTTCTCGGCGATCTCGACAGGCATCTGATATCAGAAGGCACGCACCACAGGCTATGGCAGGCCTTAGGTGCCCACGTCATCTGCCATGAAAAGACAGATGGCACCCATTTCGCCGTGTGGGCACCCAATGCACGGCGGGTCTCTTTGGTTGGAGATTTCAATTACTGGGATGGTCGACGTCATCCCATGCGGGCCCCCGGCAATTCCGGGGTCTGGGAAATTTTCCTGCCCAATATTGGTGAAGGGGCTGTATATAAATATCAAATCATTGATGCCCAAGGCAATGAGCTGCCGCTAAAGGCCGACCCAGTCGGTTTCGGTGCCGAGCATCCGCTGCAAACAGGTTCTGTTGTTCGCGACCTGTCGGGATACAAGTGGACTGATGCTGAATGGATGAACCGCCGGGGTGAAGCGCAAAATATTTCATCCGCGATTTCAATTTATGAAGTTCATCTGGGCAGTTGGCGGCGGGTTCAGGAAGATGGGGAACGTCGGCTTTCCTACCTGGAAGCCGCCCAGCAGTTGGTTGATTATGCTCTCGATATGGGGTTCACCCACATTGAACTGATGCCGGTCAGCGAATATCCGTTTGATGGATCGTGGGGGTATCAGCCCGTGGGCATGTATGCGCCGACCATCCGGTTTGGCCTGCCAGAGGAATTTCGGGCCTTGGTCGATACGGCCCATAAACGTGGTCTGGGAGTGCTCATTGACTGGGTGCCCGGTCACTTTCCCACCGACGACCATGGGCTGGGTTGTTTTAACGGCACCGCCCTCTATGAACATGCAGACCCCCGTGAAGGATTTCATCGGGACTGGAATACACTCATATACAATTACGGTCGCTCGGAGGTTTCCAACTATTTAATAGCCAATGCCCTATACTGGCTGCGCGAGCACCATGTGGATGGCCTGCGTGTCGATGCTGTGGCGTCCATGTTGTATCGGGACTATTCTCGCGATGAAGGAGAGTGGGTGCCCAACCGGCACGGCGGCCGGGAAAATCTGGAAGCTATTGATTTTTTGAAACGCATGAACGAAGCGGCGTATTCTGAATGCCCCGGCATTATGACCGCAGCAGAAGAATCCACCTCTTTTCCAGGGGTCTCCAGACCTACTGACCATGACGGGCTCGGGTTTGGTTTCAAATGGAATATGGGTTGGATGAATGACACGCTGGAATACATCAAACGTGATCCGATCCACCGTAAATATCATCATCAGATGACCTTCGGCATCCAGTATGCCTTTTCCGAAAACTTTATTCTGCCGATCAGCCACGACGAAGTTGTCCATGGCAAAGGGTCCATGCTGACAAAAATGCCGGGCAACGAATGGGAACGGTTTGCGAACCTACGTGCCTACTATGGATTTATGTGGTCCCATCCCGGCAAGAAGCTTTTGTTTATGGGTTGCGAATTTGCGCAAGCTTCCGAATGGAACCATGATGTTAGCCTGGACTGGCATTTGCTGGATTACGATCTGCATCGGGGAATGCAATCGTTTGTGCGTGATCTCAACGGCCTTTACCGGGAAACCCCAGCCTTACATGTAAAGGACTGTGACCCGTCGGGGTTTCACTGGCTCGATTTGAATTCTGAAGCTGAATCCGTCTTTGCGTTCGCCCGGTTCGGTCATGCCGATGATCCTCCTGTTGTAACAATTTGCAATTTTGCACCAGTCGAACGGAAAAACTGGCGAATAGAGTTTCCCCGGGCTGGCCAATGGCAACAGGTCATAAATTCTGATTCCCCAATTTACGGCGGTGGCGGTCGAGGCCAGGCCGAGATGATTTCTACGGAGGATCAGCATTGGCAGGAGTGTCCGCAATCTGTGACGCTTACATTGCCACCTCTGTCCACCCTGGTGTATAGGTTTGAGCAACAATAATAGGGAGCGCGTGATGCAGGAAAAATCAAATTTACGTCTGGCAAACAGATCCATGGCTTTTGTTCTGGCCGGTGGGCGTGGCAGTCGACTTATGGAGCTAACCGAAAACCGTGCTAAACCAGCTGTATTTTTTGGGGGTAAAAGTCGAATTATTGATTTTGCCCTTTCCAACGCATTGAACTCCGGCATTCGCAAAATAGCCGTTGCTACCCAATATAAGGCCCATAGTCTGATCCGCCACATACAGCGGGGGTGGAATTTTTTTAGAGCAGAACGGAACGAGTATCTGGATATTTTGCCAGCTTCCCAACGGGTCGCGAAAAACAAATGGTATCTGGGAACCGTCGATGCAGTAACCCAAAACATTGATATCATTGACAGTTATGACGTTGATCGCATTGTTATTCTTGCCGGCGACCATATCTACAAAATGGACTATGAATTGATGTTGCAACAGCACGTCAGTCAAAAGGCTGATGTGACCGTTGGCTGCCTGACGGTACCCCGCGAGGACGCGTCGGTATTTGGCGTCATGGATGTCGACACGGACAGTTCGATCAAGTCGTTTCAGGAGAAACCCGCGGATCCCCCAGGCACACCGGATGATCCCAATGTGACGCTGGTCAACATGGGCATCTATGTCTTTGATTGGCCGTTTTTGCGGGAACTGCTTTTGCAAGACTCGGAGGATGAATCGTCCACCCACGATTTTGGTTCAGACTTGATTCCTTACATTGTTGAAAAAGGAAAAGCCGTTGCGCACAGGTTTTCCGATTCCTGCGTCTCCAAAGACAAAGAGAGAGATCCTTATTGGCGGGATGTGGGGACAGTGGATGCCTTTTGGAAAGCTAATCTTGATTTGACTGATTTTGAACCGGAGTTGGACTTATATGATAGGAAGTGGCCGATTTGGACCTATGCGGAAATTGTTCCGCCGGCCAAGTTTATTCATAACGATACTGACCGGCGCGGCTCCGCCACCAGTTCCTTGATCTCAGGCGGATGTGTTTTGTCAGGATCGACCGTTTCCAATTCCCTTTTGTTTACAGGGGTGTATTCTCGTTCTTTTTCATCATTGGAACATGTGGTTGCTTTGCCCTATGTAACCATCAACAGGAATGCCAGTTTGACGAATGTGGTCATTGATCGTGGAGTTGTAATTCCCAGTCGTCTGATCGTCGGCGAAGACCCGGTTGAAGATGCCAAATGGTTCCGCAGAACGGATAAGGGCGTTTGTCTGATTACACAGGACATGATCGATAAATGGGAGGCCGCAAAATAGCGATGGTAAAATCTGCTGAAGTGAAAAAAATGGGCGATGTGCTGTCTGTTGCGTCGGAGTGCGCACCCTTGGTGAAAACGGGCGGGTTGGCCGATGTGGTCGGTGCGTTGCCAAGCGGACTAGCGAAAGAAGGGTGGCGGTTGCGAACTTTTCTGCCAGCTTATCCGGGGCTGACTGATCGTCTAAAAAATCCAAAAGTGGTTTGGTCAGCGAAAAACCTTTTCGGAGGGCCGGCACAGGTTGTTGCGGGCTTAACAGCGAAAACCGGCGGAGTTCTCGATATGCTCTTGTTGCGAGCACCTCATTTATATGACCGAGCTGGATCAATTTATTTAAATTCAAAAGGCAAGGACTGGACAGATAACCCGCAACGCTTTGCGGCGCTGTCCTGGGTGGCGGCGGAGATTTCCAGAACGGGTCTTTCGGATGCTTGGCGCCCAAATATTTTACAAGCCCATGACTGGCAGGCCGGGTTGGCTCCCGCCTATCTTGCCTATGCGGGGACCAAGGATGTGGCCAGTTTGATCACAATCCACAACATCGCCTTTCAGGGACTGGCTCCCGCAAAGTTATTGAAAACTCTAAGGTTGCCAGCTGACCAATTTGTAAGAGACGGATTTGAGTATAGGGGCAAGATCAGTAGCTTGAAGGCCGGCCTGATGACAGCCGATGCAATAACCACAGTCAGTCCCACCTATGCGCAAGAACTTCTCGATCCTGAATTCGGGATGGGTCTTGAAGAGGTAATTGGCTTAAAGCGTGATCGATTATTTGGAATTCTAAATGGGGTCGATTTGAAGACTTGGAACCCCAAAACGGATGGCGATATCCTGCATCCCTATGGGACCCGAGACTTGTCTGTTAAATCAAAAAACACCAAAGCTCTGGAACAGGAATTTGGTTTGCACAGAGGCGCAGGGCCGCTTTTCGCTGTCATCAGTCGTCTGACCCATCAAAAGGGTCTTGATCTGGTACTGGAAACCCTGCCAACCCTGGTTGGGCGCGGCGGACGTTTGATTGTACTGGGATCCGGCGATGTGGAACTGGAAAGAGCTTTCAAAAAAGCTACAAAAGATCATCCGGGCCAAGTTGCCGTCAATATCGGTTACGATGAAGCGCAATCTCATCGTATTTATGCAGGCGCAGATGTGATGATGGTGCCATCCCGGTTCGAGCCCTGTGGTTTGACGCAAATGTATGCATTGCGTTATGGGACGTTACCGTTGGTCTCGCGTACGGGCGGTCTTGCGGATACGGTAATTGATGCGAATGATGCCGCCATCCGGGCCGGAGTTGCGACCGGTGTTCAAGTGGCACCGAACAGGTCAGATGCTCTTGAACTGGGGATCAGGCGCATGTGCGATTTGTTTGCTAACCGCCTGCTTTGGGTCAAGCTTCAAAAAAGGGCGATGACCCAATCTTTGGGCTGGGGGCAATCTGCTCAGTCCTACTCGACACTTTTTAAAAGTCTACTCTAATAGTTTAAACGGTATGCATGACATCGAAACTTTATGAAATTATTCGCGGGTCGACCAATCCTATGGGGGCGATTTGTGATCAAAACGGGGTAAACTTCTCGGTTTTTTCTGCTCATGCGGACAAAATTGAACTTTGTTTGTTTTCGGACGATGGGGCGCGGGAAATCCAGCGTTTGGCCTTGCCGGAACGCGACGGAGATATTTGGCATGGATACGTGCCCGGCTTAGGCCCTAACTCTCTGTACGGATATCGGGCCCATGGCCCTTATGCGCCGGAATCCGGTCACCGGTTTAATGTCAATAAACTTCTTCTCGACCCCTATGGCAAAAAGATTCATGGCGCAATTCAGTGGTCGGATTGCGTTATGGGGTATCAAGTAGGATCAAACCGCCAGGATTTGTCTTTTGATAGTAGAGACAGTGCCAAGGCCATGCTCAAGTCCGTTGTTCAGGCAGCCGCCGGTGTGTACGGCGGCGGGCAGCGCCCCAACACCGCACTAACGGATACAATCATCTATGAAGCCCATACCAAAGGTCTGACCATTGGCCGCGATGACATAACATCCGGAGGCGGGTACTTTCTCGATCTGTGCGCCCAACCCATGCTCGAACATCTGACGAAGCTCGGCATTACGGCAATCGAACTTCTGCCACCGCAGGCGTTTGTCGACGATCAGTTTTTGGTTAAGCAGGGGCTACGCAATTATTGGGGCTACCAGACCATTGGTTTCTTTTGTCCGGAACCCCGGTATTTGTCTGGCGGAGACATATCGGAATTTCGAACCATGGTCAGTCGCTTCCATGAGGTTGGAATCGAAGTACTGATTGATGTGGTTTACAATCACACTGCGGAGGGCAACGAATTAGGACCTACTCTGAGCTTTCGCGGTCTGGATAATTTGTCCTATTACAAACTGCAACCCGATAGTCCGCGATACTACCAAAATTCTACGGGGACAGGGAATACGCTGAATCTGGAACATCCCATGGTTTTGCGGTTGGTTTTGGATTCCCTGCGCTATTGGGTTGAGGTTATGGGAGTGGACGGTTTTCGCTTTGATTTGGCGTCGGTCCTTGGCCGGACCGACCACGGTTTTGACCGAAATTCGGGTTTTTTTAAAGCCATCCGACAGGACCCCGTGCTGTCCACGGTTAAACTGATTGCCGAACCTTGGGACTTTGGTCCGGGCGGGTATCAGTTGGGGGCTTATCCGCCGACTTTTCTGGAATGGAATGACCGTTTCCGGGATGGCGTGCGACAGTTTTGGCGTGGGAGTCAGACGATGACGTCGGAGCTCGCAAATTGTCTGGCCGGGTCGTCCAGACAATTTGATCATTCCGGGCGTTCGCCAACCGCCTCAGTTAATTTCATCACATCCCACGACGGATTTACCCTGCACGATGTGGTCTCCTACAACGAGAAGCATAACCAACTGAACGGTGAAGAAAATAACGACGGACACAACGGTAATCACACCGACAACATGGGCGTTGAGGGAGCGACGTCGGATTCTGACATACGTGCAGCCCGGGATTTGCGAAAACGCAACCTGCTCGCGACACTGATGTTGAGCCAGGGCACGCCGATGCTACTGGCCGGAGATGAAATCGGCAACTCGCAACACGGCAACAACAATGCCTATTGCCAGGATAACGAAACGGGATGGGTCGACTGGCAGAACGCGGATCAGGTCCTTCTGGATTTTGTCCAGCACCTGATTTCCGTTCGCAAGGCGCACCCTGTGCTGCGCCAGGGACGTTTTTTGCACGGCAATCGCCGCCAGGCTGACGTCAAGCGGGATATTTCTTGGCGTATGCCAGATGGATCGGATCCTTCCGACAATGATTGGAATGATCCGGACTGGCAAACCTTGTGCGTTGTATTTCGGATCCAGTCAGATAGCCCGCGTTATGACCTTTCGGACGACGAGATTTTTGCGGTATTTAACAATGCCAACCGTACAGAAGTCGTTTTGCCGGACAGCCCTAAGGGGAGGCATTGGGTGAAGATTATTGATACGGCCAAACCAAATTTGGCGCAAACACCATTGCACCTTAAGATCGTTGAGGTGGCGCCTCATTCCGTCCAGGCCTTCTCTCTAGAGACTGTCACATGATGAACTCGACCCTGGCCGAACTTTGTGCTGTCTACGGTATCGTCTGGGAATACCTGGATGGAGAAAGTCAGCCTAAACAGGTTCCTAAAGAAACGTGTATCGCTATACTAAACGCCTTGGGTCTGGATATCTCTGGGATCGCGGATATGGAACGGCGTCTACTAAAACAATTTTATTCATAACAAGTTATCCTTTCACTGTCCCCGCAACAAGTCCTCTTATAAAATATCTTTGTAATAAAAAGAAAATTGCTAATGGTACTGTCATTGAAACAAAAGCACCAGTTGTTAATATCTCCCAATTCTCCCCTCTTGAACCCAATAATTCCCTTAACTTTGCTGTCAAAATTATTTCACTTGGAACTTGATCAAGGAATACTAAACCAACAAGTAAGTCGTTCCAAACCCATAAAAATTGTAGAATAAAAATAGAAGCAAATGCAGGAATTGATAAAGGTAAAATTATTTTTGTAAATATATCATAATGAGTTGCTCCATCTACTCTTGCAGCTTCTATCATTTCATGCGGTAATGATTTTATAAAATTTCTTAAAAGAAAAGTAGTTGAAGCCAAACCAAATCCCGTGTGTGCCATCCATACACCTGGATATGATTTTGAACTTACGTTAAATAATGCTCC
>PBXZ01000235.1:0-7232 GCA_002729415.1 Candidatus Poribacteria bacterium | reverse complement strand
TCATCCTGTGAAATTGAAGAAATGTCATTTAATATCAGCAATTTGGGTATTTTTCGGCCAAGCACTAATTATTATCTTGAACTTTTCTTTAAATTGAATAAAAATACATTAAATTGAACAAACCGGGGCACTCCCGGAATCCAGACCACCGAATCAGGAGGCCGAATGGAAAGTTGGAAGGAGCAATTGGCAGAGCGCATCCCGGAGCAGTGGGGTGAGGAGATCGACATCTTCGAGACGCAGATGGAACTGCGCAAGCGCGGGAAACTGGACGAGAAGATTTTCGCCGAGACCCGCCTGCGTCGCGGGGTCTATGGACAGCGCTACGACAACGGACAGCGCCACGACGGCATTGAGACGCGCTCCCTGAGCTATCCCTCCAACGGCCTCACCAAGGGGCCGGAGACGGTCTGGGACGCGCCGGGGATGCAGCGCATCAAGATCCCGTTCGGGGGGGTGACTCCGGACCAGCTTGACGTACTCGCAGACACGGCGGAGGAGTACTCCAACGGCATTCTGCATGTCACCACCCGGCAGGACTTCCAGTTCCACTTCATCCACATCAAGGACACCCCGGACCTGATGCGGCGGCTGGCGGCGGTGGGCATCACCACCCGCGAGGCCTGCGGCAACAGCGTCCGCAACATCACGGCTTGCCCCACGGCGGGGGTCTGCGGAGGTGAGAGCTTCGACGTCACGCCCTACGCCAAGGCGCTCGCGGATTTCCTTTTGGCGCATCCGGACTGTCAGGATTTCGGGCGCAAGGTGAAGATCGCCTTCTCGGGCTGCCAGAGTGAAGCCTGCGGTCTGGTGATGATGCACGACCTTGGCGCGATTGCGGTGCAGAAATTCGAGAAGGGCAAGGACGTGCGCGGTTTCGAGTTCTACGTCGGCGGGGGACTCGGCGCGGTGCCACATCGGGCGAAGCTCTTCAGCGATTTTCTGCCGCTGGAAGAACTGCTGCCCACAGCGCAGGCGATTGCCCGCGTGTTCGCCCGGCTTGGCCAGAAGAAGAACCGCGCCCGCGCCCGCCTCAAGTTTCTGGTCGCCAAGCTCGGCATTGAGGAGTTCCGGCGGCTCGTGCTGGAAGAGCGCGAAATCCTGCCGCCCGACCCGCGCTGGACCTCCTATCTCGACGAACTCCCGGCGTATGGCGAAACCCCGTTGAAAGCCCCTGCCTCTCTGTCAGGGGATCAGCCGCTGCCGGAGGGTTTTGAGGAATGGCACCGGAGCAACGTCAAGGCCCAAAAGCAGCCCGGATATGTGGTGGCAACGGTGGCCTTGCCGTTGGGCGACCTCACCAGCAATCAGGCCCGCAAGTTCGCGGACATTGCCCGCAGGTACGTCGGTGAGAGCATCCGCACCACGGTCGAGCAGAACCTGATCCTGCGCTGGGTGAGCGAATCGGACCTCCCGAACCTCTACGCCGATCTCAAGGCCATCGGCCTGGCGGCGGCGGGGGGCAACACCATCGTGGATGTCACCGCCTGCCCCGGCACCGACACCTGCAAGCTCGGCATTGCGTCCAGCCGAGGATTGGCCGAGGAACTGCGCACCCGGCTGGCGGCTAAGAGCTACGAGTTGGACGAGGCCGTGCGGGGATTGCGCATCAAGGTCAGCGGCTGCTTCAACTCCTGCGGGCAGCACCATGTTGCCGATCTAGGTTTCTTCGGCAACAGCCGCACCATCAACGGCTACAAGGTGCCGCACTTCCAAGTGGTGCTGGGCGGGCAGTGGAAGGAAAACGCCGGGGCGGTCGGCCAGCCCATCGGAGCCGTGCCCTCGAAGCGCATCCCGGATGTGGTGGACCGCATCACCGACCACTTCGTTCGCAACCGCCAAGGCGACGAGAGTTTCCGCGAGTTCACCACGCGGGTGGGTAAGCAGGAGTTGCGCTCACTGATCGAGGACCTGATGCGGTCAGCGCCGACTCACGACGAGAACCCAGACTTCTATCGAGACTGGGGCGATGTCCGGGAATTCACGCTGGGCGACCTAGGTGTTGGGGAGTGCGCCGGAGAGGTGGTTTCCCTGCTCCAGTTCAACCTTGCGGATGCCGAGCGTCAGGTCTTCGAGGCCCAACTGCGGCTGGAGGAAAACCACTACGAACAGGCGGACGCCCTCGCCTACCGGGGTATGATCAACGCGGCTTGCGCCTTGGTGCGCCAGCAATTCTATGACGTTCCGGACCAGCCGGACGTGGTGGTGCGCGAGTTCACGACACGCTTCCTCGACACCGAACTGTTCCACGACAAGTACGCCAAGGGCAAGTTCGCCCGCTACCTCATCCGGCGTTACGAGTGGGGACCGGTGGCCGAAGATGCGGAAGCCGTCCGGCAGTTGATTGACGAAGCCCAACTCTTCATCGACGCTGCCCACGCCTGCTACGCGAGGTTGCAGGAACAGAAACCACCTGTGATCCCGGCCTCTGCCGCAGCCTAGTTGTACCGCAGATTTCACGGATTTTAAAGTTGTGTGACTCTCAAAAGAAAGGGGAAACCTCATGGATTTGCAACGCATCAGCATCAAACTTTACGCTCAACCGGAAAGCGAGGTAGAGGCCCGCGACTTTGTTCCGGTCTTCCACTCGTGGATTCAAAACCAGCGCATCGCCGATCACCTGCTGATCGACGTTGCCGACTACGCCCACGTCCCGGACGGCCCCGGAGTCGTGCTGGTCGCGCACGAGGCGAGCTACGCCGCCGATCAGTCGGACGGGGAGTTGGGCCTGCTCTACCAGCGCAAGCAACCGCAGGCCGGAGAACTCCCGGAGCGCGTGAGCGCCTCCATGCAGGCGGTACGGAGCGCCGCCGAATCGCTGGAGGAAGAGGACGATCTCAAGGCCAAGGTGCAGTTCGACCGCCGCCGTTTTCGCTTCATCGCCAACGACCGGCTCACCGCGCCCAACACGGAAGCGTCCTTCGCCGCCCTCAAGCCCGCGCTGTCCCAAGCCGCGGCCGAGTTCTTCGACCACGACCAGTTCACCCTCACCCGTCAGGGCGGCCCCAAGGAACGCCTCAGCGTGCTGGTTGAGGCGGTGGCCTGTCCGGCACTACCCACTTGCGGCTTGGCGCTGGCGGAGAGTGAGCGTTACGTGCCGGAGTTTCTCGGATTGGTGGATAATTTATTGGATGACGCCGGCTTGGGCGGCGAGGAAATCATCGTGCGGATGACCGGCTGCCCCAACGGCTGCGCGCGGCCGTATATGGCGGAGCTGGGCATCGTGGGCAAGTCGCCCGGCAAGTACGCGGTGTATCTCGGCGGCAACGTCGCCGGCACGCGCTTGGCCCGCTTGTACAACCAAACCGTGCCGGCCACGGAAATGGCCGACCAACTGCGCCCGTTGCTCGAACGATTCGCCCGCCACCGCCACGAAGGCGAACGCTTTGGCGACTTCTGCGCGCGCGAAGTGTGGCCGGAAATTGAAATTGCGATATGACGCCGGAAGCCATTGCTCAAGCCAACGACCAACTGCTCGACAAGTCCGCGCAGGAAGTTATCGAGTGGGCGGTAGCACAAGCCGATGGCCGCGCGATTGTTTCGACAAATTTTCGTCCGTACGAGGCGGTGATTTTGCATTTGGTGACGCAGGCGCAGCCAGACATTCCGGTTTTGTGGGTGGACCACGGTTACAACCGCGAGGCGACGTACAAACATGCCGAGGAATTGAAGGCGCGACTGAATTTGAACATTCAAGCTTTTGTGCCGAAACTCACCGCGGCGCATTATGACGCGGCGCACGGCGGCATGCCGGAGCCAACGGAAGAGAACGAGGCTGCCATC
Organism: Candidatus Poribacteria bacterium; assembly: GCA_002729415.1. Taxonomy (GTDB): domain Bacteria; phylum Poribacteria; class WGA-4E; order WGA-4E; family UBA9662; genus UBA9662. The sequence continues at coordinate 3,449 of PBXZ01000235.1, read as the reverse complement.
AAAGCGTTCAGCACGGTGATGAAGCTGGAGCCTTTTCAGCGCGGGATGAAGGAGTTGGCACCGACGGTGTGGTTCACCGCGTTGCGCAAGGTGCAAAACCCCAACCGCGCGGAGTTGGACGTCGTGAGTCCGGACAACAATTTTGGTTCATTAAAAGTGAGCCCCGTTTTCAATTGGAGCGATGAGGAAATGGAGGCGTATCTCAAGAAACACAACCTCCCGAATGAATGGGATTATTTTGACCCCGCAAAGGCCGATGAGAAACGCGAATGCGGTTTGCACGCGGCGTGGGGCGGAAAGGCAGTGGCGGACAAATGAGTTCGTATCATCTCGACCATCTCGAATACCTCGAAACTGAAGCGATTCATGTGCTGCGGGAAGTGGCGGCGGAATTTGAACGGCCGGTGGTTTTGTTTTCGGGTGGCAAGGATTCGATTTGCATTTTGCGATTGGCGGAAAAGGCGTTTCGGCCTTCGGATATTCCGATGCCGTTTTTGAATGTGGAGACGGGGCATGAATTCCCGGAGTTGATTGAGTTTCGCGATCGGCGCGCCGTGGAATTGGGCGCGAAGTTAATTGTGCGCACGGTGGGTGAAGCGATTGAAAAGGGATCCGCTACTCCAACGCCGGGACAGGCGAGTCGCAATAAACTACAAATCCCCGTGCTGCTCGGGGCGATTGACGAATTTCAATTCGACTGCTGCATCGGCGGGGCAAGGCGCGACGAGGAGAAGGCGCGCGCGAAGGAGCGGTTCTTTAGTTTCCGGGATTCATTTGGCCAGTGGGATCCCAAAAACCAGCGGCCGGAGATTTGGAATTTGTACAACGCGCGCCTGTATCCCGGTGAAAATATGCGCGTGTTTCCGCTGTCCAACTGGACTGAAACTGACGTGTGGGAATACGTCCAAAAAGAAAAATTGGAAGTACCAAACATTTATTTCAGCCATGAGCGCGAATGTTTTTTCCGCGGCGGCCAATGGCTGCCGGTGCCGCCTTCGCATTCCGGAAATGGAAAAGCTGATCCTTATGAAGGCGCGCGCCCGACCGAAAAGGAAGAGCATCGCACGATGACTTGTCGCGTTCGCACGATCGCCGACATGATTTCCACGGGCATGATCGAGAGCCCCGCGGAGTGCATTGATGACATCATCGCCGAAGTCGCCGCCGCCCGAGTGACCGAGCGCGGCACGCGCGCGGACGACAAGGCAAGCGAAGCGGCGATGGAAGATCGGAAGAAAGCGGGGTATTTTTAATCCGTGAAATCCGTGTCCCAACATCCCGTCGAGCTGCTGCGTTTTAATACGTGCGGTTCGGTTGATGACGGCAAGAGCACATTGATCGGGCGGTTGCTTTATGATTCGAAATCGATCATGGAGGATCAGATGGAGGCACTGGAGCGGTCGGCAGATATCACCGGCGGCGGCCAAGTGAATTTGGCCAACCTCACCGATGGTCTGCGTGCCGAGCGCGAGCAGGGGATTACCATCGACGTGGCGTATCGGTTTTTCGCGACGCCGAAGCGCAAGTTCATTGTCGCCGATACGCCGGGTCATGTGCAGTACACGCGCAATATGGTGACGGGCGCGAGCACGGCGAATCTTTCCATCGTGCTGGTGGATGCGCGCAATGGCGTGATCGAGCAAACGAGGCGACACAGTTATATTTCCGCGTTGCTGGGCATTCCGCACATCGTGTTTGCGGTGAACAAAATGGATCTCGTGGACTGGAGCGAGGAACGCTTCCGCGAAATTCGCGATGACATTGAGGATTTCCTGCCCAAGCTCGACACGTTTAAGGATGTGAAATTCGTCCCGTTGAGCGCGCTCGACGGTGGCAATGTGGTTGATCCTTCCGAACACACTCCTTGGTACGAAGGGCCCACGATGATGGAACATCTTGAGTCCGTTCACATCGCCAGCGACTGGAACCTGAACGCGTTCCGGTTTCCTGTGCAATGGGTGAATCGGCCGAACAATCCCACCGACAAAACGCTGCATGATTTCCGCGGGTTTTCCGGCCAAATCGCCGGCGGCATTGTGAAGGTCGGGCAGGAGGTGCTGGTGTTGCCCAGCGGCCAGAAGAGTTTCGTGAAAGAAATCCAGACGTTTGACGGCAAACTGGACGAGGCGTTTTCGCCGCAATCGGTGACGCTGGTTTTGGAGGATGACCTCGACATCAGCCGTGGCGATATGATTGTGGGCACGGATTTATTGCCCGGCCACAGCGCGGATATTTCCGCGCGCGTGTGCTGGATGGAACAACGCCCGTTGCAGCCCGGCCAAAAATATTTTCTCAAACACGGAACACAAACCGTGCAGGCAAAAGTCATCAGCCTCAACAGCCGCATCAATATCCAAACCTACGAACCCGAGGCGCATCCGGCCGAGCTGGCCATGAACGACATCGGCGAAGTCCGGTTGCGCACTGCCAAGCCGTTGGTGTTTGATGGCTACACCACCAATCGTCTTACCGGCTCAATCGTTTTGGTCGAGCCAAGCACCAACGCCACCGCCGCCGCCGGAATGCTGCGCGGCCCCGAAAATGTTTATCAGCCGGAGTACGACGATTTTATGATCTAACCCAGCTTGCCGATTGATGAGTGAATCAAATCCTGTCATCGACCCAGTGCAATCCAGCGAACGCGAGCGGCGCAACGGGCACTCGGGCCGCATCGTGTGGCTCACGGGTCTGAGCGGTGCCGGCAAAAGTACTCTTGCTGTGGCCTTGGAGCGGCGGCTGTTTGACGAAGGTCGGCAGGTTTGCGTGCTTGATGGCGACATTGTGCGCGCCGGCTTGTGCGAGGATTTGGGATTCTCTGCTGAAGACCGCACGGAAAACATCCGGCGCATCGGCGAGGTCGCACGCCTCTTGGCCGGGGCGGGACTGCTGGCGTTGACGGTGATGCCTTGGTCGGCGACCTCCAGCGCGAGGGCACGCGTGAGCTGTACCACCGCGCCCTTGCTCGTGGCGTACGGCGTGCGATTTGCAAGGCCGACTAGGCCCAGCGTGCTGGCGAGATTGATGATGATGCTATAGGAAAATCGAAAATGGTCAAGAGAAAGTTTCAGGGCTTCAGCGGCGCATTTTGGTTTGGTCTCGGGTTAATATATCAGGAGATGGGGATTTGGAGGCGATCCACCATCGAATCCGGCTGTGAAAAACGATTCCACTGCGGTTGAACCCTCTCTGAATCTGCAAAAAGGGCCACGGAGTGCGCAGTACTCCGTGCCGCCTTCAAAAGTCCAGCGCGGGAGGGTCGGGATACCAGGAGACTTCAGCGTACTGGAAGTTCGTGTCGTCGAAGTCGCAGGATGAGGGAACGGGATCGGTTGGCGTCAGGGGCGGGGCGCGCGAGGTCTGTTCCCCGATGTGCTCAAGGATCTTAGCGACCTCATGTGAATCGGTGATGAAGGCGATGATCCGCATCGGCTCCCCGCACTCGCTGCAGG
>PBXZ01000234.1:0-7179 GCA_002729415.1 Candidatus Poribacteria bacterium | reverse complement strand
CCGAGGCCGACAATGCGCACCGCGACACTGAAGCGGTTGTCTTCGAAGACATTGACATCACCACCTTCAAGGGGGCGCTTTTGAGCGGACCCAATGTCCTCGCGGTGCACGCCCTGAACTTTCTTTCCACCAGCACCGACATGCTTTTGTCGTGCGAACTGGTTGAAGGGGCGAGCGGCAGCGGATTGGGCGCAGGGATCCCTCCCAGCCAACCGACCTCGCCCCCGGTCAATTTCGGAACGATCGAATACAACCCGGCCTCCGGGAATCAGGACGAGGAGTTCATCGAACTGATCAATCCCAATTCCTACGACCTCGATGTCTCGGGATGGATCCTGGAGGGTGGCGTCGATCACACCCTCAGGGACGGGACTGTGATTCCAGCGAGCGAAAGCCTCTACCTCTCTCCCTGTCCGGCGGCTTTCCGGAACCGAAGCAATTCACCAACCAGCGGCGAAGGTCTCTTCCTGCAAGGCGATTACTCCGACCATCTCTCCAATTTCGGCGAAGAACTCACCCTCAGGGACCGCTTCGGAAGCATCATCGCGCAAACCACCACGCCCCTCGATCCCAGTGATGCGCAACGCTACCTCGTCGTCAGCGAGATCATGTATCACCCCGCTGGGGACCCCGGCGAAGAATTCATCGAGTTGCTGAACATCAGCGACAGCGTGACTCTTGATCTGACTGGTGTCACCTTCGTGTCAGGCATCAGCTTCGACTTCACTGGAAGCGCGGTGACCAGTCTCGCCCCCGGTGCACGTGCCCTTCTTATCCGGAATCAATCCGCCTTCGAAGCGGTCCACGGTGAAGGTCTTCCGATCGCCGGGGTCTTCACCAACCTCAGCGTCCTCGACAATGATGGCGAAACCCTGAAACTTGAGGATGCCAGCAACAGCACCATCAAGGAGTTTGCCTACAACGACGCCATCCCCTGGTCCACCGCCCCGGACGGTCTCGGGCCTAGTCTCGTCTTGGTCGACCCTTTCTCCAACCCCGATCCTTCCCTCGCCGGCCATTGGCGCTCCAGCTCCCGCCCCGATGGCAATCCCGATGACAGCGACGCCACGAACTTTACGGGAACTCCCGGCACCGACAACGACTTCAACGGTCTCGACGACCTTCTCGACTACGCCCTGGGACATGCCCCTGGCGCCACTGACGGACTGCCTGCAATCGCCCTCGACAACGGCATCCTTACTCTGAGCTACACCGAAAATCTCTCAGCCGATGACGTCACACTCATTCCCCGCTGGTCGGCCGACCTGCTCAACTGGCAGCCCTTCGGTGATGAGTTCGATCTCGTCTCGCTCACAGCGTTACCCGATGGTCGTAGAACAGTCCTCTACGCCTCCAATCCCACGACTCTACCACTTGGCGACCGGCTATTTTTCCGCCTCGATGCCAGCCGTCAGTGAACCGATTCATGTGCTTGCAGCGCGGGCAGAGCGAAGAAGGGCAAAAAGCCCCAAATCCGAGACAGAGAAGGCCCCGGACTGAGGGCTTAGTAGATCGCCACAAGCCCCTCTCCCCGCTTGCCGACTGCGCCTTTGCAGCCTAACCCGTGCAGCGCCTACTCCACGTTGAACCTGAAGAATGCGGCCCTGTCCTCCGGAGCGAGCTCAAGGCAGATGCTTCCTTCGACCACCGATACGGAATCAGGGTTCACGGTGAGGGGTGCGAAGGTATGCAGGTCGGCGGATTCGATGAAGGAGATCTTTATCTGCACGTTGCCCGCCTCATTGAGCCCCATGGTGTAATCCGCTGACATGGCGCGGATCTGGTCCTCGGTGAATCGGGCGTCGTGATCGAGGAATGGCGACGCTTTTACAACCGGGTCCACCCTCACAGCGGATTGGTCTTCCAAAGCCCGGACGCCTTTGTCAGAACCATGACGCAACTAGAACCAGTCCCCGGAACCTAACATTCAAATTGGCCCCAAAAGGGTGCCCCGATCATCCCCTTGTGCAATGAAATATTTCGTTCCGTTTTTCCTCCTCACGCTCTTCTCATTCCTCGCCCCAACCGCTCATGGCCAGGCCATTTTCATCGGCTCCGGTGACTGGCTGGATGCCCTCCTCTGGGACACGGGTGTGGTTCCGCCGGACGGGTCCACCGCGATCGTCAATGGCGACGCCCAGATCACCCAAAACATTGTGTCGACTCAGAACGCCAATGCGAGCCGTGTCGAGATCGGGAGCGGGATCGGAGAGACCGGCACACTCACGGTGAGCGGCGGCACCTTGAGTGGTGCCCATGGAGGAGCGAGTGGAGGGATCTACGTTGGCGTGAACGGTGGCACCGGAACGCTCATCGTGGAGCAGGGGGCGACCTATCGGAGCCAGGGCGGCGGGATGCGGATCGTGATCGGGGATGACTTTGGTGGCACGGGCATGATCTCGGTGGCGGGCGTCCTCCAAAACTACAAGATTCTCGAGATCGTCAATGGTACTCTTGAGATGCTTTCGACCGGACAGAACAATCTCTTCAACTCGAATGATCCAAGTTTCATCTCAGCGAACGGCACCCTCGCCTATGTGATTGACGGGACCAACGTCGGGGCGCTGAAACGCTCGAACACGGCCGGCCTCAACCTGACCATCGATCCCGCCGCGAACCTCCTGATCACGCTAGGCGGGACCTTCTCCCTCAACGACTCCTGGGTCCTGATGAGCTACACCACCTTGAACGGCCAGTTCACGCAGGCCACTTCCTTCACTAACCTGCAGGGCTACACCTTCGACCTAGACTACGGTTCCGGCACGAATGACGTTGTGTCCCTGACGCTTGTGTCCGATGCACAGCGTCCCAAGATCGACGCGCTCTCCGCCACTCCGCCAGCCATCTCGTCCGGACAGACCAGCACCATCGAGTGGTCCGCTTCAAACTTTGACACGCTGACGCTTGATCCAGGGGGAGCCGACGTGACGGCTGCCGTCAACTTCCCGGTGATGCCGGCGAGCACCACCACCTATACGCTTTCGGCCGTGCTTGGGGCAGTCACTGTGACGCGCGATGTTACGGTTGTGGTTGATGAGCTACCCGAGATCAACAGCTTTGGGGCGACCGAAAACGTCATCGCCCCGGGCGATTCCACGACTCTCTCGTGGATCGTGTCCGGAGCCGACGCGGTGACGATCACACCCGCGCCCGGCGCCGTGAATGCGGTCGACTCCACCAGCGTTTCTCCAGGAGCGAACACCACTTACACGCTCACCGCCACGAACGGCACCGGTTCGGTCATGGCGGAGCTCTCGATCACGGTCGATGCCATCGCAGCAGCGATCATCCACTGCTGGGACCCCTCCGGTCCGGGCCAGTCGAGCGGGGCTCTGCTCGACTCGGTGGGTGGCAAGAATTTCGATATGACAGGGGGCGATTTGCTCAACGACCGGACCTCTCCAGGGACCTCCCTGACCACCGCGATGAGCCGCATCAATCTCGACGCCGATACGGGAGGCGACAATGGACTGGGATTTTCGGGCACCGAGAGAACCTACGAATTCTGGGTGCAAATGGGAGTGCTCGACGACCGTTTCCAGGTCTTATTCGAGACCGGAGGATCGAGCGACGGCTCCTGCCTGCTCGTCAGTTCTAGCGGCGTTCGCTTCATGCACAGCGTGGCCGGCGCGAACACGATCGACATCGAGGCGCCGCTGGCCCTGGTCGATCCCGCCGACTTCATCCACATCATGGCTTCCGTTGACGGGAATGCGGGCCACGTCGATCTCTACCTGCGCGGTGCAGCCGGGGGCGTCGGAACAGCTTCCGGTGACGGGACCATCGGGGCACCCAACGGGCGGGCCAGCATCTTCACCTGGTCGGGCTTTGCCGGTGCGATTGCCGGTGCTCTGGGTGGGGTTGGGGTGGAGGTTCCGGCCGAGACGATCACCTTCAAAGGCACGATTGGGATGTTCAAGATCTACGACCGCCCCTTCAGTTCGGCGGAGGGGGACGACGCCTACCTGCGCATTGGCGAAGCGATCATTCCCATCTTCTTCGACATCGAGGCTCGCGGAAACGAACTGGTTCTGACTTGGGAGAGCATAGCCGGCATGTCCTACAATCTCACGAGCAGCACCGATCTCGCGGTCGATCCCTCCACCTGGGACTTGGTGGAAGGTGACATTCCGGCCACTCCGCCCACCAACACCAAAGTCATTCAGAGGCCGGGTGATGCTGTCCGCTTCTACCACGTGGAAGAGTTTCCGCTCCCGCCGGTGGGGATCTTCGAAGAGCACTTTGACGGAGCCAACGCAGGAACACTCCCGACCGACTGGACGACGGGCTTCGATCCAGCCGACACCTTGATGAATACGAACTGGGAGTTGGGGGATCCCTCGGTCACGGGGCCGCTGACGGCCTTCAGCGGTGCCCATTGCGTGGGAACCAACCTGCTAGCCAACTACGGGTTGAGTTCAAACACCTGGTTGCGCACGCCGGCGATCGACTTGAGCACTGCGAGCGGGGCGACCCTGACCTTCCAACAGTGGATCGACATGGATGAATTTAATGATCTGGACCGGGGCACGGTACGGGTGCTCGATGCTGCGACGCTCGTTGAGTTGGCGGTGGTCGAGGCAGTGATCACCGGTCTCGGCGCGCTGGACTGGGATGAGTTTTCAGCCGACCTTCCCGCTGAGGCTCTGGGCAAAATTGTCCTCCTGGAGTTTCAATTCGTGAGTGATGGAGATGACATTTTTGACGCTTCCGGCTGGTACATCGACGACGTGGCGGTAACGACCCCGGCTCCTTAGGAAACGGTTGATTTTTCAACAGTCTCTTTGGCTAGATTTGCTGAATTCGGCAATCTCTGCATCGACCTCCGGTGCTACGTGCAGGGAGAAAACCAAAAGAGTGCGCTGTCGAAGAAGAGAATTCCGCTGACCCCGTAGTGTCCAGAAACTCGATGACAACAGAATGCGCGGATTGTCAGTCTGTTGTGGATCCTGCTGCAATCCACCACGAAGGCATTCCTCGCTTTCCGCAGGCCGGAAAATCGCTAGGCTCTTGCTTCTTCATGAACACTCTCGGAGCTTCTCTCGTCCTTTGTTGTCTGTCCGTCGCGGCATCTGCCGACACCCTTACCCTCCATGCGCGGAATCAGAAAGTCGCCGAGGATGACCAGAAGAGGCAGTTCAAGGTTTCCCATCATGCGCTCGAATGGAAGGCCAACGAGACCGCCATCGTGGTCTGCGACATGTGGGACCAGCATTGGTGCAAGGGAGCAACGCGGCGGGTCGGGGAAATGGCCCCAAGGATGAATCAGGTGATCGCCGAGGGGCGCAAGCAGGGTGTCCTGATCATTCATTGCCCGAGCAGTTGCATGGAGTTCTACCAGGACTCACCAATGCGGAAAATCGCCCAGCAAGCGCCCAAAGTGGAGACGGCTGTTCCTCTCCAAGGCTGGTGCTACATCAACCCCGAGAATGAGCCCTCCCTTCCAATCGATGACTCGGACGGCGGTTGCGACTGTCAGCCCCGGTGCAAGCCATTCCGCGCCTGGAAACGCCAGATCGCGGCCATCGACATCAAGGAAGGTGATGCCATCACCGATAGTGCGGAAGCGTTTTACCTGATGAAGCAACGCGGCATCAAGAACGTCATCGTCATGGGCGTACACATGAATATGTGTGTGCTCGGGCGACCGTTCTCCTTGCGCCAGATGCTCTACCAAAAACAGAATGTCGTTCTCATGCGTGACCTCTGCGACACGATGTACAACCCTCGCATGAGCCCCTTCGTCAGCCATTTCGACGGCAACCGCCTCGTGACCCAGCACATCGAGCGCCACCTCGCGCCCACCATCACCAGCGCGGACTTTACCGAACTGCCGGAATTCAAGTTTAAGAACGACAAGTAGATCTTCCGAATCTCCATCGAATCAACAGCCGCCTCAGGCCGGATCAATCAATACTTCCAGCCGCTCCACGCCACATTGTACCCCGTAGTGTTCCCGTGCTTGTCCCCTGCGCCTGGTGGGTGGTAGGTTCCGTGGAAAACTGACCGTTATTTAATTATGACAGATGGAGGGCAATCCGGGAAAGAAGCTGTGGAAGATCTTGAGGACAAGCAAAAGACACCTGCCGAAAGCGAACCCTGGTGCTCGAACTGTGAACTGCACACTGACTGTCGCCCGACAATTTTTGGGAGGGGGAGAGGCGGTCCCTGAAAACGGAGCCAGAGGGGTTGTTATGATGTGGTAGGGTTTGGGGGTGGCGTAGCCAACCAACAAACCGTGAAGAAAAAGAGAAGAATCCACAGTGCCGAGTTTAAGGCACGAGTCGCCCTGGAGGCATTGAAGGGAATCAAAACGATCAGCCAGATCGCTCAAGATGAGGGGGTCCACCCCGTGCAGGTGAGCACCTGGAAGAAGGAACTGCAGGAGCGATTGCCGGAGGTGTTCGGCTCGAAGTCCGACGCGAAGGCCGAGGCCGCGCAAACAGAACGCGCCAGGGCTCGTCTGGAGCGCAAGGTTGGGCAACTCGTGATTGAGAAGGACTTCCTTAAAAAAAAGTGCGTGGAACTCGGGATCGATCTGAACGAAAAGCCATGATCGACAAGAACCACCCCAAGCTGAGCCTGCGGTGCCAGTGCGCCCTTCTGGCGGTGAACCGCAATCGGCTTGTGAGCCGGCCAAAGCTGAGTGCGGAGGACAGGGAGATCATGCGTGATCTGGATGAACTTCACACGCGCTGGCCGTTCTACGGGCAACGCAAGCTGGTGCGCGAACTGCGAAAGCGAGACCGGCGAGTGGGTCGCAAGCGAGTCCGGCGCCTGATGAAAATGATGGGGATGGAGGCTATTGCCCCGAAGCGCAAGACAAGCGCGCCGGATCACAGCCATCGGAAGTATCCCTATCTTTTGCGGGGATTAACGGTGGATCGGCCCGACCAGGTGTGGTGCACCGACATCACCTACATCCCCTTGTCGCGGGGTTTCGCCTACCTCGTGGCGGTGATGGATTGGCATACCCGGGCGGTGTTGTCGTGGCGGATCTCGAACACGCTGGACACCTCCTTCTGCCTGGAGGCTCTGCACGAAGCGTGCCGAGTAGCGGGTTGTTCACCGGGGATCTTCAATACTGATCAAGGATGCCAGTTCACCAGCGAGGCATGGATCGAAGCGGTCGAATCGATGGGGACGAAAGTCAGCATGGATGGCCGGGGGCGTTGGATT
>PBXZ01000233.1:0-7704 GCA_002729415.1 Candidatus Poribacteria bacterium | reverse complement strand
CCTGATAGGTTTCAATGAAGAGTTCAAAGGCTTTCTCCGCATTGATTTTAGTCTCTGCCTGCCAGATTTCATGTATCGCCTCTTTGGCTTTAGGCTGTGAGCTTTTGGGCAGAGAGTTGAGGATATTAGCTGTTTTGTGTACCCAGCAGCGCTGATGACGTGTCTGAGGATAGACTTCATCCATGGCAGCCCAAAACCCCATGGCTCCATCACCAATAGCTAACTGAGGAACGTTCATGCCTCGGCTTTTGAGTTTCAGCAGCACCTCTCTCCAACTCTGAGTGGACTCTCGGACACCATCTTCGATGGCTAAAAACTGTTTCTGACCTCTCTCGTTGACTCCAATGATAACCAATGCGCAAAGTTTATCTTGCTCGGAGCGAAGACCTGAATAGATGCCATCTGCCCAGACATAGACCCAGTGGTCTGCATCCAGTGGTGCCTCCCGCCAACGTTGATATTCATTGGCCCATTCACTCTTGAGGCGTGAGACGGTGCTGGCTGAGAGGCCCTGTGCCTCATGACCGACCAGAACTTTTAATGCTTCCCCCATCTCTCCGCTAGAAACACCTTTCAGGGAGAGCCATCCCTGCGGATGGTGCTGTTAAAAATGTTTGACAAGCGGGGTTTTGTTTTTTTTACCAATTATCGCAGCAGGAAGGCCCACGATATTGCCGAAAACCCCCGGGTGGCTCTGCTTTTTTCCTGGCTTCCCCTGAAGCGTCAGGTAACAATCATAGGGAGTGCCGAAAAAATCTCCCCGGCAGAGTCGTTCCGGTACTTTGCGACCCGGCCCCGAGGAAGCCAGCTCGGCGCCTGGTCTTCCCACCAAAGTACGGTGATTTCTTCAAGGAAGCTGCTGGAAATGAAATTTGAGGAAATCAAAGCAAAATTTGTCAGAGGTGCGGTGCCCTTGCCGGAATTTTGGGGAGGTTACCGGGTCCGTCCTCACCTCTTTGAATTCTGGCAAGGCGGCGAACACCGGTTGCACGACCGGTTTCAGTATACGCGTCACGATGACAACGCCTGGCAAATCGAACGGCTTGCTCCCTGAATCGACCTCAAGCAGACACGTCCTTGTGCCGGAAAAAAATCAGCCTCCCATGCTCCGCATGGGAGGCCTTTATGCCCATCAGGGGGGAGCTATCCATGTTCCCGCACGAGCACAGAGGAATGATTTAGAATACAACACACCCTAAATGAAAAAGGTACTATGACAACCCATAGCAATTTTTTGATGGAGGAAACCTGGGAGAGCCCAGAAAGTATCACCGAGAGGATGGTTGGCGACCATTCCCGCTGTGATCAAGTTTATGCAGAAGGGGAAACGGCCCTGGTTGGCGGTCAATGGGAGGCTGGAGAGAAGTTGCTCCGTACCTTCATTGCCGGTATGCAAACCCACATTGCCCTGGAAGAGCAGGTGTTGTTTCCTGCTATTGAGGAAGCAACGGGAATGGTTGAGGGGCCGACCTCGGTGATGAGAATAGAACATGAGCAGATTCGCAGTCTGCTGGAGGAATTGTCCAGAGCCTTGGAGAGCAAAGACGATGACCGGATTTTGGCCATCGGAGAAACATTGAATATTTTAATCCAGCAGCATAATCTGAAAGAAGAGAACATGCTCTATCCAATGAGCGATGCCCATCTGAAGGATAAAAAGAAAGAATTGCTGCAAAAAATGCAATCTCTTGCAACCCAGGGAAACCATGGAACATCCCCTCTTGAATGAACGCCGGGTGATTCCGGTGGATTGCCGGGAAATGCAGGCTCCGGAGCCAATGATTGCTGTTTTGGAAGCGGTGAGTGGCATGCAGGAAAACGAAGCGGTGCTCATGCTGCATCGTCAAAAACCGATTCACCTGTTTCCCAAACTGGAAGACAGTGGGTTGTGTTATGAACTGGAAGAAGAGGAAGATGGTTCCATTCAACTGTTGATTTGGCAGGAATCCTCATGAAAACCCGTGGACTCAGCCTGGATCAGGCTCCTCCCGAAGACATCTCTTTTCGTTTTTTCCTCACAGCTCCCTTGTTTGGCGCTATCGCCGGGGGATTGGTGCTTCTGCAGGGAAGTGAGCTTTTCCTGACAACCTGGTATGGGAAGACGATCGCCTTGACCCATCTGATTACCTTGGGCTGGCTGGCCATGATCATGCTGGGTGCTTTTTATCAAATGATGCCAGTTCTGATTGGGGGAGGTATCCCTTTTCTGTCACTTTCCCGGTTTGTACACGCCGGGGTGTTCCTGGGGGTGTTAGGGTTGACGGGAGGAATATGGGAAGGCTATCAGATCGGTTTCGTCGTGGCCTCTGCTGTGCTAACGGTTTGTTTTAGTGTTTTCATTGTGCAGATGGCCATCCCGTTATTCAAAGTTAAGACCAACCGTCCGACGGCCCTGGCAATGCGGGTATCGATCATTTCTCTGGCACTGACAGTGGTATTGGGAGGTTGGATGGCCGGGCAGTTTGCCGGTTGGTGGAGCATCCCTTTTCCCCGGGAAGCATTGAAAAGCGTGCATCTGACATTAGGACTGCTGGGGTGGGTGGCCTGTTTGATCATGGGAGTGGGATTTCATATCATCCCCATGTTTTATCTGGCTTGCTCCTTTCCTGAAAGAGCAGCCTGGCAGTCACTGGGGTTGCTGCTCATCACGCTGGTTGTACTCCCTGTCGCTTTTCTGCTGGAGATTCCTGGGATGGGGAAAGTAGCAGCGGCTATCCCTGCCATGGCTGGGGGAGGATTATTCATCGTTACCCTGGTGGCACTGTTCCGGCAACGGAAAAGGAAAATAGTGGACACAACGCTGCGTTTCTGGCAGCTTGGGTTATTCTGTCTGCTCATCTCCTTCCCGTTGCTACTGGCTGGCCTCTGGCTTCCCGAAGAACAGTGGGACTTCTTATTTGCGATGCTGTTTCTCGTTGGGTTTGCCGTCTCGATCACCAATGGCATGCTTTATAAAATCATTCCTTTTTTAATTTGGCTGCATCGTTTCAGCTCCCTGGTGGGAAAAGTGAAGGTGCCGTTCATGGCCGAAATTGCCCCGGATGCACCCGCCCGGAAACAATGGTGGGTTTCGGTTGCAGCATTGGCAGTTTTGTCGCTGGGAATTGCCAGTCATCTTGATGGGGTACTCCGTTTGGGGGGGATGCTCTGGTTATTCTCCTCGGGGCTGCTCTTTTTCAATCTCTACAAAGCGCTCAAAATGAAGCCGCCTGACATTTTAGAATAAACCCTTAATCCGTGGAAAACTCTTTAAAGAACAACCCACCTCTTTTCGGTTTGGACAGGAAGATAAAATGAGATCTGACGATATTCCAGGACAAGTTAAGCCGCCTCTACTCTTTTCACCTCATTTCCAGCAGACTGATAGTGGTTTTCTTTATAGACATACATCGGACAAGGGGCATGATTTAACAGATAATCGGTATTGCTTCCCACAAAGAGCCGGTTGAGCAGGGTGTGGGAGTGGGCGGCCATCATAATCAAGCCGGCATTCGTCTCTTGTTGCAGCTCTTGAATTTTCAGATACGGTTTGCCAAACTCAAAAACAGGGCGGTATTCGGATTTCACTTCACAGGAAGCGATATAATTTTCAAAGGTCCTGTGGAGGTCAGCGATTCTGCTTTCCTTTGCCCGTTGCCGTATTTCTTGCCAGTTGAGGTCATTGCCTTCCGGGAAAGAATCGGGTTTTATGGCATAGTCCTCTTCTTCATATTCAGAAACCGGTTCGGTATGGATGAAATAAAGCACCGCACCGGTTCGTTGCGCCCATATGTCGGCCTGTTCAATCACCGATTTATTCACCTCGCTATAATCGATGGGGACTATGATCGTATTGGCAAACTCCCTAGAATGCTGTTTGTAGACGTATACCGGACATTGGCAATGATGCAGCACATAATCGGTATTGCTTCCCAAAAAGAAGCGTCCCAGCCGTGTGTGGGAATGGGCGTCCATGATGATCAGATCCGGGTGGAGCCGCTCAGCGGTGCTCAAGATTTCCAAATAGGCCACCCCAAAACGATGGTAGGCTTCATAGGGAGGCTGCATCAGATTCAATTGTTTTAATGACCTTTCAAATTGCTGCAGAAAGAGTGTTTTTTCATCATTTTCTCCCACTGCCAGATGCCGACGACTCACGTGTAAAAAGCACAATTCCGCCTGTGTCCGAATTGCCCATTCGTCCGCCACTTTGATCACGTCCCTACTCTCTTCGCATTGATCAATTGGTACTAAGATTCGCGCTTCCATAATTCCTCCTACAGTCAAAAAGGTTGCAGTTGTGGAACATTTTCATTTCATACCATTTTAGTCTATCAAAAGAGGCGCGTCTATCCGTAATTCTACGTAGTGAGGCCCCTTTTTAAAGCGGAAAACAATCGTCGCTTTTTTTCAACAGCCGCCATCCGTACCACTTCGTAGAAAAAACATTTTTTCTGCTTTTCTTGCAAAAGCTCATGTCTTCACTGAAAAAAGTAAGTACCTTCTAAGTAGAATTACGGATAGAAATCGATTATTAAAAAGGATAAACTGGATAACCTTTTTTTGAATAGCGACGCAGGCAGCAATAACTGATCGGAAATGTTGATCCCAAGAGACAGGATGGTGACTCAAGAGCAAAAGGAGAAAAAAAGGGAAACCCAGGAAACTGAGGGAACCCACAGGGGAATCGCAGTGGTGGCCTATGCGGTGATCGCCACTTGGTTCACCGTCCTGGTAGTGCTGGCTTATTTGACATTGAGTGGCTAGTACTCTGTGGCGAAAGTCCGTACATAACCTCTGTGTCATTCCTGCGCAGGCAGGAATCCAGGAGATTGAACCGACCCCTGGATTCCTGCCTACGCAGGAATGACAGCCTTGCACATGAGCTGAAAGAGAAAAACAATGTACGAACTTTTCCCCTACGGTACTAGCATCATCGGGGGAGACCAAAATCAGGGGGTAGCAATGGTATGATGAAAGACTATAGTGACGTTTCTGAAGAAATGATCCATCATTACAATCGTCCGGGTCCCCGGTATACCAGTTATCCCACAGTCCCTATGTGGGAGTCTGGAAACTTTGGGGAGGATTATGTGGAATTTTTGGAGCGAGAAAGAGAAAGGGAGGCACCCCTTTCTTTGTACGTGCATATCCCCTTTTGCAGTCGCCTTTGTACCTATTGTGGCTGCAATCAATTTATTACGCGTAATGACCAGCTGGTAGAGGCCTATCTGGAGACGTTGCAGGAAGAACTTGGACAAACCGCACGACATTTGGGAAAACGGAAAGTTGTCAAACAGCTTCATCTGGGAGGCGGTACCCCGACCCATTTGACCGTTAGGCAACTCCGCAAGCTCCATCGCATGATTGCGGATAACTTTGATTTGGCTCCTGATGGCGAAATGGCGCTGGAAGCCCATCCTCGTGTCACCTGTGAGGAGCAATTGGAAGTGTTGTACGAATTGGGATTCCGGCGCATCAGTTTGGGGGTCCAGGATCTGGACAGGAGAGTCCAACGGGCGATCAATCGTGATCAAACCCCCGAACAAACCTCACGAACATTTTCTCAGGCCCGCAAATTGGGGTATGCCAGCATCAATATGGACTTGGTCTATGGCTTGCCTAAGCAAACGGTGGAAACGTTTCAACACACTATGGAAATGGTCAACACCCTGAAACCGGACCGCCTGGCGATTTACAGCTTCGCCTACCTTCCGAATATGTTTCAAACTCATGAGCGGGCGATCAAAGCAGAAGATTTGCCCTCTGCTTTAGAAAAAATCGCCATTTATCTCGCTTCCCTTCGTTTTTTTACGAAAGCTGGCTACCACATGATCGGGATGGATCATTACGCTAAAGCAACGGATGAACTGGCCCTTGCCCAGAAAAACCGGACCCTGCACCGCAACTTTATGGGCTATACGACTTTGCGGGGGCTTTCTCAAATTGGCGTGGGGGTTTCTGCAATTTCGGATTTTGGGGATGGGTATTTTCAGAATGAAAAGAATCTGGATGCCTACATGCGAGGGATACAAGACGGACATCTCCCGACGATTCGAGAAAAAATTCTCGATGCCGATGACCGCCTCCGCCGGGAGGTGATCGAAACCCTGATGTGCCACTGTGCTCTGCCGGTTTCAGCCCTTGAAGAAAAATACGAAATTTCCTTTGAAAAGTATTTTGCGCGGGAATGGGAAGCGATGAAAGCTTTTGAGGAAGAGGGTTTGCTGGAGTTGCACCAGCATAGCTTACAACTGAGCAAACTGGGCATCCTCTTCATGCGCAATGTCGCCATGCCCTTTGATCGGTATCTTAAAAAACAAACCCGCCCTCATTTCTCGAAAACGGTTTGAACCCCTTATAGGTTCCTGACAAAAAATCATCAGATAGCTGCTCTTGATCATGAGTTGACCATTTTTTCAGCTTGTATGCTGCTTCCCTGGGTTTCCTGTAGTAAATCCAGCGTCAATTGGAGGAAATCGGCTTCGGTGACAATACCAACCAGTTTTTCTGCCACAACCACTGGCAAACAACCATATTTGTTGTCTAAGAGGAGGGAGATCGCGTAGGAGAGGTCCAAATCCGGACCGGCCGTGATAATATCGGTATTCATCACATTGCATATGGGAGTATGTTGATCCAAATCCCTTTGTTCCTTTTCATCAATATCAGCCAGGCGGGAAATGGTGAGAGCTAATAAATCCCGATGGGTCAACAAGCCCACAAACTCTTGATCCGCATTGACGATGGGGATATGCCGGATATGTTTGAGCGTCATCAACGAACGGGCCAAATATAACGATTGAGTTGCATGCAATGTATAGACATCACTGGTCATGATATCTTTGAGTTGAAGCATGGCTCTTCTCACAATTGATGCTTTGATAGTTGCTGCATTCGACTAAGCGCTTATCTAAAAATCATCCGCAAATACTGTACAGCAAATTATGCACGTTCTCATAAGATTGGTATTTCTCCGCACCGATATACTGAGAAACATAAACCTTCTGAGAGGGCAATACTTTGATTTGCCCTCCCTTATTCAAATACTCTTTTAAAGCTTTTTGAATCTCTTCTCTCGTGATTTTTTTTGAACCATTGGTTATCATTTGCATGGTATTTCTCCTTTCTTTGATTGACAGATATAAAACTCGTTCTCACCAACTCTTTACTGATTTCACTATGATCAAGCGGTATCAAAATTTTTTTAGTCATCTTCCCTCCTGATCATCTGGCCATTGATTGATTTATAACGACTTAATTTAATAATAACTCAATGAGCGGTTTTGTCTATCCGTGGATCTACGTAGGTTTTTTATGTAATCGCAGGTGATCGGAACCCCTCATTCCTCCCTTTTTCTTTTCTAATATACGTAGAATTGCGGATAGACGTTCCTCCGTTTCCATACTAAAATTAAATTAAGAGAATGTTTCACAACAGCAACTTTTTATAGGACAGGAGGAACTATGGAAAAGAAAATTTTGGTCCCCCTCGATTACAGCGAGGTTAGCAACGAGGTGGTAATGATTGCAGATGAATGGGCGAAGCGGAACAATGCCTCCCTTCATTTCCTTCGGGTGGATAAGGATTATATGGCAAATAGTGATCAGGATCGGGATTTTTTTGAGAGACGGTTCGATTATCACCTAAATCCTGCAATTAGATGACAAATAAACATGGAAATGGTAACATAGTCAAGTAGTTAACCTTAAAATCAACTTTTT
>PBXZ01000232.1:0-17638 GCA_002729415.1 Candidatus Poribacteria bacterium | reverse complement strand
TTTGACACCCCCCTGTTCGATCCCTTGACACACAGGAGTTATCTCCACCAGTTCCTCATTCTCTTGTGGTTCTATATCAGCCTCTATACGCTCTTTAAGGGCTTCAACTTCCTGTTGAAGGTGCTTGATCTCTTGTGCACCCATAGTCTCTTCAGTAGCCATTTCGTGCTGATACCGCATCTTCTTGACTTCTTCTGAAGTTACCTTGTAGGCAGTCAGTCTATAACGATACCTACCGGACTTATCATCCAGTTGTTTCTCCAGTAGACCGAACCCTATAAGTTCTTCTACCAGATTATTGATGGTAGGACGCTTAACGCCACATCTGTCGGCTAGTACCTGTTGAGAAACTGGTATGGTCCAACCGGAAATCAGCTGCTGGTCGAACTTACGCTGCTTCAGTTTCAGGTTGCGGTACCGATCGATCACCAACAGCAACTTGATGTGGTTGCCTTTCAACTGCGGGAAGACTTCATCATCGATAAGATGATATGGGATAGCACAAAAGAAGAACGGGATCTGATCGGTTTGGGAGAGGGTGAATGAGGAGGATACACTTACATTTTGGGTATGGATAGGCATTAAAAAATCTCCTAATCAAAAAAGTTGTTGATCGGAGACTCGAGATCCAGTATAATAACGTTTCCCGACGTTGTTATAAGAGATCAAAAGTCTCGACTTGCCCCTACTCATGTGGGGGCTTTTTTATTGTCCTTCCATTCTATACCATCCCGTCATTTAGATCAAGAATTTTCTTTTTGCCCACCCAATTAGTGACACGCTCATACCCACAGCTTCACAAGCTGACGCGCCTGCGTTGATTGACCTTTTGTTGATCGCCAGAAGACGGGGGTACCCCTAGGTCGGGGTTCGGATCGACCAAATCCAGTTATGGCAAGGCTATCAAACCATGCCGGCCTAAGTCCATACCCACACGTTTGCGCACATGCAATCGCAATTGACGACTATAGCTTAGTCCTATGCAATCGCAAACCATGGCCTATAATCGAAGATATGGACGCGCAATGGTATGTTATAGCATGGCTAACCTAGCATGTTTAGGCCGGATTGGATTGGATTCAAGGCAAAAAAAATGCCTCGCATATTTCAACGAGGCAAGCTTGATCTCAGGTTAATTACTTATCTACTGCAAATCCGCTTGTATCAGTTTTTGCCATGCCCTTAGCAAGCAAGCCGATTATAGACGGTGCCGAATGTAGGAACGTTAGGTCGTGTCTGTCACCGTCGACTACCTTGACACCATAATATTTATCCGGCAATTCATTTCTGAATACCACAGCAACGCTGCGGCCATTGGTTAAATTGATATCTATTTCATGATCTGATGTTTTGTCAGATCGCGAGTATACCAAATGATAGTTAGCTGGCAAGCTTTCATCAGGCCGCTGCATATACGGCCATTTTGTATAGTCGTAAAAAATAACATCGGCGAACCTGGCCATGTATTCCGGATGTTTTTGTTCCCATGGGATATCCGATAAAGCATTCGGCCGAATGCAAGGTACCTTGCCTTGAATTTTTGCACCGGCTTCGAACATGGCAGTCTCAACTGTCAATTTTTCCATAAACAATCCGTTGTCGTTCAAGTAGAACAAAGTTTTGTTTGTTCTGCTATTGATAACATTAGGATATCGGCCGTTCCCGTTCCTATATATACATACACTTCTACAACCCGGTGTTGAGTATCGGCAAACGGTTTGGTATTTGTCGGCCTCGTTGGCCGGTGCCATCTGCAAAAACTTGACTTCAAACTGTGATAGCAAGTTATTGGTTTTGTCCGCTTTGCTGTTACTGGTCAGCAAGCTTATGTTATGATTTACTTTGATTGACATTGCGTTAACCTCGTATTTGTCAAGTAGTGCGGGTTGGAATGCTGCGAACACTCCAGCCCGCTTTTTTGTTGCTGTTTAACTTCAAATATGACGCCATTTTACATCATAGGAAACACAGTGTCAAGTGAAATATGGCGCCATTTATGCCCAATATGTATTTTTTTCACCTTGCGTTTTGATATCAGGTTGGTATACCATTTTGACAATTACGCCACAAAACATCACACAATAAATCTATACTATAACTATGATTAAACCCCTTAAAGGCTTAAAGGAAATTCTTAAATCCCTTAAGCAATCCTTAAAAAGCTTAAAGAAAATCCGGAAATAAACTTGACTCTATGTGGCGCCATAATGTATTCTTAAGTACTGACGCCAAGTGGCGCAGTTTAAAGCTTCAGGAAAGATACGATGAAACAAGACACGGTGCGAATGGGGTTTCGGATACCCCGCCAATTGTGGCAAGAGTTCCACGATCATTGCGAGGCCCAGGGCAAGACCAAGAACAAGGTTGTGGTCCATATGATGGACGCTTACCTTAAAGCAGCCCGCAAGTTCGATCTCGTTGACCGCATGGCAAAGGTGATCGAGGAAGAACAAAAACCTTAAACCAATTTGCAGGATAATTACAGTGAATACCATATCGTGAGATGGGCGCTTCTGGACATTAAACATAAAATCACCAATAACAGCCTGGGTTTTTACTGGATGCCCTCAATGGATTAATTGAGGACTAACGTCACCAAGTCGTAGTACTCGGGAGGGTAAAGAGGCCCTATTTTTCTTAGATTGGCGTACTCACAGAGAGAGTCAGACGTAATACGCACTTTCCCCTTCTCCCACCCTTTTTCCCATATTAAATCCAGTTTCCTCTCACGAACCAGCCGTAAAAGATCTGGATAATGAAGAGCCTTCATAGCTTGAATAATTGTATAATTGTCACTTCCATGAGCGTCATTTGACCGTTCATAGGAAAAGTCCATCAACATTTGCTGTTTATTAACATTCTTCACAATAATATCTCCTTTCAGCTTTCGGACCTCTCAGCCCGATTAGATAAATACTTCACGGCCATGGCTTCCTGGCCGTCCAAATAGAGCCTGAAACAGTTCCTCATCGTGTCAGGTGAAACTTCAAGTCCCGCCAGCCTGGCCTTGAACTCATCAGGTACCAGTTCCTCCAATTCCTCCAGAGGCGCGTCGATCGTTTCCGTTAGGCGATACGGGTTCGGCGGAAGCAAGGTCCGCTCTTCCACCGCGCCAAAATCAGGGTCATCCCCATTACGGAACATAGATCCATCTGAGTAAATCATCCCATTTGGGTGGACCCACAATTTGCTGCTGCCACCATCTGGTCCAATCTGTCTTGCTTGCCGAACCTCTTCCACCTGCTTCAGCAGTTCCGTGTCTTCCAATAAAAGGGTGGCCCGCTCAACCTGTTCCTCCAGTTCTTCCTTAGTGAAGGCTTCAACTTCAGACTTGGGGATGCCCAGATCAAGCTGCTCAAATAAGCCGATCAATTTATTTATCGCTAAAGTGCAGTCATCTGCTTCGAACTGGTTGGCTGACCATACTAATTTTTTGGATGCTTCCAACTCTTGTCTTTTTATTAATTTTTGCCGCTTGTTTTCCAACCAATCCATAACTCAGGCCTCTCGTTTATCCCATCGACACGGTTTTGACACGGTTTCGGACACGGAAGAAACCATGCTACGACTGATCCCGACACGGTTGACACGGTTAGATCCTATTAATTAATATATCTAAATAGTTATTCATTGTTTTCATATCAAATCTCTCTTAGAGTGAATCTTCCGTGTCAACCGTGTCGGAACCTTGATATGACTGGCTTAAACCGTGTCGTAAACCGTGTCAAAACCGTGTCAAAACCGTGTCTGAAGATTTTTCCAGACGGCTTTCCGCCTCCCATCCCTAGATCTTGCCTTCGAGACAGCCGGTAGCATTTCCGTAAGTCTCTTGTTAAATTCGCGTTGAGAAACTGAATGATATTCATTGATAGTGCAAAATTTCTTGTAGCTACCGAACAGTTCCTCCCTCGAGGTTTCAGCGTCCACAACAGTCTCACATCTTTCATCGAGGAATTGCCTTACATTATCGTTTTCCACTTTATACTGCTCCAACGCCTGCTGGGTAGACGAAACCTCGCTGAACCGATCATTTAAAACCAAACGGTCAAGACCTTGGATCGCTCGGTTTAATAATCCTGACAACTCGTCAGTCGAAGTTAATTCGTGGATCAAGTTTTTGTTGTCGTTTTCACCCGTAAATTTTCTTGGAAACGGAATGATTATCCAGCGCCGGTAATAGGCAAAAGTCCGATCTTGACTTCTTGGGAGTTCGTTGGCGGAAAACACCATCTTGCAAAAAGGCCGAAACTTAAACGGTGCTTCAAACTTCCGTTCCGCATCAATTTCCGATCCATCGGCGACCATCTTGAAATAAGTGGAAGACTTCAAAGATCTCGCATCCAAATCAGCAAACAGATTGACCAATTTTCCGTATAATTCAGCACGCTTAAACCGGTGGCCATCAAGTTCCTGAAGTGGAATTGTGGAAATATTCCCACTACCGATAAATGCCGTCAACAGATTAAGCAACGTTGATTTCCCGTTGGCTCCAGTTCCGGTCAGCATGAAGACCTTTTGATACACTACATCCTGTATCAGACAATAACCGAACATCTCGTAAATCAGGTCAAGGCAATCTGGTGGCAGAACTTCGGAAAGAAACTTATCGATCTTTGGGCACACAGCTTGAGCATCGTACTTAACGGGAATACGGACCGTTGACAAACGATCAGGCGTGTGTCTGTCTTCAAAGCCCCCATCTCCCATGGACAGCAACCCGTTTTCCAAATTCAGGACGCCATCATTTGGATTGATTTCGGCCTGAGCCACACCTGAAGACTGAACAGAGAGGAACTTTAGTGTCTCAGCTATATGGGTATCTCGCGACCGATCATCCAGTTTCTGCTGGATGACCCGTGCGGTTTGATCATTGGCATGATAGACACCGTGATCATAACTATAAAGTTGCTCAGCAGAAAAGAAATAATATCTACCTTCAGTTTGCAACTCGTCTGCCATCCGCTTGGGCACAAAGCTGTTCTTTTCAAAAAAGCGTCCGGAGACATTCCGAGCATACATCTCCTGGTGAGACAGCAGTCGGGCCGATTCAATCCAGTAGAGTGCTTCTTCGGTCTTTCCATTAGCGATATAATCAGCCAGATCAACTTTTTGTACTTCTGGGGGACAGCGGAGAGTTGCGATTTTCAAGTAGGGTAAAACTGTGGTTTTATCTGCTGCCATCTCGTCAAAACGTTTCTTCATCTTCCGCGCTGTTGCAATGGCGCCCAGTTCACCAATCTGACCGTCTTCAGTATCGAAAACGAAAGTAAGTCCTGTAACTTGTCGGTCAAGCGTTAGTTCGACAATCTTTTCGATCTGGGCATCGTTGATTCGACTCGTCACTGGCGAGATAACCGTGTAGGTTTCTCCATAAGCCTGATCTGCCAGAATGGCGTCAAAAACTCCTTCTGCCACTATCACTTGAGATCTAAATCCGACTTTGTCCTGCCCCCAAAGGATGTGCCTAACGGCACTTTCGCTGACATACGGGTAGTGCGGAGTCGTCAAGTGCTTGACGTACTTCCTGTTCTTTTCTGTTTCTGGATCAACTGATCTGCCAATACTGAAAACCACTGAACCATAGTTCCAATATGGCATAACGAAACAATTCCTGTAGCGGTCAGTCAGGCTGCCGCCATCATTTTTGAAGAATAATCCAGTCTGCGCCAGCAGGTCAGGAGAGGCGTCCTTGAATTGACTTCTCAGTACATTTCCCACCCCTGCGTACCCAAGCAGTCGCTTATCGATGGTCTCGTCAGAACAACCTCGCTGATGATAGTATTGACGGCGATCACCCAGTTGCCGATGGTAGAATTGGAACGCCTGCATCATCAACTCCTGAACCGATTTCCGCTCCGATCGCTGGTTTCGCGCTTTTTCACGATCTTCTGACGTCAAATTTTTCCACTCATCAGGCTCAATATCGTATTGATCGCAAAGGTTCTCAATCGCGGTTCTTGTGTCGCAAGCCAACCTCTGAATCTCGAAATCAATGATGCTGCCGCCAGAATCCTTCCCGCCTGCAGCACCATTAGCCGCACGCCAATCGTAAAAAGAATTCGTTTCTGGGTAGACTACGAGGGATCTGGACCGATCCCCATTAGGGTTTTCCATTGACCCACGCCACTGCTGGCCTTCTTGATGCAGGTTCACGTACTTACTGACGTGCTTCAAAATATCAATTTGCCTAATCTGGTCCAACAGACTCATTTTCCCCTTCCTGCCTCGAATCCTTTACGGAGACCTCAGTCCCCAACTGATCAATACCAAGCAACTGCCGGATTGTCTCGGCGGCTTTGCTTGGGTTGGGAAAAATTCTCCAGTTATTGATATCCCTAGTAAATTTGATGTACCCCCCGTCAGCAAACCGTCTGACGAAGTGGTGGCTGCAATCAGCCAATCTGGCAATGTCACTTACTTTGGCGCGCAACATTTGACACCTCCCTTGAAGGTTTTCATAGTTTGAAACTGATGCATTTTATCCTAGTTTCCGCAAGTTATCAATGTTAAACTAAGGTCTTAATAGCCTATATAACTGCAATATAACCAATAAGCTTAAAATTATTTAGGAAAAGGCCGAAATGACTGAATTTGACACTTACAAATGGGAGGAATACCTCGATTTAGCCGAGGAGGAACGCCTATGCAACTGGATCTTGGATACTCAGGACATAATTTGGGAACGCGCTGAAGGCACTCCTAATTCTATATACGATAGCTACCATGCTCTGGCAGGCTCACCTGCGGCAGCTGTAACGGTGGCCAGACTCCCTGAGTCCCGTACTGAAATCACACAGAAACAACCGATAATTATGCCTGAAGAACCCAAGTTCTATCTCAAATTTTTTAATATCAACTTCGAGGACACCCAGGAGATCATGAAATTCATGGTTTCCCACAATCTTGATCACGTGGGCAGATGGATGCTCGATACCGTTTCCAAGTCCCGCATCTTTACAGTCAGCCATCTCAGGGACTATTATAATGACTTCCGTGAAACCTTTCTTTACTTTGGATTGGAAAAGGGCGTTCTATCCGCCGAACTTCTTTCCAAGGAAATTGGCAAGTCTCTAGAGCACGATGCGGAATCACGAAAACTCGTCGATAGGCTTTTCGATAAGCTGCATTCCGGGGAAATCGGCATGACCCCCGAATTCAGAGCGAAAGTCGCCGCTGCCGGAGGTTTGAAAGCCAAGTGGGAAAAGGATGCCCTGTCGCATTTAGATGAAATCAACAAACATCTCAGGCGCTGCTTTATCACTCTTGATTACAGGAAATCGGAGACAACAGGAGAATATGTTTATATCAGGGAGGAGACAGCCGAAGACTTAGTCGCATATGCATACCATCAGTTAGTCGAAGTCATGACTAGTGAACAGCGCCTGAAAGTTAGGTTCGAACAGTGCCCTGGATGCGGTAATGCCTTCGAAACCACCAGGGATGACAAGAAATATTGTCATAAAAATTGCAAGAAAAGGGTCGAGGCTAGAAAGCAATGGCTGAAAATCCAAAGCGATCCCGAAAAGATGGAACAGCACCGACAAAAGAGCCGCACGTCGATGAAAAAATATAGGGATTCGATCTAGAGTCAATTGAGCAGTCAGCCATCCTCGCCTGCTTAGCAGCGGTTAAAACAGAGATTCGTTTCGGCTTAAGAGCGTCTAGGGATAACTCACTTCCTCGCACCCTAAACGCCATTTTCGTCTTACAGGCTTCCCCGGCCATAGACTTGTTTCACTGCGTTCTCAATCAATTTTCCTACTGTGTACCGCTTTCTGCTCGCAGCGATTTTGGTTAACCGTTCCTTTATATCCTGGGACAGATCGAATTTAGTATCGCAATCAGCACATTCCCGTAAAATCTGGGAAACGGACGTCTTACGGTTTTTAGCATATGCTTCCAACTTGTCGAACTTATCTTCGTCAATCCGAAACGTAACGGACCTGCTTCTATTCTTCTGCATGATTAGTACCTCAATCTGTGTAACCAATCATTGGCAAACACCAACTATATCAACTTCCATTTTTTTGCAACTATGCCTTGATGGAACTTTATATATTAAGATATTCGGTGAATCTGGATCCCCTGGAGATATAAACTCATATTCCCAAGTTCCTGTTTTTATACTATCTGGTTCACCCATTAGATCCCTAGCTTCATGGACGGCTGCAAGCCACCGCTCTTTAGATGTCATCGGTTTCATCTTATCACCTTTTTTATTAAAGTGTACGGATTTGGGACTTTGTCGGGATTTGAACCTCGACCTGCTCTTTCAACCGGTTTCTGAGAAAACTCACACCAGGCGTTTAAACATCCAGCCAGTGAGTAGCATACTTATCCATAGCTTTAGCAACCGCTTCGATATTTTCGAGCGGCGTCGGTGGATAAACGCCCCAGATTAAATCCAGCCCGCCCTTTGGAGAACCCAGGGTTTGAATACAGTCGAGTATGTGTGCGTCGTTCTCTTCCGGTGTTCCGAAAACAGTGACCTTTTGCCGGTCTACATCGAGCCGAATGAATACCTCCCCCTTTGCCAACGTGTGGAGATGATCCAGACCGTTAACAAAATCTTGCGGATTGAGAATGGAGACACCACATTCGATTAGATCCGGTATAATGTCACGAACGTATCCGTCGGTGTGAAGGGAAACGTGAACCCCGTTAGAACGGCAGTAGGAGAAGATTCGTTTGTAGGACGGCTTTATATATCTGCGCCAGGAATCAGGACTTATAGGGAGTGCGTACTGTAGACCCAAATCATCCCCGAAGCCGATAATATCTGCGCCAATTTCGATCCACCGTCGGACAACCTCAAACCAGTAGTTCTCTACGATTTCGATTAGTTCTTCCAGTTCAGGACGTTCCTCTGCGGTATCAAGCATAAACTTTTCAAAACCGCGTAGATAGGTGAGACGAAGGAAGATAAAACCGTGATCTGTACCGCCATGGACAACCCTTCCCTGCGATTTAGTGTGTTCGGCACTCTGCTTCGCCTGTTCCCAATCGGTAAAATCATCAGGGTCAGGTGGCTGATATATCCCCAGGTCATTCCAGGAGTCGATTGGATGGCCGATACACTGACCATCAAGGGACTCCAGCGGATAGATCCAGTGACATCCCCAGCTGTCCGTCAATTCGTCGTTCGCCTTACGCCCCGGCGAGCGGCCAATGCCCACCGAAACATACGGCGAGAATCCCTCTAGCCAGTCCAACTTCTCT
The DNA here is from genome assembly GCA_002729415.1 of Candidatus Poribacteria bacterium. Taxonomy (GTDB): domain Bacteria; phylum Poribacteria; class WGA-4E; order WGA-4E; family UBA9662; genus UBA9662. Next base: position 8,419 of record PBXZ01000232.1, on the reverse strand, counting down.
CTGTATTCTTTCCACACTGGATAGGTGATTGAAATGTGTGAACGCACACACTTATCACCCTTCAGGTTTATCTGTCTGAAGAACTTCTCTCTTTCATTTTCCATAGTATTTACTTGTGGAGAATTCACGCGCCTAAAAATCGACGATCTGTGCGATTCTCACTCCTCCGTTCTTGACCTTAGCATCCTCAGCATAAACCGAACCTGCCACCATTACCACCAACAACACAGCTAAGATTCTGCTCTTATTTAAGACCATATTTTCCACCTTTTCGCTATAACAGTTTTAACAAAATGATAAATTACGAACCCGACACCAGGCGAATTACACCAAAAACGCCCACCCAATACCCGTTATCAGCCCCGATAATGGGCCTATTTTGCGATTTAAGCGATTTTCGGGAACTTCTAAGTGGTTTTATCGTAACCAAGCCTACCTGCCCATAAAAGTGAACCTCGAAGCAAACACACCACCCAGAGCAAGGCTAATTTTCAGCCTTTTATAACAGTTTAGTAACAATTCGTACGAAAAGTAATGGTTCGACCTTTTTTATTCTGCATACCATCGTATTTAATGTCGTAAAAAGTACAACCCGTAAGTTAGACTATCTCTGTTGAAAATAATTAGCCATTTTCAATACTAGCGACACTGGGAATTAATCGTCCTAGTGTCGTTTTTTATTCCTTGTTTTCAGTGTCCACATTCCAACCCATTCGTCAGTAGGATCATCATCACCACAAACACCTAATAAGACCTGCAACATCAACAACAATATCAGGACTACATCAAATAACCCTGGATAAATGTAGACCCTGCTCATCCTGCAAGCGCCCGATAAACGAGCATCCCCGAAGTGACGACCAGCGCCCCGTAGATCAAACCGGCGTAGTGTTTTTCTTTTAAGATGCGCACCAGCCAATATCCAATCCCGACCCCGATCGGAATCACCGGCGCCATCCACAACGCCAGCATCAGGTTGCCCACCTCCAACCGCCCCAACATACCGAACGGCGCCAGCTTAATCAGGTTCAATCCCCAGAAAAAGGCGACCATGGTCCCCGCCAGCCTCAGTTTACCCAGCTGCAGCGGCACAAAGTAGATGACCGCCACCGGACCGGCCGAATGGGAGATCGTGGAGAGCACGCCCGCCGCAACCCCGAGCACGGCCGACCGCACCTTTCCCGGCCTCCTCATCCCCTCGGCCTCTGTCAGCCGTCCGAGGACCCAGCGCCTGACCATCTGAAACGCGACAAAGAGAATCCCTATCGCCCCGATCAACCCCTTGAGCACCCGATCGGAGATGGCGATCAACACGCCGGTGTTCGACACGAAGAGCACGCTCGCTAGCGCCACTCCCACCAGCGACCCCGGCACCAGCGGTGCAATCGCCTCCCAACTCACTTCCTTCCGATAGAAGATCAGACTGACCACGTCCATCGCGCACATCAGCGGCAACATAAAAGCGACCACCGAGCGCGCCGCCGTCGCCTGTTCCGGCCAGATCAGGATCAAAATCGGCATGGCCAGTCCCCCGAAGGGGAATCCCCCCTTACTCACCCCCATCAAAAAAACCGCTGTGGCGATCCAGGCTATTTCCGTCCACGCGTACTGCGCCAGATATCCGAGCATCTATCCCCGTTCACTAAATAGCTTGCTCCACTTCTTTATAGAACTTCTTCATATACCCAATCCTCGCGCCTTTATCGGCATTTCCTACACCTTTGATTTGACCTTTTGCCATCGCTGAGCAAATGGGTATTATCCATCTGATGGCCCCTTTTGAATGATTTACTAAAACTATATCGTGAAGACGAACGCTTTACCTCGATTCATCCAGCAATTGGGACTCCCACCAGGCTATGAATTCTTCGTCACTCACATCTGCACTTAATCCCTTTGCCTCCATGCGTTTAATATGTGAAGTGTGCATTTTTTCCGCTTCTTCAGCAACTACTGCTGGATTTTCTGGTATAGTTCCCTGATCTCCGTAATTATCAATCCAGGAGTCTAAAAGGTCAGAAAGATAAGCAAAATCCTTTTGAATCTTGGTATCAGTTGCTCGGTTATCCATTTCATATGGATCCAGAGTCAGGGCATAAAACTCTTCGTAAGGGCGACACGGTGCTAAAAATTTTTGCTGAGCATCCGACAGCAAGCCAGTTCTATTTAGAAAAGGTGCTAGTGTCCACAATGGATACTGCTGTTTCTTGTAACCGTTGAATTGCATATATGGACGATCCGGATGGTAATTACGTATATATTTCTGTGTCTTTGTCCTCACACACCGAATGCGATCCATGGTGCCATCGCACCGGTCCCTAGCTGAAACGATATACTCTCTTTCTTTCGCATCTTTTCCCAAAAAAACATTACCCTCCATTCCTTCCGGCATATCCAATCCACATAAGGAAAGAGATGTCGGCGCAAAGTCAATCCCACTAACCAAATCATCGCAAATAGAACCCGCATCAATTTTGCCCGGCCAACGAACGATGCAAGGAATACGAATACCTCCATCATACAAAAACTGCTTGTCCCGAATATGGGCACGACCATGATCACTAATAATAAAAACGATTGTATTATTTCTCAGTCCGTCTTCTTCCAAGTGATGCAGAACCTGCCCCACCTTACGATCAAACACCTGAATACTTTCCAACCACATTGCCCAGTCCTTCCGAATTAAGGGATGATCTGGATAATACGGCGGTAGATCAACTTCCTCTGGATTGATGGGGTTTTCCGGATCAGGGCTAAAATCACGGTGAGTATCCGTAATATTGACCTGGGCGTAGAATGGTTGATCAGCTTGTCTTTCCGACCAGTGAACACCATCAAATGGGTCTGTTCGAAGAAAATTGAAATCGGTTTTACCTGGTCGTTCGTGAGGTGGACCACTACTATTGCAGGTGAAATAACCCGCCTCCCTATAATAGTCGGTAACGAGTCTAATATTCTCATCAAGTGGTTTATGCCGGCAGCTACGGTGGTTATGTGCACCAAAACTGGTTTGGTAACGCCCCGTAATCATGGCTGAACGGCTGGGAGAGCAGACAGGGCAAGTCACATAAGCGTTGGTATATAAAACTCCCTCAGAGGCAAAATGATCCAGTACAGGGGTTTGAACCGTTTGGGTTCCGTAGCAAGCCAGGTCTGGATACAGGTCCTCACCATAGATCCATAAAACATTTGGTTTCATAAAGCATATTCTCCTAGAACTTCGTCCTTGGTAGTTACTTCCAAGACCATTAAATTTTGAATAATTTACCTGTGGTAATACCCCGTACATGAGTTATCTTTTCGCGACAATGATGACGGCTGGAAGCTATGTTCGTGGCTGATTAAGCGAAGATGAAGACGTCGCCTACACCTGCTGGTTCGGCTTCATCTTTCTATGCCTTTGGCGCATTGTCGTTGTGGGCACAATGATCACGTCTCCTCAACCACGATTGTGCCTTTCTGAATCTCAGCATTCGGTGAGACCCGCGGTTTCTTCCCGCTGGCTGTTGACAGCCCCTGAACCCGCACCTTCTCGCACCTCGCGTATGGAAAAGGCCGTTCCTCCGCCGCTGGCATGATAGCTTCACCACCAGCATGGTTGTTGTCCGGATTGGTGAAGAAGTACATACCTTGGTAATCTTCGGGATGATTCTTGTCGTCGACGAACAAGCCGTTGATGGTTATCTCTCGTGGCATAAAGCAGGGGTAGCCGAAATCATGCATCCCGTCGTTCCGCACACCGATCATATACGGCCTGGTCACGTCTCCGCAGGCAGGAACCCAGCAGCAGTTTCGGATGACCAGGTCGCCCTCCCAGGTACTGCCATAGTCGCTGCGGAAATTGACCAGGGAGTTGCCGTACAAGGTGGAATCCTCAACTGTCAGCAAACCTCGACCGATGGCGTTGAGTCCCATATGACCCAAGTTGCAACGGCGGATTGTGTAGGTGCCACTAACCCCCATATGCGTATCCATTCTGGAGAGAGTACAGTCCTCGAGCAGGATGTTCTTGCAGAAGTTCGAGCCGATCACGCCCCAGCGCGTGCGGTCGCAGATGTGGTTCATTCGGCAGTTGATCATGCGGAAATTCACCACATTGTTTGCATTATAGTCGTACGAACCCATGTTGACTGGCTGCCCCGCTGATCCAATGGTCGAGTAGACTTTGTGCCCGGTGGCGAAGCAGCTGCGCAATGTAATGTTGGCGCATTGGCGAACGCTGATGAAACCAGCGTAGGGATCCCCTACGCTGGTCTCCCCTACGACGTAGTGGGTCAGACCCTCAACCTCCGTGTTCGAACGGGTGATCACGATGTTCCTAGACCAGTAGTTGTAGCCGATCTCTTGCTTCATCCGGTTGGCGAAGGTAGTGAAGACACCGCCACACAAGACGAGTGGCTTTTCGTCAATCGGACGGGCCTCGATGCGAGTGATGCTGTCGTAGTTCCAGTCAATGGTACCCTCCACTGCTCCGTCCCGGCGCAGGATGAAGCAGTCGTGCTGAGGCACACCCTGGTTCTCGTTGAGGCCCCGCCGGATGTAGCGCCTTTTGTTGTCGCTCTCCACCAGAACATGACAGTCTCGTTCGATTCGCGCGGCCAACCGCTTCTGGTCTCGTGTGAGCCGATCGATCCGCAATTCCTCAGACGCCAGCAGCGAGCGCACTTCGAATAGCGGCGTTTTGTGATCCTCAACTAGCGTATCGTCAATAGTAAAGCGCGACGTGTTCCAGTCGGTATTGGTGGCGATAATGACAGTAAGCGCCCGACTACCGAGATGGTACGTTGCGTCAGGCTTCGTCCTGACGGGAAACCCGTGCTCGTTGGCATACTCATGCGCCCCGCAGATGGACGGCAGATCATCGGTCACACCGTCGCCAGTCGCGCCGAAAGCCTCGTAAGTGATAAAGCTATCCTTGAAAGTCATGTTGTTCTCCTGGAATTGACTGCCCAGTCTGCTGTCACATAAATCCCCCTAAGAGGGACAAGTGTCTGGTGAATAATACTGGCAATCTGCTGAAACTAATATCTTATTCCACACCCTTTCTTGAGTTAAGGCAATTTAAGAACCCACCAAATAGAAACCTCAACATAGATACTTCCAATATTCCATTCCCACACCCTTGATTTGACCTTTTGCCATCGCTAGAAAAGCGGGGGGTGCCCTAGGTTACCCCTACAAACTAACCGCATCACCAATCGTGTAGTTATAGCCGTCGGCATGTTGGATTACTTCACAGTACTTGTAGTTGCTACTTACCATTCCAGATTTAGCCTTGATGCTGAAACTACCACTGGCACGGACCGATGCCAATCTACCAATATGCGTACCTTGATATTTCCCTTTGGGTACCGCAGCTTTGACCATGCCACCCGTTTGGAATCCGTGTACTCGCTTGACCATGTTAGGACTGTATAATGTGCCATTTTTCTTTTTGCGCCTGAACCCATACTTATCAACATCACACATCTGGCGATTTCCGCGCCCCATCGCCTTAGTTTCTCACTTCGATTAATCGAAGATAGGTCAGGGCATCCAGATATTCCACTTGCCATTCTTTTCCCAAATGCGGCATGTTGCACAAGTACACATCAACCGGAGTGCAAAACGCGGTTTATTGCTTGTATTGAGTGATCCGGAGTGTACCAACAAATAATGAAAAAACAGTACATCTCCTCGGGATGGCCTCAACTCAATGGGCTCTCCCAGATCGAACCTTTGTTGCGGGTTCTTAAAATCTGACAGAATATTATATCGATCAGGGGACTGCATTGCCGCCTGACTGAGTTTCCGGTGTGACCATGGCCAGATCACAGTTCCACCACCTTGCGTAACACCAGAATCGAGATAGGTTAGGGAGGAAACACGGAATGATCCAGGAAAGACATTGAAAGGTCGATATCCACCGTCAACGTGCCCATTGAAATAATTCCAGTCACTCGAAACCGGAAAGACACTGCGTGTCCAGACTGCTTCTGGCTGTGGATTCTGACAGTGAAACGCACCTGGATTCTTCTGGGCCAACTGGTCTTGCACTTCGTAAAACGCGGGTGTACAACAAGCCAATAACGCCGGAGTTTGAAGACCGAAATGTTCAATCAAACCCAAGTTGACGTTTGTTGTCAACCCATCTGTTTCTTCTGGGAAAGGAGACCATGAAGTAGGATCATCCCGATTCATCCCAAGCGTAAACCACATTGCGGCTTCTGCATTGGCAATCGTCTCTTCTGAAATCAATCCTGACACCAGCACATACCCATCTAGACGATATTGAGCCAGTTGTTCCTGCGTAAGCATAGAGACCCCCTTAGCTAGATCCAATAACTCTTCTTTTCCCTTTATCAGTGGCTTTCCACTTCCATGATCTCCGACTAAGCTGTTTATCGATACCGGATGACTTGATATACTCAACAAGATCTTCCTCAGAACAATTTAAATCATCTGCTATCTGATCAACGGCCCCGCTATACCGCATCATCTCAATAATAACTTCCCGATAACCTTCTAGACTGCTCAATAACAATTTCCTCATCTCAAGGCCATCCCCACAGTGACAGTTTTCATACAGGGAATATTCCCTGTATGGTTTCGAAATTGCCGTTTCTACTCATTTTCACCTGAAATTCCTGTCAGAATCAACTCGGCGGTAGCCATATTCGTTGCTAATGGGACATTATGAACATCACATATCCGCATTAACATTGAAATATCGGGATCGTGTGGATGCTTACCTAACGGATCACGAAAGAAAAAGACAGCCTTGACCCTATGGCAAGCGACTTCGGCTGCTATTTGGGCATCACCCCCCAATGGACCAGACAATACCTTTGTAATGCTAAGTCCAGCAGATTCAACATGACTAGCTGTTGTCCCCGTACCTATTAACTGGAATTGGCTTAATTGGTCGACATGGTTCTTAACAAAGGCGACCATGTCAGCCTTCTTACCATCATGGGCAATCAGTGCGATCATTTCAGTTTTTCTCCTTCCTAATCTGTCACCAAACCAAACTTCTTCATATCCCCAATCCTCGCGCCTTTACCGGCATTTCCTGTACCTTTGTTTTTACCGTTTAGCCATCGCTAGAAAAGTGGGGGTGCCCCTAGGTTGGGTTCCCTCTATAAACTGACAGCATCACCAATCGTGTAATCCGTCCGATCAGCAACCTCAGACGCTTTTATGTATAGATCAGACATAATCCCCCAAAGTAATCATACTGGCTCCGGAACCAGAATACAAAAAGCAGTAATCCATTAGTGCTATCCTTACCTTTAAAGTAAGTTGACATTAGACCCCTTAACCTGATAATTTAAAACCCTTAATAAAACCATTATCGCCGTAATCAATGGCTTTAACCTTCCAATCGCCCTCCTTGTCCTTCTGGTATAGAGCCTTTAGCGGGAGCACTTTATTTGCCACATATTGAAATGTTCCCTCGGTAGCTGCCAGTTGACCTCTTTTCTTTTCAAATTTAACCGTTTCAATTTTGGTTACCATTAGCCATTGGTTTTTGCGCAAAAATACTCCAGTCCATAAGGCTCTCACTTTTTGTCTAGTCTTACCAGCGGCAAGATTACCGGAGAAAGTGTGAGCCATCAGAACACTGCCACTATCTAACCAAGACTCCATAACTTTATTAGCTTCAGGATTTCGCACGTTTACGGCATCGTCATGAGATTTGTGTAATGCTCGGATTGCCGCTTCTTCGACGGCAAAGTTAATTTCAGGAACGTCAGCAACTTTAATTTCTTCACCGTCAGTGGATTTCTCCAAAGGAGTTACGATTTTGGTTGTTGTGTCTCCAGATTCACCACACGATATGGTAAGAGTAGTAACAATTAGTATGGAAATAAAACAAAACATCAATCTAACTTTCATTTCAACTCTCTCCTAATTTATCTGTTGATTAAAAATTATAGTTCTCACTGCAAACGTTTGCAGTGACAGCCCAAATTCTAGCACAAAACACAGCCCCACCAGCCTCAATTGAGAGCAATAGACGCATCATCAGTCTGCTTATCAACGTCATCAGCGAGTATATGGAGACGCAAAATGCCATCATACCAAAATCCATCAATTTCAGCTTCCGTCAACCTCCAATTCTGCAAAAACCCCAGGGGGTTGACGAATTAAGCTATATCTAGTTTTTCAGTAAATCCACCTCCCTTTCATGCGATTTGCGTGATCCCTCCCCAAGATCAGCTTGGTATAACAAGCAAATAACTTATTCCTAAATATCAATTGCTTTTTGATATGTAACCCCTTCTTGGTAGTTGACGTAGTATACGAGTAGCGCAAAATGGGTTCAAAATGGGGTTAAAGTAGGTCCAAAAGAAAAACAGTTTTCAGTCAGACTAAATGATGACCTACACCAGCAAGCCACCAACAAGTCAGAATCAATGAACATTTCACTAGCTGA
>PBXZ01000231.1:0-12152 GCA_002729415.1 Candidatus Poribacteria bacterium | reverse complement strand
GCAGACGGCGAACAAACGCTATCTGACCTTCTCTGACTAACAGGCTTTTGAAGGGGTAATCACGAATTTACAGAAGGGACGTTGCTTAATCTATTTTTCAAACAGCCAGAAAAGCTTGTTTTTTGTTTGGAAGGTGGGGAAATTATTTACTTTTTCCGACGTTTTTTCCAATAGTCAGCATAAATTCGCCAGACAAGTACTGTAACTAAAGCAATAGCGATAAAGTTAGTAAAAATAAATTCAATGGGTATAGCGGGGACTGCAATGTCAGGCCTAGTGCCAATTAGCATCAGGATGGGGACGGCAAACAGCAGAAATATTCGAATTGTCTTACCGACTTTGCTGGTTGGTTGCGCCTGGGGTCTCATAACCGGGCCTTTGACTAGATCATGAGAGAAGTATAACTTGATTAGTCGCGATTGCTAAATGGTAGATTCTCGAAGGAACTGATCATACTTTCTTTTGTGCTATTCATCTCTTCAATAATGCTCTGCATGACTAGGAATTGTCGATTGTAGCGCTCTTCAACCTTTTCCATTCTCGCTGCAAGCTCATCTGCATCTTTATCGTACTCGACCTTTCTTGCCTGTAGTGCAGCATCTGCTGTGACGAGGTAGCCATCTGAGGCCGTTACGCGTTCGATTAAGTTCTTGATATCTCCAGCGATTCCTCCGGCTTCCGTACTGAATCTGGATTGATTATCGGTATTAGCCGTGAAAACCTTAATGACATCATCATAATCGTTGCTTAATACTTGATCTAGTTTTGCCTCGTCATAGTTCAATTGGCCATTGCGATCGATGCTGATTCCCATATTCGATAATGAATTGATTGAACTCCCAGGCGATGACGATGTGCCAACAACGATTGAACGGAGGCTACGCGTCATGGATCCAAAAATACTATCTCCGCGGAGAGGACCATCTAGTTCGGAACTGGTCAGTTTCTTGAACTCAAGGTTGGCTTCATTGATCATTGCAACAAAAGCAATAATATTCCCTTTTGCTTCAGAGACATCTCGATTCACTGATATCGTAGCAGTGCCGTTGGTTACAGATGCCACGTTGAGGCTAACACCCTCGATGATGTCTGAAATTTGATTGGTCGAGCGAGTAAAGTCTACTCCGTTTACATTCAAGTTAGCATTTGATGCTGACTGGATTGACTGTATGTTGAGTCCTGAGAAGTCGGATGAGACAGAAAACGCATTATCGGAACCACTCTCACCCACGAGTTGCAACCTATAATTTCCAGATCCAGTCCCAGTGTTTACTATCTCGGCTCTGACGCCAAGGTCTGCTTCATTGATTGCTGTTTTTATCGAGTCAAGGGAGGCGGAACCAACTGGGATATTCTCTGTATTCGCATCAATCGTGATACTGATGGTGGTCGTATTAGCGCCGTTGATTGTTGCAGTAGAAGAATCAAATCCATCAGAAATACTACGTTGCTCCCGCGCTATACTGCTCACTGTGACGCTGTTAGTTCCAGTTCTCGCGTTATTGGTAACGGTTGCTTCAATAGCGGATGATTGACTGTTGTGTATGGATAGGGTGTTGAAATCTTTAGCGTCGTTGAGGAGTTCAGCGCCCTCCTTGAGGATGTCTAGAATAGACGCGGCGGCACCCAAACCGCTGATTTTTGACTCGGCATCAGCGAGTTTTCTCTCGATCTGAGCATGCGCACCCGCCCTTTCTGCTTCGACTAAAGACTCTACAATCTTCTTAGTGTCAAATGAAGCGCCGGCCCCCAGGGCATTGATGTAATCTATTCCAGCCATATTTTGCAGTTAAAGGATTGGTCTTCCATTAGATGGATCGGTTAAATGTTCGACATCTTTAATTTATTTTAGTTGTGCCTCGTGCGGATAATCTAGCAGTAATCATGCCATGAATAATAAGTATTTAAAGGCTGATTTTTACAGCGATAAATCTATGTTTATTGATATAGACGGCAAACTGAGCAATAACTGATTAATAAAGCGGATTTAATTTGCCGTTTTGCTAGGTTAAGCAATCAGATTTTGTTGCTATAGTCTTTTGAGGTTACCATGATAACTGAAGTCATATGTAAAGCTGAACCAGCATGCAACCGGTATTTGGGAAGAGTAAGGTAACCAAAGAACTTCTAGGGTTAATCAAAAGGATAGCTCCTTCTGATGTGAGCGTATTGATTGTTGGAGAGAGTGGTTCAGGGAAGGAAGTTCTTGCTAGAAAAATTCATGATCTTTCTGATCGATCAGATAAAGCCTTTGTTGCCGTAAATTGCGGCGCTATCCCCAGGGATTTGTTGGAAAGTGAACTATTTGGTCATAAAAAAGGCGCTTTTACTGGCGCTATTGCGGAAAGGGTTGGCAAGATCATTGCTGCTGATGGTGGCACACTTTTTCTGGATGAGATCGGTGATATGCCGATGGACATGCAGATAAAACTCTTAAGAGTACTTCAAGAGCGTGTAGTAGATCCTGTGGGTTCTAATGTGTCTATTTCTGTGGATGTGCGATTAATTTCAGCGACTCATCGCGATATCGAGAAGGAAATAGAGGCCGGTAGTTTCAGAGCAGATTTGTACTACCGACTCAATGTCTTACCTCTGACGCTGGCCCCTCTAAGGGAGCGGGCAGAGGAAATTCCCCTACTTGCTAATCATTTCTCTGATGTTTATAGGCAGGGCCGGAAGTCGATTAAATTTTCGGCTCATTTCTTGGCTGAAATGATGAAATACCATTGGCCAGGTAATATAAGAGAGTTGTCGAATATGATTCATCGGTTATCGGTATTGCATCCGGGTGAAGTCATCTCTTTGGAAAGGGTTAATCCAACCATGCTCCCCTCGGGATTGCAGGAAGCTGCTGAGGCGATAAGGGCTCCAGGGTATGAGTCGACGATAGACGATGAGGACAGTAGTGAGTTTGAGGATATTATTTTGATGGCACGAGGTATCCATAAGGTGGCTGAAGAGGACCTTTCTCTGAAAGAAGTAGTCAATCAGGTCGAGGAAGGATTGATCTCTCGTGCCCTTGAAGAGGTGAATGGGAATGTGTCGATGTGCGCGCGTATCCTAAAAATTCAGAGGACGACCCTCATAGAGAGAATTAAGAAGTACGGATTGGGTTAGGAAGGAGGTGTTGAATAACTGACAAAACCGGTAGGAGTTGACCACCACCTTGCCGTATTTGTTGTAAGGCATTGTTTTTTAAGACAATAAAATATTGGCATGTGGATTGCTTGTGTACTCGCACTGACTTAAATGAGAGCGACCAAATGTACAGTGAGCAGCCTTTTGATATTATTTGGGATGACGTTTCTTCAATTGATTCATCATTGTTAGCGATTCTGACCAAGATGGGTCTGGCACCTAGACCGATCAATATCCACTCCCTTTCAAGTTCGATAACTGAAATTACCGGGCCGGTAATTCTCTCGATTTGTGCGGACAGCTTTGCATCAGTGGATGCAATGATGACCCTCGTTAAGAGTTTTCCTTTCAAGGTCTTTTCGGTGCTTCGTGTGCATCCACATCAATTCGAACTCGGATTGGACGCGATTAAGAAAGGAATTGATGAAGTCATTTGCGAGGGGCAAGACACTGAGAAGAAGTGGGATAAAATCGCCTCTCAGGCGCGACTTGGATTGCTCAAAGGCGATTCTTACGTGTTTGTTGACGAGTTATCTCAGCACCTTTTAGCTCTGATTGAACGTGTTGGTGCTTCAGAAGTAACTGCCTTGATGAATGGTCCAACAGGTTCCGGTAAAGAGGTCCTGGCTCGTTTAACTCATGGTTTTTCCCCGAGACGAAGTGGACCATTTGTTCCAGTCAATTGTGCAGCTTTGCCAGAAACTTTAGCAGAGAGCTTGCTTTTTGGTCATTCTAAGGGCGCCTTTACTGGTGCCACCAAGACCACAGTTGGCTTTTTTGAGCAAGCTGAAGGGGGGACTTTATTTTTGGATGAGGTCGGCGAGCTGCCTCTACAGATTCAGGCGAAACTTTTAAGAGCGCTTCAAGAAAAGGAAATTACACTGATTGGAAGTGCAGAATCTAGGCCAGTAAACGCAAGGATTATCACTGCGTCGAATAGGGACCTTCGACATGCTATCCGGGTCGGGCAATTTAGAGAGGACCTCTATTTTCGAATCAGTACCTTTAGAATCAATGTGCCCGGACTTAGAGAACGCTCGGACGATATATTGCCATTGTCAAATTTCTTTTTAGTGAAATATGGCAACGGAGAGCAGGTTCCAAATCTTTCACCCGATGCTTTGACTAAATTACTCGGCTACGAATGGCCTGGGAATGTAAGAGAACTTGAAAACGTTATTCAACGCGCGGTTGTTTTGTCAGACGGCAAAGACATTACTGCCGATCACCTTTTCTTTGATGACCCTGTCTATGATGTACCAGCTACTGACCAAGACGTTCCTGCAGGATTCACCGGTCCAGTTTATGATGCCCCCCCAAGTGAGACTCGTTCCCCGTTATCTGATTCTTTTTATGGCTCTGTTGAAGGCGATCAATCCAGATCAGGACTTCAAAGCGCTATGGATGCAAATGAGTTCAGAGTAATTGCAGAAACGTTAAGAAATTCTAGAACTCGAAAAGATGCAGCCGCACGATTAGGTATTAGTGAGCGTACACTTCGCTATAAAGTATCTAGAATGAAAGATCGAGGCATTGACATACCAAGACGCAAGTGGGCATAGGCCGGGGAGTAGGAGATGATTAAGGCAACATATGATTCCTCTGTAGCCGCTTTGATGAGCCGGATACAAGATCACAGGCAACAAGTTCCATTGCTAAATGACTACGCATCAAAACCCACTAATATTCAGGGCACAAGCGGTTCACAGAAAATTGATTATGCGTCAGTTGCAAGACGAGCGCTGGATGCTGTAGATGAATCTCAACATGCGAGTAGTGCACTCAAGAACGCATACGAACGTGGAGAAGATGTCCCGTTGACCAATGTTGTACTCGCCATGCAAAAATCGTCACTTGCATTTGAAGCCGCATTACAAGTGAGAAACAAGGTTCTTAAGGCTTACCAAGACATTCTTAATATGCCTGTTTAAGCGAGCTATCTAATCTTTAGGAAGAGTTGACATGTCCGAAATAGCTTTGAATTCTCCCGTAACAGGTTTGCAGCCTGCCGAGGATGAGACCTCGAACATTGAAACAGCGCAAACAGAGAGTCAAGCTGATGGATCTTCGGAGCCCCAATTACCAGTTGAAGCTCAACAGTCAGCTATCGTTAGATTCTTTGAACAGCCGGCTGTAAAGCAAGCCTTGCCAGCAGGTTTGGGCTTATTGCTTCTACTAGTTTGTATTCTTTTCTATTTCTGGATCTCAGCCCCGGGTTATCGGTCGGTTTATCCGGGCATGTTGGAAAGTGATCGGCAGGCCGCTTACGATTTATTATCGACGAGCGGCTACGAGGTGTTTATAGATTCTTCTTCAGGAGAACTTCAGGTTCCAACCGATCGATATCATGAAGCAAGAATTTTGCTCGCTTCCCAGAACATTCCCAAAAGTGCAGCCCTTGGTAGTCTTGGTGCACTTGTCGAACAAGGCTCAATAACGACTAGCCGATTCATGGAACAGGTGAGTTACAGGGCCGCGATGGAAAATGAGTTAGCCAAGACCATTTCTCAGATTGGTTCAATTAACTCGGCGAGAGTCCATATTGCCGAATCGCAACAGAGTGTTTTCGTTAGGAATCAAACGCCGTCAAAGGCGTCGGTCGTCGTAAGGCCCTATCCTGGGAGAGTAGTTTCACGGTCGCAAATTCAAGCGATTGTACACCTAGTTTCTTCGAGTATTCCTTATCTGGTTAGAGAACATGTGACAGTCGTTGATGACACAGGACGGCTCTTGACAGACTCGGATTCGGACGCGGCTATGGGACTAACTGCCGCTCAAACTGAACATAAGCGTTCAGTAGAAGCTACTTACCAAGAGCGTATTCAACAATTGATGTCTGCGATTGTTGGCCTGGGTAACGTTCGTACGGAGGTCGACGTAGTTCTTAATTTTGCAGAAATAGAATCGACAACTGAGGAATTCGATCGAGGCGGTCTTGGCCCACGGACTCGATCTGAAATTTTGGAACTTGAACGAGATAATGCTTCGGGTGCCGCTGGAGTTCCCGGAAGTTTTAGTAACGAACCGCCTGCTAGTCCTACATTCACGGAGACAAATTCGACCCTCAGTGGCGAATTGGTACTTTCTGAGGATTTAAGCAGTAGTTCTTCTACACGGAACTATGAACTAGATCGAGCAATTCGTTACGAGAAACAGCAAGTAGGTTCGATAGAGAAAGTTTCGGTTGCTGTAATCGTCAATAAGACGGTTTATAGTGACGGAGAAGGTTTAGTCGACGAGCAGGAATTAGAGCTCAAAATTGCGCAGATTGAAAAAGTTGTTCGAGGGGCTATTGGATTTGTGGAAAGTCGAGGCGACCTAGTGACTGTTGTGGCTGCAGAATTCGCAGAACCCGAGGAAGAATTGCAAAAAGTTCCTTGGTATCTCGAATCTGATAAGTTGAATGGGTTTGTTCAGATGGGTGCAGTATTCTTGCTCTTGTTTTTTGTTTATTTCACGATGGCAAGACCGTTCCTGAAATCCTTAAAAGAAAAGAAAGAGTTCGAAATACCCCATGAGGTTGACGGTCCTGACAACATTACAGACGAAGAGCGACAGTTGGTAGAAATGGGCGATATGGAAACGATTAAGGATGTGACAGCACGTCTTAAACCGAAGGCGGTTGGAATACCAGCTGAGTATTTAGATACATCTCAGCCTTATGATCAGAAAGTTGCATTGATGAGATTCCTTGTCAAGGATGATGTAGGTCGAGTATCCAATTTATTGAAACGCTGGATTGAAGAGTAGCTTAGTGGTAGCTCGGAGGAAGAAATGGCAGAACCAGCAACAGATGCAGTAGAAAGTGAAAATTTACCAGCGGAATTTGAATTTGCGTTCCAGCAGTTAACGCCAACAGAAAAGGCAGCAATAGTGATGTTTTTGCTTGAGGAAGCGGGAGCCGCAGCGGTTATACAAACCTTGTCACCAACGCAAGTCACTTCAGTCTCAAGGGCGATGATTAAAGTAAGTGACGTTCCTCAACCGATAGTGGTCGCTGTGGTGGATGAGTTTCTTAATAATTTACAAGGGCTTACAGATCTTGGCTTGGAAGGCCCAGGTTATGTTAAAAAAGTTCTCCTTCAAGCGGTGGGAGAATCAAAGGCGGCGACCGTACTAGCGAAAGTTGATCCTACCGCAAGGTCTTCAGGGCTTGAAATGTTGGATTGGATGGCGCCTAGGGCAATCGCGGATATGGTCGGTGGTGGGCATCCTCAGGTAATTGCAATAATACTCGCTATGCTCGACGAGCGTACAGCTACAGATGTATTGAGCTATCTTTCCGCAGACCTTAAAACCTCTGTGATCAGGCGCCTCGCCACCTTAGATACCATTTCTGAATCGGCCTTGGTCCAGCTAGAGAAAGTCATGCAGTCGAAGTTCTCTGAATCAACCTCTATCTCATCCGCGCAATTAGGTGGGTTAAGAGTTGCAGCAAAAATTATGGATAAGACTAAATCCGAAGATGCTAGTGAGATTTTTGAGTTAATGCGCTCACTGGATGACGATCTGGTAATGGCGATTGAAGATAATATGTTTGATTTTGAGAATCTCGTTGATCTAGCAGACCGAGATATCCAGACCATGATTAATAACTTTGATGAGGAAGAAATACGGACCGCGCTCAAAGGGGCTGATGAAATACTGGTAGATAAATTCAAGGGGAATATGTCTAAGAATAAAGCGGAGATGTTCCAAGACGAAATGGATATGATGCCACCGCTTGCGATATCTGTGGTTGATACTGCACGTAAGTCAATCATAAGGCAGGCGAGGAAACTCCAGGATAAGGGCGAGTTGATCCTTGCCTCACCAGAAGGTGGTGATTTTGTCTAGTAAAGAATTTTCAGTAGGAGATCTGTGGCTTAAGGAAGTCAAAGGCCTTGGTACTTTTGTAGATAAACGTCTTACTGAAAAGGTTGTAGGAACGTTTACTAGTACTAGCTGGAATTCAGAACTTGAGAGCCGAAAATCAGATTCTGATTCTGAATTAGTTAGTACTGATATATTGCCTGATAATCCTGAAGATGATGCCGCGGTGATTCCAATGGAAGACAGTGCGGCTAGCATGATTTCTATATCGGAAGAGGAGCTGGAAGCAACCGTTAACAGTTCTCGTCTTGAAGGTGAAAATACTGCCAAGCAGCGGCTTGAAGATTTGTATGAGTCAAGAATTCAGGAATCTAAGGATGGTCAGAAGGCTTTTTTTGAAGCTATAGAGAATAACCTGAATTTTTCTAGTGAATTTACGTCGCAATTGAGCCAGTTAGCTCTTGCATTAGGTGAGATCGTCGCTCGATCTGAATTGACAAACAATCGTGAGGTGATCGAGCGCTTTCTTAGTACTGTCATAAATCAGGTTGCCGAGGAGAGTCAAGTTTCTGCTACTTTTTCTATTGCTGAAGAGTGGAGAGAACTTATTAAAGAACTAGATCTGGAAAGTAATTATCCGAACTATAGGTTTAATTTCGATCGCACTTTGAAACCGGGATCTGTCTCGGTAAGTTTTGGGGATGGTGGATTCGAAGATACTATCGATCAAAGGATAGCTGAGCTTTCACAACAAATCCTGAACTATGCTCCAGCAAATAACAATCTTTTGAAGCTATCGAATACAAGCAACAGTATTTCATCTCCAGACATTGATACTGAAGATGCCTCGCCTGACGATTCGACCCTTTCAGTTACAGAAGAGAGTCAGGATTCTGATGCTATTGATTCGCCCAATGATAATGATACCGAGACAGGTCTTAATGAGTAAATTAGCGGTTCACCGGTTTGTTGATCTTCAAGATCACTTAATCGAGCCGCCAGTGGTTCGATTTGGCCACTTGAACCGTATTGTTGGCATGACGATCGAAGCAAGTGGCCTGGACGCTCCAATGGGCTCGCAATGCAGTGTGGAGAAAAGTGATGGAAGCCGAGTTGAGGCACAAGTGGTTGGCTTTAGTAACGGCTTGATTTACATGATGCCTTTCCAAGGAACCATTGGGTTGGAGCCTGGAGCGCGAGTGACGTTACGAGCATCTTCTGACTCTGCGTTCGTAGGTGACGGAGCATTGGGACGTGTATTGGATGCCTACGGTAGTCCGCTGGATGGACTATCGGCTCCTCGCGAGCTGATCAAGAGACCGTTGATTAGTGATTCAATTAATCCTATGTCGAGGGAACCCATTGATAAAGTTCTTGACGTTGGTATTCGCGCGATAAATGCATTGCTCACCTTAGGTTGTGGTCAGAGAATTGGCCTAATAGCTGGCAGCGGTGTCGGTAAATCGGTATTGCTTGGGATGATGACCAAATTTTCACAGGCTGATGTAATCGTTATAGGCTTGATTGGGGAAAGAGGTCGAGAGGTTAAAGAATTTATAGAGCAAACCCTCGGTTATAAAGGGCTCAGGCGCGCAGTAGTCATTGCCGCTCCCGCGGATAATTCTCCTTTGTTGCGAATTAGAGCGGCTAATTTAGCACATTGTTATGCTGAGCACTTTAAAGCAAAGGGTCAAACCGTATTGCTTCTAGTTGATAGTTTAACCCGAGTAGCACATGCCCAGAGAGAAATTGGGCTCGCTGTAGGAGAGCCACCGACTACGAAAGGGTATCCATCCTCGGTATTTAGTTTAATCCCAAAAATGATCGAGAGAACTGGCACAGGCTCTAAAGACCAAGGCACAATCACTGCTATTTACACTGTGTTAGCCGAAGGTGATGATTTAAATGATCCCATTGTCGATATTTCCAGAGCTTCTTTGGATGGCCAGATTGTGTTAAGTCGGGAATTGGCGGATGAGGGGCATTTCCCAGCTATTGACCTCTCAGGCTCTGTTTCGAGGCTATTACCTGTGTTGGCCAGTGAGGCCCATTTAAAATTGGCCTCAAGTTTTAGGCGCTATTGGGCGATATATCAACAGAATAGAGATCTTATTCAGGTGGGAGCCTACCAAAGGGGCTCTAATCCCGATTTAGATAAGGCAATATCTTTTAGGGAAGAGAATTTGAAGTTTTTGAGACAGTCGATGTACGAACCTGCTGAATTTCAGCAATCGCTAACAGGAATGAAAGAGGCGCTTGATGGTTAGTAGTTCAACGCCAAAGATCTGGGAATATCTCGGTAATGTGGAGAAAGATAAGCTGAGCGAAGAGTTGCGGTCTCTGGCTGATACCGAACGCGAGCTCACTAGTCTTGAGGCTAGTGTGGTTAAGATGCAGGAGATGAAGAACGAGTACCTGACGAAGTTGAATCATACTGATTCAGCCCAGGAAATAGCGATTGTGGAACTCAAGACATCCATTAATTTTATTGGAAGGATTGAAGAAGCTCTTAGACACTCTGCAGCTAAGAAATTACAGCTCAATCAACATTTGAGACAAGCGAAACGACGCTGCGCTGTTCGTCAGATTGAAGTAAAAAAATACGCTATGCTTGGAGAAAAAGATCAAAAAGCAAGTGCATTGAAAGTTCGGCGAGAAGAACAAAAACAAGCTGATCAGCAAGCCACTTTTAGCTGGCTTCAACGCAAATCCAATTCCTAACTTCTTAATTTGGCATAGTTGTTGCTCCCAATTGTAGGTAAATTGAGCACAGGCCAAACAGATGAGTAATATTATTCAGTCTTCCAGCTTGCCAAACTTGGCAGACGGGACAAGTGAAAACCCCGTTGATTTATCAAAATCGGAAGAAACTCAACAAGGTATTGATTTTAAAGATATTTATGCAAATATTACTAATGAGAATAATCGAAAGTCGCCACCAGACCATCAAATACCAAAAGATGGCTTTCAAAAAGACTTAGAAACCATATCCGATCCTAAGAAAGCCGATAGCGGAGAGGTTGAGCAAAAGATACCTCAAGTTCAACAACCTTTTGGCAAGATTTTGCCGACTCTAGTTGCTCATCAACGTGGATTATCATTTGGAAAAGTAATTCTCACAGCACCTGTAAGTGCTGTTTCAGAATATAGTTTGAAAGAGTTTATTAAGCGTCAAAATACCGTTGATGAGATTGTAGGTAAATTGAGGCCAGGCCAAACAGATGAGTAATATTATTCAATCTTCCGGCTTGCTAAACTTGGCAGACGGGACAAGTGAAAACCCCGTTGATTTATCAAAACCGGAAGAAACTCAACAAGGTATTGATTTTAAAGATATTTATGTAAATATTACTAATGAGATTGATCGAAAGTCGCCACCAGACCATCAAATACCAAAAGATGGCTTTCAAAAAGACTTAGAAACTATATCCGATCCTAAAAAAGCCGATAGTGGAAAGGTTGAGCAAAAGATACCTCAAGTTCAACAACCTTCTGGCAAGATTTTCCCAACTCTAGTTGCTCATCAACGTGGATTATCATTTGAAAAAGCAATTCTCACAGCACCTGTAAGTGCTGTTTCAGAATATAGTTTGAAAGAGTTTATCAAACGTCAAAATACCGTTGATGAGGTAATTGATCGTGGCAGGTCAACTGCAATAGAAAAAGATGAATTCCCTCTGCGTGGAATTAGGTCAGAAGAGATGGGTCTTTTCTCGCCGGATAAAAACCTTCGTGCAGAAATCGATTTTAGTGTCTCTAGAAAGAGCCTAGATCAAAAACAAACGGTAGATACCCTTGGATTTGCTCACTCAAAGCCTCAGTCTTTTGGTGATACCGAACTTATTCAAAAACGACATCAATCTACTGGAATATTGACTTCTCTTAGTCCCAGCACGACAGGAAAGCAGGGAGCTTCATCCGCTAAGCTAGCCCAACAACCTGAGCATCCGGAATCTGTTTTGGGTGGAGTCGATAAGGATCATCGGTACCACCTTCTTGATGAACAACTTGCCCCTTCTGCTAAGTCAGTGTTTGTTAACGACCCTGTTCTGGCTGTGGGACAATCCTCAGCTTCGGATAAGCCTGTTCCCGCTATGGGTCAATCCGCAGCTTCGGATAAGCCTGTTCCCGCTATGGGACAATCCGCAGCTTCGGATAAGCCTGGTCCCGGCATGGGACAATCCTCAGCTTCGGATAAGCCT
>PBXZ01000230.1:0-9960 GCA_002729415.1 Candidatus Poribacteria bacterium | reverse complement strand
TTGAATGTTTAATACATATAGACTTAAGTCGCAGTAAGAATCCAGCTATATCTAGATTGTGTTGTACATAAGCCTAGACTTTAGTACATGTATTTAAGTTAAAACTTATGTACAATCTGACGTAAATCCAAATTCCTTCTAGTGTACTGAGGGGAAGAGTTCCAGCCATGGGTAGAAAAAAAAGACAAAGAAAAAGACGCCAACCAAATCCTCAACAACAATCTTTTAGTCCATCCGTGGATGTTGATGCCAAATTACAACAGGCCGTTTCTCTTTATCAGGCAAGCCAGTTGCAGCAAGCGAAAGAAATATGTCAACAGATACTGAAGGACTTCCCCCAACATGCAGAGGCACTTCATCTGTTAGGCGTTTTTGCTTATCAAGTTGGAGAGAATAAAATTGCAACTGGTTTAATTAATCAAGCCATAGAAATAGATTCTAACCGATACGTATTTTTTAACAACTTAGGTTTAGCATTGAAAGAACAAGGAAAGCTGGAGGAATCTATTCAAGCTTACCAGCAGGCCATCCATATTCAGCCTGATTATGTGAAAGCTCATAGCAACCTAGGCAATGCTCTAAAAGAACAAGGAAAATTAGAAGAATCGATTGAGGCCTATCAGCAAGCCATCCATATTCAGCCTGACTATGTTAATGCCTATAATAACCTAGGTTTGGCATTAAAAGAACAAGGAAAATTAGAGGAATCGATTGAGGCTTATCAGCAAGCCATCCATATTCAGCCTGACTATGCTAATGCCTACAATAACCTAGGTGTAGCATTGCAAGAACAAGGGAGATTAGAAGAATCGATTGAGGCTTATCAAAAAGCTATCCATATTCAGCCACAATTTTTAGCAGCACACTACAATCTAGGCAATGCTCTAAAAGAACAAGGGAAGTTGGAGGAATCGATTGAGGCTTATCAAAAAGCCATCCATATTCAGCCTGACTATGCTAATGCCTACAATAACCTAGGTGTAGCATTAAAAGAACAAGGAAAATTAGAGGAATCTATTCAAGCTTATCAGAGGGCACTTACCATCGATCCCAACTTGTTTGAGGCTCATAGCAACCTGATTTTCGCTCAGGATTTCCGTCTAGACACAGACCTCAAGGAACAACAAGCTGAACGTCAGAAATGGAATCAAAAGTTTATCTTGTCACTTGCTAACTCTATTCAGTTGCATCCAAACGACCGAAATCCTGACCGACTACTAAGAATTGGTTATGTCTCAGCTGATTTTAAACAGCATTCGGCAGCCCAAGGCTTTGGTCAACTGATACTAAACTACAATCAGGCTCAATTTGACGTCTTCTGTTACTCCGGCGTAGTCAAAGAGGATGAAATAACAAAACGGTTCAAAGACGCCGCATCCGGTTGGCATTCCACCCTAGGAAAGTCAGATAAAGAGTTAGTAAAGCAAATTAGAAATGATGAAATAGATATTCTGGTGGATTTATCTGGTCATACAAACGGTAACCGCTTACTTGCTTTTGGCTATAAACCAGCACCGATACAGGTGACTGGTATTGGTCATGATGCTCCTGGAGCAACGACGATTGACTATCGTCTGACAACGCCAATAAGAACACGATCAGAGGAAGAAAAACATTTCGCGGAAAACCCTGTATACCTTGACTTTTTCATGGGATTCATGATTCCTTTGGAAACACCTGCAGTTGGATATCTACCCGCATATGAAAATGGATATGTGACTTTTGGTTGTTTGAATAGATTTATCAAAGTGTCAGATGAATCACTAGAATTGTGGACTTCCCTTTTGCAAAGAATCCCCAACTCAAAACTGCTATTAAAGTCTGGTGAACTTAGTGATATAGAATTAAGGGGACATACAATTGAACGCTTAAGTGACTTTGGAGTATCATTCAATCGAGTGACATTGCTTGGAGGAACATCTCAATATGAACATCTGAACACATACAATCAGGTGGATATTTCACTGGATACATTTCCACATGGTGGAGGAGCAACCACACTCGAAAGTTTGTGTGTGGGGTCACCAGTTGTAACTTTGACAGATGATTCAAAGATAGCGCATAGAAATTCAAGTGCAATATTGTCGCCATTGGGTTTGAATGAATGGGTAGCTAAAACTAAGGATGAATATGTTGAGATAGCCTGTCATTGGGCAAACAACCTAGAAGAACTATTAGATATACGGAGAGAATTGCGAGGCCGAGTTTTGACACAGACAGCTAAATTTGTGCCTCAAATAGAGATTGCATATCGAGAGATGTGGAGACGGTGGTGTAGAGGAGAAGAATCATCACCCCTCTATATAAAGTGAGCAGCAAAAGCGTATTGTGAAAATGTTAAGAGAGCTTGTTTTTTCTAATGTATAGGGAAGTATTACCCCTCTAATTTAGACAGGATATCCCGAAATTTTTGATAGTAAATTTCTGTATTTAAGTTAAAACTTAAATACAACAATAATTGGCAATTAGGGAGGAAATATGGAAAGTCAAGATATATCAAAACTAGCAATAAAATTAATGGGCTTATATTTTATTGTCGCATCATTCGAAATTGTTCCAATTTTTGTTTTTTTGGCTCCAAAAAAGAGAATCTCCTGAAGCCTTTGAAGAATCTTATTCTGTACTCATGATGAATTTGAGTATGTTCGCTTTTAATCTTATTTTTGGTATTCTTTTAATTAAGTTTAGCAAGAATATTTCAAGTTTTATGTTCAAAGAGAATTCAGACATAGAATGTGGCTTTAATTTAAAAGACCTACAGAAAATAATCTTTTCATGTATTGCTGTTTATCTTACGATTACATCTCTAGCGGACATTACTAATGCAGTGATATCAGTTATTAATGGACCCTTCCACTGGACTACCTTTCAAAGCTGTAGTGGACATTTGATGAAACTATCATTAGGAGCTTTTCTGTTTAAAAGAAGCTAATAAAATCCCATTAGTAAAGGGGTGTCTGACGGAAGGGGCACCGCCTGCGATCCAGATGAAAACGAAGAGATTGACGGCGCAAAACTGGTCTTCGGGAACATCGTTAGTGGCGACAATCTGGGGGTGAACTTAACCGGGCGAAGGCAACCGCCTATTCAGCCCAACCGTGTTCGTCGCGAACATCCATCATCGCCTCGAGAATAGTGTTCCAGGTCTTAGGGCTCTCGAGCGTCGCATTGGGGAACATGCAGCCGTCCCAGCAAATGTGCCGAATCCCACGGGAGGGAGCATCCTTCAGCCAGTAGCCAGAACAATCGGTGATGTCGAGCTTGCCGTTGGGGTCATCCGCCGGGCAGTGCTTGCCTGTCTTGTCGTGCGAGCCTTCACCGTGCACCTCGCCATCGTTCTGGGCGACATGGAAGTCGATCGTCCAGGGGCGCAGTTTGTCGGTCATCTCCGTATAGGCGGCCTGGAATTCCTCGGCGGAATAGCCATCCTGCAGGAGCGCGTGCTCGGGCGCGTTGTAGCCCATGGTGTAGAGATAGGTGTGGGCCAGGTCGGCCTGGAAGCCGAGTGTCTCCGGCATTCCAACCCCCTCGAGAATATCCAGCATGTCCTTCCAGCTGTGCATGCCGGCCCAGCAAATCTCGCCTTCGGCGGCGAGCCGCTCGCCGTGGTCAGCAGCGATTTTCGCAGCCTTCTTGAAGGTCTTGATGATGCGAGCGGTATTGGCACCGGGATCCTCGCGCCACTGTTCCACACTGGACTCAGCGGAATCAATTCGAATCACCCCACCTTTGCGAACACCGTGGTCGTTGAAAACGCCAGCGATGCGGCAAGCCATCTTCACCGATTCCAGAAACTTGGCCTGTTGTTCGTCGTCTCCCATAGCTGAATCTCCCACCGTCCCCGGCCATATCGGAGCCACCAGCGAACCCACGTCGAAGCCTTTGCTGGCGATCAGGTCGGCGATAGCCTTCAATTCGTCGTCACTGGCATTGGGATCGGTGTGCGGTAGAAACAGGAAATAATCGATGCCCTCGAATTTCTGCCCGTCCACTTCGGCGGCAGCGGTCAGGTCAAGCATGCGCTCGAGACTGATCGGTGGCTCCTGCCCTTCCTCGTCACCCTTACCGATGAGCCCGGGCCACATGGCGTTGTGAAGCTTAGGGAAATTATTTTCGCTCATTTTTCTATTCTCCTACTATTAGTGATCTTTTGCGAGCGAACATTGTAAGCGTCCTGCTCTTTTGAGTAGTAATCGTCTTTGGGGTCGGTTTCACCCATAAACTCGGTACGAGTGAAAGTAGGTATTCGGAGCAAGCTGAACAGAGGCAGACAATAAAACCCCCGCTGTATTCGCTGACAAAGCTTGGTTAGATACTGGTTCTTGCTGACTTGGCATAGTTAGAATTCTCCGTTTCCAGGGTAGGGAATTCCAGACCGACACCCGGTTCGGCCCTAAGTATAATTATTGGTTAGTAAACCGGTATTGTTATTAGCGAATTGCTGAAAACTTTTATACGTTTTTTACCTGTAATCAGTGTAATTGATGTAACCTATACAATTACAATTTTATCATACTATAACTGACTTATCAATATTTTTTATGACTTTATCTGAAGATATTGTCACAATGTGGGGGGATGATGGAAGTATTGCACGTGAGTATGCTAATTGTGAGGGTACTTTAAGTAAGGATTGGTGGGATGAAACGACTGCATCTTCAGATAGTTTTCGTCCTAATAGATATGGTTTATATGATATGGCAGGTAACGTTTGGGAATGGTGTTAGGATTGGTCTGACGAAGACAAAAAGTACCGTGTTTTGCGGGGCGGTTCTTGGGACCTTAGTACGAATAGCCTGCGTGTAGCTGGCCGCAACTACTTCGTCGATCCCTCGTATACCAACACCGACTACGGTTTTCGTTGTGTGTCAGGATCAAAATAATTACCATTTTCCGTGCATCGCACAGTACTTACTACTTTACCATTTGTTGGTGCTTATCTGCGTATTCCTTGACTGTCAATTTGAAATCCTTGTTGTTGTGTTGTTGTCCTGTTGTTGTTAGAGTAATGGATGTTTAGAGTCAACTGTTACGGAAACTGAAATTGATACTTAAGCCGTGTTTGGTATGATGGGATTGCGGGCCAACATGGTTCATGAGTTAAAACTAAAATACAAGGTAGACTAAGTAGGAGGAAAACATGACTGATGGTTAGTCTCTTTCCACACGACCTCCTTGTTTAGAGGAACCCAAGGGAATCAGATTGGTTTTAGAATCGCTTCAGTATACTGATTACCACAATTCTTACATCTATAAGTTTTTGTTTATCCAGAGAATTTTCCGTCATATTTCCGTCATATTTCCGAAGAATCTCCGTAGTATTTCCCGCAGAATTTCCACCTCATATAACCATGGCATGGTACTTTTTTCTAGTTAAAGGGAGTATTATCTAGGTTTTGTGGCCTTTCTGAATAAGGGAGTGGGAGTTGAACTGTCTGAGAAGTTGATAGAGGAACTATCTGATCCAAGTCCCAGGCTAGGCTTATCCTGACCCAGGAAACAACCATAATTCAATACGCCCGAACTTACATCTTGTGTCATCATCCAATTGACTTGCTTTGATCCTTTGTCGATACGAATTTATCGACTATTCGCATTCTGAATGAAAAATGTTTAGTTGTAGGAGTCCGAGCTAGAACACAATGGGTGGCAGATGACCATCGCCATGCAATTGGCTTTCACGACGAATATCTGCACCACGGGTATGGATTTCTGCCACGCTTTGCACCCCAACGATACGCATAGCTCGGTCTAGATCAGACTCCATAATCTCAAACGCACGAGTCAGGCCCACGTGCCCCCCGGCTCCGATTCCGGCCGCTGTCACGCGTCCGATACCAACGGCCTTGATACCATAAGAAAGGGCAATTAGGACATCGGTACCATTGCGAACGCCTCCATCCATCATAAAGTCTAGTTGAGTGTCACCCACAAGGGGCATTTCCTGTTCTACTATATGGAGTGTTGGCGGGACTCGGTCCTGTTGTCGCCCCCCATGATTTGACCAAATTACCCCCGATGCCCCCATTTCCTCGGCTTTCCGGGCATCGTAAGCACAGTGTACGCCTTTCACAATCAGCGGTTTTTCATCGCCCCAAGCCTCTTTGATCCACTTTAAATCGTTCCATGTGACGGCTGAAGCCGCAAGTTGTACCCCGATATCCGCATAGGGCATTGGTTGGCCCTGTTCATCAATCACATTTACAAACTGCATCAATCCTCCGTCCCGAAAATGATCTATAACCCATGACAGATGAGGAAGCATTTGCGGAGCGAGCATCAGCTTACGAGCAGCAAGTTTCAGTCGGCCTCCTAAGCTTAGGCCACGAAAAGGCCCCGTTACTTGCATCGGTTTCATTCTAGCATGTAGTGCTCGCAACCCAGATACACCTGTGTCAATGGTCAAGACAAGCGCAGTGAATCCTGCCCGTTTTGCGCGCTCAATACCCCTTAATGCCGTCTCACGTCCACCACATAGGTAAAGCTGAAACCAACAATTTCTGTCAGAGGCTTCCGTAACAGATTCCATTGGTGTTCCCGAAAGGGTGGACAGGGTCATTACTGTGCCAAACTCCCCAGCCACTTGAGAGGCAACTGCATCTCCCATTGGATACAGTGCTCGTAAACTCCCCACTGGGGCAATGTACCAAGGAACGGCTAAACTGTGACCAACGACTGTTGTGTTTAGGTCTAGTGAAGAAAAGCTTAACGCTCCATATGCAGTAGTCATCGACTGTTGAAACGCCCGTACGTTTCCACGTAATGTCGTCTCATCATCTGCTCCACCACGGAAGTACTCGGATACGATTGGGGGAACTCGCTTCATCATCAATTCCCAAAGGTCTGCCGTTGTCAAGCACTCTGCAATTTGTTTTTTTTGCTTATTCATTAGTTTTTTATCTATCTTTGACAATGAAACCCACCATTGAATTTTTGGCCTAGCAGTAAAGCGATATTTTTGTCAATAGGCTCCTTTTGATTTCGAGTATTATGGCATATTTATTTGGTGAGAGAAATCATATCAGATAGTTTTCAGATTCGATTCGGTAGAGATAGATCTTAGGCCTTCTCTTTAATAGTATGTTTTTAAATCAATTCGTTACAAGCGCAGCTAGAAATCCTTCGGATGCTTCTTCAAGATACGTGTAATTGAGTAACTCCGTTGGGGTTATGGCCATAATACATCATGACCTAATTAGTTAGGAAAGAGGAAGCTACGCAGAATTGGGTATGAAGACAGACCTCACACGCTGCCACAGTGTCTTGGTCTCACGTAGGTCTTCCAACTGCATTTGTGTACGCTCAAGCTGTTGGGTAAGTTGCATTATAATGGTGTCGGTTCTTTTTCTTTCATCATCATTTCGTTCACGTTCTTCGATGAGCTCTTTAAGGAAATCCTCGTATCTTTTTTCTGCTATTTCAAGCCTGCTTTTTAGATAAGCAGCTGAGTCAAAAGTGTCATTTGGGTCAGTTGGTTCATTTTGGTGTGACTCATTTGAATGTTTTGGTGAATGTTTTGACTTATTTGGGTGTTTTGGTTGGGTTATTTCTGAATCATTTGATTGGTTTGAATTACTTCCTTCACACCAGACTAATCGTTTTCCGTATTCTTTTTTTGATTTTATTTCTTCAGCGTTTAAGCGTCTTTGAAGTGTGCTTCGGGACACTTTCAGTTTTTTACATGCTTCGTCAATTGAGAGCCACATTTGATTCACCTATGTCAATTGATTCATTTGTTTCAAAAAACGTAAATGAGTCATCATGTGTTTCATGTTTGTGTAGACTACAATGCAGATACCGCGTGCGGATAGAGGAGATACGGTGTAAGAATGTACTTGCTGTATTCAGCAGGATAGTATCGTGTTATAGTTAAATGTATATATTATGCTATGGAGTATCAATCTTACCTCACTTGGTGACGGTAATTCGTATGTTCTGAAAGGAGAGAGAAATGAGCCAAAAAACTTTTGAAACTCTTACTGAGACATTTATGGAAAGGGTGTGGAACCAACTAGATACGACGGTCATTGACGAACTAGTTGCCGATGAGCATGTTTCCTATGGCGTTGGTGATCCAATCGAAGGCAAACCTGGCTGGTACGGCTTTCATGCTGCCTTTACGGCGGCTTTTAGTGATATTCAAATCACCGTGGAGGACCTAGTTGTAAGCGGAGACAAAGAGGCTTCAAGGTGGACCGGAACAATGGTACATCGGGCCTCCGGCACCCCCGTAACACTCAGTGGGATGATTATTATTCACATTCGCGATGGTCAAATTTTGGCAGGTTATAACTCGGTCGATTTTATTCCCATGCTAGTGACCTTGAATCTCATGCCTGGGGACGCGGTCGAGAAAGCCCTGACACCAGCCTAAATGGTTAAAGCGAATCCTTGCAGCAGGCCAGTTGTAAAGTCAAACAAACACCGACAAACGGTAAGAACCCATAAATTCTAAGGAGAATACTAATTATGGCAGCACGTAATGATGTTGATAATGTAGCTATGGCCAATCGTTTCATAGAAGTCTTTAATACAGGTGATCTGTCTGTGGCAGATGAAATTTGTGCACCAGATATTGTTTTCACAGAAGCACCAAGTGCAGGCGTTGTTACCAATGGTATTGAAGAACTGAAGCAATATCTGGTAGCTGTCCGAACTGCCTTTGATTGTAAGATAATAATAGATGAAATTATCGCTGGCGACAATAAGGTGACAGTACGGTGGACGTTCAATGCTACACATCAAGGAGAGTTTATGGGAGTTGCAGCCACAGGCAAGAAAGTGATAAATAAAGGAATTTTCATATTGACCTTTGCGAAAGGCAAGATAGTGGATTCCTATACTATGTGGGATACACTGAATTTATGGTGGGAACTGGGAGTAGACCCACCGAAGCCAAGCTGATTCCAGTACAGCTGAGTAAGGTAAGAATGTTCTGTTATCAGTCTTATCAGGTCTATCGATAGGTAGGGTTAGTTAATAATAACACTTGATTCTAAGGAGAATATCGATTATGAGAAGTATGTTTTACAAGTCCATTAGTGTTGTACTTATGATAGCTGTTGGCATGATGATTATGGCAGCGCACCATGAAAACGAAAGTCAAAAGAAGCAAGAGATTTTTGATCGGAATGTAGCGACAACAAAAGCTTGGATGCAGGGCATGGCAGACGAAGATCTGGATGCACAGATGGATCTCATGGCAGATGACGTACAGCACCATCCACCACACTACAATGGTAACGTGTTAGTCAATAAGGAAGGAATAAGGGAAGGTACACAATGGTGGTATGATACTTTTAATGATATCATCTTCCATGAAGGGATAGGTTTGACACGTGAAAAAAGCAATGGCTTTTTTGGCGGCTCTGTTTATCCTCAAAATGATAATCCAAATGTTGTTGCAGTGTATGGCACGTGGATGCCAATTCACGTGGAAACTGGCAAGCAGGTTTTTAATAAGTGGCATGCAGTTATAGAATTTAATGATGCTGGTAAAATCATTTATCTTTCTGACTTTTTTGATGTCAATGGAATTCAGGTTCAATTAGAGGCTACTCCTGCTGAACCTGCACAGCCGGTATCTGAATAATGCCTTGAAGTAAGAATGTGCTTGTTGTATTTAACAGGATGGTATAGAATAGTTACATAAACCAAAAAATCCCAAGCGTCTAACTTGGGATTCTTCGAGAAGCTTCAAGCTTCTAATACATTAAACGGAGTTCTGTGTATCCGTTGCAATGTGGCATTGACAAACCATATTGTAGCAGATGTGGAATTCCGTTGCAAGTTATATTTATAGCAAGGAAATGTTACTATGACTGCTACAATGCATACCCAAGATGTAAATGCATCCCCATTCACCCTCTCCCAAACTGATCAGATCCCATTCTTTTTCTGTGCCATTCCATACCATCTTATCGATAGTGAAGTCTTTCCACAGCTAAAGGGTAACCATAT
>PBXZ01000243.1:0-7229 GCA_002729415.1 Candidatus Poribacteria bacterium | reverse complement strand
CCAAGGCCAAACCGAGGATTGCGCCCGACACCGCATCCAAGAATGTAAGTCCACTCACCGAGAAAACGGTTGGAGAACGAATCTTGGCCTCTTGGTTGTTCCCAGATGTTTCAATGCAGACCGGGCGAGGGAGGCAATCCAAAAATGCGAGTGCTGAGAACCGGACCCCAAAACTGCAAGGGCGCTCCTGAACCACGCGAAGTGGCGGGCAAGGGCTGACGACCCTGAGCGCTTCGGCAATCAGGTGACGCACCGAGTTCAAAAGGAGACCAGCCTCTCAACAGAGCATCTGGAAGCGCTCAAGACCCGGACAAGAATCCACTGAGGTTTGCAACGTGCGGGAGATGGTGCTATAAAACAGCCGCACACCATCCCCACGAGGCCACGATGCCCTGCACTGCCTACACGAAGCCCCACTGCCGCAACATGCTCCTGAGTCTTGCAGCTTCCATCCTGCTGCTCCTGCTCTCCTCCTCAGCACTCCACGCCGCCCCGCAGGCACTCCTGCGCCTTGACCCGGGCGGACACACTGTGAAAATATGGAGATTATTGATCACTCCAGACGGCAGGCTCGTGACCGCCTCTGATGACAAGACGATCCGCATCTGGAATCCAAAAAACGGCCGGGAGGAGCGCAAGATCCTCGGACAGCTCGGGTCGGGTTCTGAGGGAAAGATCTACTCAATCGCGCTCAGTCCGGACGGGAAGCTGCTGGCAAGCGGAGGATATTTCATGCCGGAGCATGTGATCCGCCTCCATGACTTCCACTCCGGAGAGCTGCGGCAGATCCTGAAGGGCCATGAGAATGTAGTTTACGATCTTGACTTCTCTCCGGATGGACGCTGGCTGGTGTCTGGATCAGGAGACTACACCGTCCGACTCTGGAAGCGCTCCGGCAGCCGCTTCACTGCCGGTCCGGTGCTGCAAGGGCATGAAAATGATGTCTACGCGGTCCGGCTTTTTGAAGACAAAGGACGTCTTAGGGTCGTGAGCGCCTCTGATGACCACACGGTGCGCCTCTGGGACGCGGAATCCGGACGGCAGCTTGCACTCGGGAGGCACGATGAAGACCCGAATTGGATCGCAGTTGGACCGGACTGGATCGCAAGCGCAGGATACGACAAGACGATCCGCATCTGGGATTATGCGCTGAGGCCAATCCGGACCATCCGCTCTGAAACCAAGCCAACCGGACTCGCCGCGCACCCAGACGGAAACAGGCTGCTTTCAGGGACCAGCTCTTATCCATACAAGGTCAACATCTGGAACGTCCACTCCGGGAAACTGCTGACCTCCTACACCGGACACGAGAACCTGACAATGGCAGTGGGCTGGCTTCCGGACGGAACTGCCGTCAGCGCCGGAGGAGACGACAAGGAGATCGTCTTCTGGGACGCAGACACTGGACGGGAAAAGCGCCGCATCGTTGGAGGCGGCCGGGCTGTCTGGGCCTCCGGACTGAAGGGATCCCAGTTTGGGTTTGGGACTACATGGACAGCAAACTACGGGAAGAGTGATCTTGAGCACGCCTTCGACTTTGCAAGCCTGCAGGTCACCAAACTCTCAAAATCCGACGCCTCCTCCTTCCAGCGCCTCAGAACCCACTTTGGGCCGCTCAGGCTCTCCCACGAAAAGGGAGGAGACTACGGGTACAGTGATGCAGTGCTGGTGATCAAGGAGGGCAGCCGCGAGCGCGCCCGGGTGGTCCGGGATGCAACCGGCGGCTATGTGCACAGGGTCTACGGGTTCACCCCGGACGGCAGCATCGTCTCCGGGGGTGCCAACGGTCAACTTAGTGTCTACAACAAGGACGGGAAGGAACTCGCAAACCTCGTTGGACATGAGGGAACAATCTGGGTGCTTGCCGTCGAGGGCAACCGCCTGCTGAGCGGCTCTGCAGATCAGACCCTCAAACTCTGGGATCTGGGTCAGGTCGGCAGCAAGCAGACCATCGAACCCACCGTTTCCCTCTTTGTGAGCTTCGACAAGACCTTGAGTCCCCCGGAGCCCTCCGGGTGGGTTGCCTGGACCAAATCGGGCTACTACGCAAGCAGCCTCAACGGAGACCGCCTGATCGGCTTCCACGTCAACCGAGGATCAGAGAAATCCGCACGATTCTACGACAGCAGCCGCTTCTACGAGAGCCTCTACAACCCGGAGCTGGTGAGGCAGGCGTTCCTGCTCGGCAGCGAGCAGCAGGCCATTGCAAAGCTCAAGAAGACAAGACGCACGGAACAGGTGGAGGTCTCGGCGATCCTGCCCCCGGAGGTGCGCATCGTCTCTCCCGCAAACGGAGTGGAGATCAGTGGATCCGAGGCAACCCTAGAGCTGGAGGTGACGCTTCCCGGGGGTTCAGACAGAAACACGGAACTCAAACTTATCGTCAAGCTCAATGGACGCAGCATCGAAGCCGGGCAGCGCGGAGTCAAGAGGACAGAGGCCGATCCTTCCTCAGGGATCGTGCGCCGCTTCTCCAGAACAGTGCCGCTGGATCAAGGAGAGAATGTCATTGAGGTGCTTGCCAAAAGTCCAAGTGCGATCTCGAACCCTGCAGTGATCACGCTGAGCTCAAGACAGGCGGCTCCTGCGGATCCGTTCATGCCCAATCTCTATGTACTCTCCATTGGAGTGAGTGACTACGAGAACAACGATCTGGACCTGCGCTTTGCGCACGCGGATGCAGAGGGTATTGCAAGAGCCTTCAAGAGCCAGCAGGGCCGCTTGTTTGGAGAGGTGAGGTCAAGGGTGCTCACCAATGAGGAGGCAACCAAGGGTGAAATACTCGACGGCTTTGACTGGCTCGAGAGCGAGGTCACGCAGCGTGATGTGGCCGTGGTCTTTGTTGCAGGACATGGAGTGAACGACAGTAGGGACAACTACTGGTTCCTGCCGCATGACGCGAACCCGGAGAAGCTCAGGCGCAGTGCCGTGCAGTGGAGTGATTTCAACAGCATCCTCGCAGACCTCCCTGGCAAGACGCTGCTGATGGTGGACACCTGCAAATCCGGGAATGTGACGGGCTCCAAAAAGTTCCGTGGGATTTCAAGAAGCGACTCGACCTCCGCACTCAAGGAGCTGCTACGCACCGAATCCGGAGTCGTGGTGATGACCGCATCAACGGGAAGCGAACTCAGCGTGGAGGACACGTCGTGGGGTCATGGCGCCTTCACGAAGGCACTGCTCGATGGACTCAAGGGCTCTGCAGACTATGACCGCGATCAAGTCATCACCCTCAAGGAGCTTGACCTGCATGTCACCCGCAGCGTCAAGACCCTCACAAGGGGGCAGCAGCGTCCAACCACCACCGTTCCTCCAAACTTTCCGGATTTTCCACTGTTTGTGAGATGAGACGCACCCTCACCCTGCTGGCGTTTGCCACCCTCCTGTTCACTCTTCCCATCTATGCCACCGAGAAGGGCATTGCCCGGACAGGTCTGAACCGGGTCGCACTGGTCGTTGGCAACTCGGACTAAAGTGGTTCTGATGGAAATCCTTTGCTCCTTCTGTGCCTGAAAGTTTCTCATGTCTGACTCCAATCCCCGCCGCAAACTTGCTGCCATCCTCGCCGCCGACGTGGTGGGCTTCAGCCGCCTGATGGGGGAGAACGAAGACCGCACCTTGCGCAACCTCAAAGCCTGCCGAAGTCTCACGGATGAGGCCATTGTCGCACACCACGGGCGTATTTTCGGCAGCGCCGGAGATTCCGTGATCGCCGAGTTCGCCAGTCCGGTGGATGCGATTGTGGCGGCGGTGGAGTTTCAACGCAACTTGCGGGACCGTAACACAGAAGTGGCTCCGGAGGATCAAATGCAGATCCGGGTGGGTCTCAACCTTGGGGATGTGATCGTGGAGGGCGACAATCTTTACGGTGATGGCGTCAACGTCGCCGCACGGTTGGAGGAGGCGGCAGAGCCGGGGGGCATCAACCTTTCCGGGAAGTTCCACGACGAGGTCTGCCGCAAGCTCGACCTCAGCTTTGTGAGTACGGGGGCGCAGGAGATGAAGAACATCGCCACGCCTGTTCCCACCTACAAGGTCGAACTCGGCAGCGCCTCCAAGGTGCTGGAAGCCTTGTCAGCGCCAGCGGAACCCTCGCCCGCTCCGGAAGCCGCACCCGTCCCGGAGCTAGAAGCCACCGAGGACACCAAGGTTCCCGCCATCGCGGTGCTGCCGTTTGCGAACATGAGCGGGGATCCGGAGCAGGAGTACTTCGCGGACGGCATCACCGAGGACATCATCACCAACCTCTCGCTCTGGCGCACCTTTCCGGTGATCTCGCGCAACTCCAGCTTCACCTACCGGGGCAAGTCATCGAACCTCAAACAGGTTGCGCAGGAACTCGGCGCACGCTACATCGTCGAGGGCAGCGTGCGGAAAGGGGGAAACCGCGTGCGCATCACCGCACAGTTGATTGACGCGGAGGAGGACCACCACCTCTGGTCAGAGAAGTGGGACCGCACGCTGGAAGACATCTTTGATGTCCAAGATGAGGTCTCCGAGGCTATTGCCCGGCGGGTGGGCCCCACCGTGACGGGACACGAGCAGAACCGTCTCGTCCGCAAGCGTCCGGAAAACCTTAGCGCGTGGGAGGTGTACCTGCAAGGGTTGCGAAGCTTCCACGAACGTCAGCACACGGACCACGAAGACCCCGGACTCGTGCAGGCTCGTCAACACTTTGAGCGGGCGGTTGAAATGGAACCCTCCCATTCGGATGCCCATGCCTACCTTGGACTGAACAGTATGATGGAGCTGATCCAGCGCATCACGAAGGATCCTAAAAAACACTCGACGAGATCATGGCACATGGCCGCAAGGCCGAGAGCCTGAACCCGGAAAACCCACTGGCTTTGATGAGCATTGCTGCGGCCTACTTCTTCAGCGGAGACCATCCCACCGCACTGGACTATGTCCGGCGTGCCATACAGTTTAACCCCAGCAATGCCTTCAGCCACTCCTGGCTGGCTTTGGCCCAAGTTCATTCCGGGGATTTTCAACAAGGGGAAACCTCCATCCTCAAGGGGATTGAACTCAGCCCGGCTGACCCGAATATGAACCACTTTAATGCGACACATTACTTTGCCTTGTTAGGGCAGGGGAGGTATGACGAGGCGCTGGTGGCGATTGACAAGGCATTGCGTCAGCATAAAGCAGGGCTTCATTTGGGCTTTCGGGCGGCGGTGCTGGGGCACTTGGAACGGGGTCCGGAAGCCAAAGCCGCGCTGGACCGCTACCTTGCCATGCGCCCCAACCTCAAGACCCGCGACGACTACCGCCGCATTTTTGTTCCCAACTCCGCACTTGCCGACCCCATCATTGAAGGACTCATCAAGGCCGGCTGGGAGCCTGAGGAGTAAAACCCAATCCTGCACTAGCGGTGGTGGACCCATGCTGGTTCAGAACGTCAATGGATCTAGAAGACTTGGGGGAATCTCCCACAGTGACGCGATCTCTACACTCAAGGAACTGCTGCGTATCACGCATAGCAGTATCTGAGGGGGGTGACAAAACCCACTCCCGGCACCGCCCGAAGCCGCAGCCCCTCATGTAATCCCACCTTAAGAGAAAACCGCTGGAGAACAAACCTTGGAAGTACAGGCTCTCTTGCTTCCTTGCTCCAGTTGTGGAATACTCCTGCCGCATACCTCTTTCCAATCCCAGCCCGTTGAGACATATCCACTGCAAGCTCCTGCTTGCACTTGCCATCCTGCTGTTCACTCTTCCTGCTTTTGCCGCCGAAACCCGTGGCGTCAAGCGCGTCGAGATCAAGACGAAGGTGGGCGAGTCTGTCGGACTCTATGAAGAGAGCCACGCGCTCGTGATCGGGGTGAGCGACTACACAAATGGATGGCCAAAACTTCCAGGGGTCCGAAAAGACGTTAAAGCGGTCACTGCCGCACTGGAGTCGCATGGCTTCAACGTGGAGGTGGTGGAGGATGCGGAGGACTATATGGCCCTTGATCAGGCCTTCACGGGTTTCATCCGCAGGCACGGGCGCAAACCTGAGAACCGCCTGCTCTTCTACTTCGCAGGGCACGGACACACCGTAAAGAACTATGGTGAGGAGATGGGCTACATCATTCCCACCTCAAGCCCCAATCCCAACCGTGACCTTGACGGATTCCTCGACTCGGCAATGGACATGCGCCAGATTGAGGTCTACGCCCAGCGCATCCGCAGTAAGCACGCACTCTTTCTCTTTGACTCCTGCTTCTCCGGCTCACTCTTCGCGCTCAGCCGGGCTGTTCCTGAGAACATCAGCTACAAGACGACAAAGCCTGTTCGCCAGTTCATCACCTCCGGAAGTGCGGATGAGACTGTTCCGGACACCAGCACCTTCCGTCAACAGTTTGTCGCGGCGCTCGGTGGCGAGGGCGACACAGACGGGGATCGCTACGTCACCGCCATCGAGCTTGGGGAGTTCCTTCAGAAGACGGTGGTGAACTACTCCAGAAATGCACAGCACCCCCAGTACGGCAAGATCAGGAACCCCAACCTCGACAAGGGGGATTTTGTCTTTGCGCTGCCGAAGGCGGCTCCGGAACCGGAAAGTACAGCGGCAGCCCCGGCTCCTGCAACAGTTGCGGCTCTAGCCCCAAGCCAATTCCTTCCGGACGAAGAGATGTGGAAGGAGTTGCAGGATTCCGACAGCCCAGAGGACTTCGAGGATTTCCTTGTCGCCTTCCCGGAGAGCAAGCTGGCTCCGGTGGCCCGAATGAAACTGAAACGATTGAAACGCCAGCAGTCCAAGGCCAAGGCTGAGCAACAGCAGATCACCGAGGCCAAACGAAAGACTGCGGAGGAACAGAAGAAACAACTCGCCGAGGAAGCCAAGCAGGAGGAGGAGCGCAAACGACAAGAAGCAGAGCAAAGACAGATTGCAGAAGCCAAGCGCAAACCGAAAATCTCATTACTTTCGTCCACTTATCTTCAACAAATCCCTGATGATCTTAAGCAGTATTTTCAGAACTTCGTGATTTACGAGGATCACACCTACGCAATCACCCGACGGTCTATGCGCTGGCCCGAGGTCAGAAATATCGCACATCAAAACGGTGGCCACCTAGCCACAATCAATGATGCTAAGGAAAACAAGTTCCTGGCGGATTATTTTTCGCATACAACTATATCAGTAGACATTCCTATAAATAATTTATGCATATTTTAAGTGAAAATTCCATAATCCGCATCCTAATAATATTGCGAGATCATTGAATCCATGTTTTTTGTTT
>PBXZ01000242.1:0-9615 GCA_002729415.1 Candidatus Poribacteria bacterium | reverse complement strand
TATTCAGTCACATACGCGCGGGATCGGAGTGCGTATGTGGTTGATTTAACGTTATACACCGTAGAAAGCACTGCCTTCGGGAGGCAGGGGCCGGAGGTTCAAATCCTCTCACCCCGACCATTTAACACTTGTTATTTAAGTCATTCTAGTAAGCCCCTGTCTGCTCCCACTCTTCGGTGTGCTGAAAATGTGCTGAAAATCCGAGGTTGGCCACTGCATCATGAAGATGATCCGGTGCCAGGTGGGCATAGCGCTCCGTCATCTGAATACTGGCATGACGGAGCAGTTTGCTGACCTCAAACAGCGGCACACCTTCCATCACAAGCCAACTGGCAAAGGTATGGCGTAGGTCATTAATATGGAAGTTGTCGATCCCAGCGCGTTTACAGGCCGTAGAGAAAGCTTTCCTCACATTCTTGACCCTGTCCCCAACCTTTGTATTAAGGGCTGGGGTCAGATGAAAGAAGACCCACGAGGTTTTAGGACAAACTCCATCGCGTAGTCGAATTCGTCGTACCAGAACCTTCCTCGCTTCCTCATTAATGGGCACTGTCTGCCATTCGCCACTCTTGGTTTCTTCCAGATGAAGAAGCTTCATGATCTTCAAAGGGTGCACATCTCCCTGATACCCTAAAACTATCCTTGGTGTTCGGGTTCCGCCAGTAATAAAAATTATGGGTTTTTCTGTAGAAGCTGAAATAATGGGAATCGTTATAACAACCTAGTTCTGTCTCTGTAGTGTCAACGCAAACATCACCATTGAATGCCAACTTTCCATCTACTTCTCTAAACATAACCCGGCTTAGCCCATCCTCATTGTTTACGATTTCATCCAAGATAAAAAGATATTGTCTATACCGTCTCTCCGGATTTGCTGCCCGTTCAGTTCCACAGATCCACCCGGGGCCAGCTGGCCACCGCCGCCGATTCTCCTCAGTTCCAGCGTTTGGCTATCTCATCCAACATCACCTCAGTAGCACCACCACCAATCGCGTGCAGCCGGGCGTCGCGCACCATGCGTTCAATTACGGTTTCACGAAGATACCCCATGCCCCCGTGGAACTGCTGGCAGGTATACATCACCTCGTTGGCAACCTCGGGGCATAATGCCTTCACCATAGAGATGTCGGCAACACAGTCATAACCCTGAGCATCGAGCCAGGCTGCGTAATAAAGCAGTTGACGTGCCGCCGCTACCTTACACTGCAACATCGCCAGTCGCTGGCGGATGACTTGCTTTTCGGCCAGTGGGGCTCCGTACGCACGGCGTTCATGCACGTGGTCAAGCGTGAGTTCCAGTGCCTTAGTCGCCTCGCTGGTGGCCATAGCACCAAGTGCGAGGCGCTCATTTTGAAAGTTCTGCATGACTGCATAGAAGCCGCGATTCTCCTCGCCAAGTAGGTTTTCAGCTGGCACCCGACAGTTTTCAAACACCAACTCGGCAGTATCGGAGCAGTAGTCACCGAACTTCTCAAGCTTGCGCCCAACCCGAAACCCCGGGTAGTCCTTTTCAACCAGGAACAGCGAAATACCATGTGCCCCTGGTGCATTGATGTCGGTCTTGGCCGCAACGAAAAATAAGTCTCCATAACACCCATTGCTGATGTACATTTTACTGCCGTTGAGCCTCCAGCCATCACTATCACGCTCCGCGTGGGTACGTATTCCGGCGACATCGGAGCCCGCATCGGGTTCGGACACGGCGATACCGCAAATGGTCTCTCCTGAGAGAATCCCCGGCAGGTACTTGCGAATCTGCTCCTCGGTACCAATATTGACCAGATGAGGAGATGACATTGCCGAATGCACCATTACGGTTACAGTAACGCCACCGAAAGTGGAGCGACCGAATTCCTCGGCTAGCACGATCATGGCGAACACATCAAGACCGCTGCCGCCGAGCCTCTCTGGAAAACGCAGTCCAAAAAACCCAAGCTCGCCCATTCGGCGTAAGGTCGAACGCGGAACCCTACCCGCACGCTCCCATTCTTCCCCATAGGGAACGATCTCGTTGGCCACGAACCGACGGGCCTGGTCGCGAAGGATACGGTGCTCCTCATTGAAGTAGATCGAGTTCATACTGGTCTTCTATTGATGGGGCAGATCTATTCAGTAGGTCTAGTCCCCTTGGTCCAGAAACTTCTGGAGGCGTTGGCGGTGTTCCTCGGAGCGGAAGGTGTAATTCTGCGTGATACCTTCGTAGCCGAGGCAGGTTTCCAATGAACTGGACTCACCGCGCACCAGAGCAAGCTTCGTGATCGCGGTGGCGCGGCGTGGATAGGCATCTATCACCTGTCTGGCCAGAGACTCGGCTGCCGCAGCAAGCGCTTGGGGTTGAACCACGTCGACAAAGAGCCCTAGCGCCCGCCCGTGCTCCGCATCTACAGTCGCGCCGGTCAGTATCAAATGAGCCGCACGCGCCACGCCGATATGGCGGGGCAGAAGATAGGTGCATCCCATGTCCGCGCCGCTGGCGCCGATCCGGCCGAAGGCGAACATGTAGCTGGCCTGTGTCGAAGCAACCGCAAAATCACATGCCAACCCCAGAGCTGCTCCACCGCCAACGGCAGGCCCATTGACAGCCGCTATTGAGGGCAGGTCGTGTTCACGCAGCCGCTGGATGAAGCGGTTGTAGCCACGTACCAACTGATATTGCCACTCCATGTCGATATCTCCGGTTGCCACGATTTGTTTCAGGTCGGCACCGCAACAAAAAGCCGGCCCATTACCGGTGATGATGATGACCCGGCAGTCGGGGTCGGCTTCGAAACGCTCCAGGGCAGTGAGCAAGATCGGGGTTGTCTCTGGACCCAACGGATTTCGCTGCTGGGGTCGATTAAAGATAATGCGACCGATACCGTCACGAATGTCAACCAGAACCTCCGGAGCGTGATCGACTCCAGACTCTGGTGAGGATGTGTTCATGGGCTGATCTCCTGGGCTGGCGCGCTCTCGGTCGATTTTTTGCGCAGGGCAAATCGGCGAATCTTTCCCGACGCCGTCAAAGGCATGGCGTCGATGAAGGAAACACCGCGCGGGACCTTGAACCGCGCCAGTTGCTCGCGGCAGTAGGTGATGAGCGCCTCACCATCGGTGTCGGCTCCCGGTGCGCGTACCACGAAGGCGTGCAGGTCTTCGCCACGGACCTCATGCGGTACACCGACGATTGCCACCGACTGTACCGCCGGGTGTGCGTAGAGTACCAGCTCAACCTCCTTAGGGTAGACATTGTAGCCGTTGGTAACGATCATGTCCTTGATACGGTCGTGGATAAAGATATTGCCAGCCTCATCGACGCGCCCTACATCACCGGTACGTAACCACCCTTCTGCCAGCGTTGCCGCGGTTAGTTCAGGCTGTTGCCAATAACCGATCATAAAAGTATTGCAACGAAACTGAAGCTCACCGGACTCGCTCGTAGCAACCGGATTGCCGTCACGGTCGTGCACACGCAGCTCAATCCCGGGAAGCACCGGGCCACATGATCCCTCTGGCGCCAGCCGCCCCGGGATCTGAACACTGGCAACGGGCGAGATCTCGGTTAAGCCATAGCTCTCAACAGTGTTGACGCCAAGATTGCGCTGCAATCCACGCACCAACGAAGGAGGAACCGGGCCACCACCGACGTCAATCAGCCGTAAGCAGGAAATGTCGCGATCACCGATTGCAGCGGGATCAAACATGGTCACAAACATGAGCGGTACGCCGGCCAGAACCGTGACTCGTTTTTGCTGGATAAGATCGAGTGCGATTTGCGGCTCGAAAGTCGGGAGCACCACCATCGGCGCACGGGCAAGCGCCGACTGCAAAAAGTCGAAGCTGTAACCGAACACGTGAAACGACGGCAGTAAGGTCAAAAAGCGGTCGCTCGGTCCGTACCCGAGTACCTGGCGCACCAGGCGGGCATTCGCCAGTAGTTGCCGATGTCCGAGAACAATACCCTTGGGTGCTCCGGTGGTTCCAGAACTGTACATGATCATCGCCGCATCATCTGGCCGACTACACGATTCCTCGGTCACTGATTCAGTACTCGCGAGAGCCTCTTCGTAGTCGCGCCATCCGCAGGTAGGCGCTTCGGATTCGGGTTTAAAGAGCAAACGTACGGGAAGATCTTGCGCAAGATCTTCACCAGACAGTGCCGCTAACGCGGACCGCTGTACCACTATTCCGCGCGGAGTACAATCAGCGATAACGTTTCCCACCTCCCGGGCGGTACTGAGCGTATTGATCGGCACCGCGGTTGCTCCCGTTAGCCCACAGGCGATGTAGAGCTCAAAAAGGGGGCGCGAGTTACCTAAAAAGCATACGACGCGATCGCCAGGCGCTATACCCCCGGCGATGAGCACCGCCGCGAGGCGCTGCGCCCGCTGGTAGGTTTCGCGGTAGGTACATGAGTCACCTGCCGCAAACACCAGATGCGCGGAACTGCCGGCATCCTGGGCAGCTTGTGCAAAAACCTGGTCAACGGTGTCACTCATCATTGCCACCTTCGGATCCGAATCCGTCTGTTCGTAGGTTTATCCGAAATCACGTGGCCTCAGCATCCCTTCCACACCGGCTTGCGCTTCTGGGCAAACGCGAGCGGACCCTCTTGCGCATCTTCGCTCTGGTAGGCAGGGCGATGGATCCTCCAGGCCAGATCCAGTGCATTGTCACAGCCGACGTTCATCGCGGTAAGGATGGATTCCTTACCTGCCTTCACAGTAAGCGGTGCATTGTCACGGATGCTCTCGGCGAGCACCTGGGCACGGCTGCGCACTGCATCGGGATCGAGTTCGAGGTAGTTGATATAACCGACTTCATGAAAGCGCTCAATCGGAAACAGATCGCCGGTGAGCACCATTTCCATCAGTAGCGGCTGGGGCAGCATCCACACCAACGGCATGCTCCAGGGGGAACCCCGACCAATCTTGGCCTCAGTGATCCCGACCTTGGTTCCAGCAAGACCGACCCGCAGGTCGCAATTCAGGCTGAACATCATTCCGCCAGCCATCAGGTGCCCTGTCATAGCAGCGATGATAGGCACTCGAACCTTACGCATGCGGCTTTGAAACGGATCGGTGATGAAGGTGAGGATGTCTTGCCCTGTTTTTCGCTTCTTCTCGGCAGCCTCCTTCAGATCCATGCCCGCGCAGAAAGTGCCACAGTCAGTCGATGTCAGGATCACCACCCGAATATCCGGATCCGTATCGATTCTCAACCATAGGTCGTACAGCCCGTTGGCAACTGCAATGTTCATCGCGTTGCGCTGCTCGGGCCTGTTGATGGTAATGGTGGCGATACCATTAGCGATGGTGAACAGCAGCGGGGCTTTCTCACTCATTGGTCTTCTCCCGTTCGTACACCAGGTGGGGTTGGTTCAGGTAGCGTCAGCCCGTGCACCGGCCAGCGAGCCGGAGTGCATACACTTACCCGACAGCGGGCGGCCGATGATGCGCTCGGCCAGACGTGCCGCGTCGATGAGTGCCTCCAGGTCTATGCCGGTCTCGATACCGAGCTCATGACACAAAAACACCATATCCTCGGTGCAGATATTTCCCGCTGCAGTCATATCCGCGTGGCTCGAGAACGGGCATCCCCCAAGGCCCGCGACCGAGCTATCGAATAGGTCGACTCCCATCTGCAAAGCAGCATAAAAGTTTGCCGCCCCCAGACCTCGGGTATCATGCAGATGAAGGCCAACCCGTGCCTCGGGTACCATTTCACGCACTGCGCCAACACGACGCTTAACCTCTTCGGGGTTTGCCCAACCCACTGTATCGGCCAGATAGATCTTGGGTAGCGCTTTACCGCAGCGCTGACATAGCTCCTGGATGAAAGCTACGTTTTCCAGCAAACTCTCCAGCGGCACCTCGCCTTGGTACAGACAGCCGAACGAGGTCATGATGTAGGCGAGTTCAAGCGGCACCTGGCAAGCGGTGTAAGCGTTCATCCACTGCTGCTGACGCTCGCGTTGTTCGGCAACACTACAGTTATTGTTCTTTCGGCAAAATGCGTCGGTGGTGTACAACATGAGCTTGCCGTCGAGGTCCACCCCGGGGGTCTCGGTCGCTCGGCGAAAGCCCTGCTCGTTGAGCCATAGGGCCGTATAACGCACACCGGGCTGACGTCGGATTACAGCATAGAGCTGGCCGGCATCTGCCATGGCCGGCACTGCTTTCGGATTGACGAAAGAGGCGACCTGTATCTGTACCAGCCCTGTTACAGACAACGCATCCACCAGTGCAGCCCGGTCCGCGAGCGAGTATCGCTTGTTTTCACTTTGGAATCCCTCTCGTGGACCTTCCTCGTGAAATTCAACCTGCCCGGGTAATGAACTCATCATGTCTGGTCTCCACTCACGCCTCGCGTTGTGTAACAGTGATCGGATGCGGGTGGACGGCATTGTAAAGTGCCTCCCAGCCCTTATCATCATGATCACGTACGCGCCCTTATGGCGCTCTTTGTCATGAAGAAAACCCTGCAAACACAGTCTATTCCCGCAGCTTCAGACTACCTCTTTAGATGGCCAAATGGAAGGGTCTTACAGCCATATTTGATGCGAAAGTGTGACCTATGTGTACCACGAGAAATGTGTAGATATGTTTCATTCCCAACATCCCACTAAAACTGTAAACCTTTCTGAGGGGAAAGACGGCATTCAATCAGAACCCTAGCTCTCTGGCTCCCATCCTGCTTTAACAAGGCCTTCGATTAAGATGTCTGCCAATGAAGAGTTCGGTACAAAGATTTTTTTGTAATCGTCTTTGGTTTTGAGATTCGGCCGCAACTTCAAATAGTCATCAAGTGCAGCTTTCGCCTCATCTCCTTTATCCAGATAACCCATCACGGATGCTCTGAAGCCCCTATACATCCCAGCATTTGGAGTGTCTTCCAAGATCTCTTCCACTAATTCATAAGCATTCTGATAATTTTCAAGTCCCATATAGATAAAGAAATGTGGGACTTTACGATCCCATAACTGAGGATCGAGCGGATCAATCTCTAATGATTTTTTTACCAATTCCTCAGAATTTTTATAGTCTCCAGTGTGGATCATTGCTTGTGCCAGTCTCATATATGCTTCAGGGTAGCTTGGATTTAGTTCAACAGCTTTTTCGGAAAATTTTCTTGCCTGTGCGAAGTTGCCTTTAAAAAAATAATGAGTGGCAGTCATCAAAGCAGCAACCGGGTTTTGAGGGTCAAGTTCTGCTGCTTTTTTTGAATGTTCAAGAATT
This sequence comes from Candidatus Poribacteria bacterium, assembly GCA_002729415.1. Taxonomy (GTDB): domain Bacteria; phylum Poribacteria; class WGA-4E; order WGA-4E; family UBA9662; genus UBA9662. The sequence continues at coordinate 2,398 of PBXZ01000242.1, read as the reverse complement.
TCATTCAAAGTTTTTTCTGAATCTTCTTTAGTAAATTGAAGAAGTTCAGATCTACAAATTTTTGCTAGCATTGCGTGGGCATGAGATAGACCCGGATCTAATTCGATAGCCTTTTCACAGAACTCTCGTGCCTTACCGAGATTTATATCTTCTCCATCTGTAGCACTTCTTTCATTAAACATATGAAGCGATTTTAGGTAATATTCCCAAGCATTGAAGTTGGTAGGTTTAGATCTTTCTATTCGTTCTCTCTCATGACTGCCTAGCGTGGGGCTCACTTGTGCTGCGATTAATGTTGAAACTTCATCTTGTACTTCAAAAATATCGTCAATATTGCGATCCCATCTTTGAGACCATAGATGATGATCTTGTTCTGCATCTATTAGCTGTGCGGTAATCCTTATTCTGTTGCCACCCTTTCTTACGCTGCCTTCGACTATATAACGCACTCCTAATTCTTCGGCTACATCTTTGACATTCACAGATTTACCCTTGTAGGTGAAACTTGAGTTTCTTGAGATGACAGGGAAAGTCCTCCAAGAAGAGAGATTGGTGATGATGTCTTCAGTAATGCCGTCTACAAAATAATCCTGTTCAGGATCTCCACTCATGTTGGTAAAAGGAATAACTGCGATTGCAGGAATACTATTCTCAACTGTTTCTTTCCTGCTGGCTTCTTCTTCTAAATCACTAATTTGAGTAGATATCTCTCCCGAATAAACAAGATCTGAAATTTCTATTTTGTAGGTAGGAACCGGGTTAAGGATGTTTTTCATCTCCTGATCGCCGGTTGACACAAAACTCATATCGAGCTTTCGGCAGACCTCTTCATGAAACTTGCCTGAAAGTGAGATTCCGCCGGGCTCCGCTAGGGCTTCTAGTCTTGCTGCAACATTCACCCCGTCACCGTAGAGGTTGTCTCCTTCAATTATCACATCGCCAAGATTAAGGCCGACACGGAGTAACATCTGATCTTCTTCAGGCAGTCCTTCGTTTCTTTGCATAAGGCTTCTTTGAAACTCAGTGGCGGCAATGACAGCATCCACAGGGCTCGCAAATTCAGCGATTATTGAATCGCCAGCACTCCCAAATATTCGACCGTGATTAGCCGAAATACAGTCGTCCGTGAGAGTTCTACAGGCCTTTAGATTCTTGAGAGTCCTATCCTCGTTTTCTCCCATCAGCATACTAAAGTTGACGACATCTGCAGCGAGAATGGCGGCAAGTTTTCTTCTGGGTTTTGATTCACTCATGGCGTTATCTTAAACCCAAACAACAGTGGTGTTTAATACGGCACAATTCCACCGATTAAAGGCTTTGATAACTACAAAATGCTCGGAAATCCCACCGCTGTGTGGGCTGGATATGTGATATTCCCGGGTTCTTAAAAAAGGGTAGGTATCCCCCCTTCATTTAGGTGTGCTGAAATTGTGCTGAAACTGAGTCCTATCCTGTCCTCTCCAGCCCCTTCAGGTCAACTTGCGTGGAGTCGGTGCCTGATTATTTAAGGGTTTCTAGGACTTGTTCCCGTAGACTCCTGCCTTCGGGAGGCAGGAGCCGGAGGTTCAAATCCTCTCACCCCGACCAACCACTTCAATAAGTTACGTTCTTTCGAGTTAACTCGATACCCCTGGAGGGGTGCATGGTGCGGAAATCGTATTTTCACCAGGCTATAGGGTAATGTCCTAGACCAATAGATCCCACTTCCCTTATATAGTGCTGGTATGAACCGCCTTCTTACAATTCTGTTGTTGATGTTTTCTGTTGGGGTTGGTGCCGAGACTATTAAATAGCGAAAATAGAAACAAGGAAACAATGTCAGAAATACCACAAACTGTGCAACCGCGACAGGAAGAACTTTCTTACGATTTGAAACGGGCGCTGTCCGCTATCGTATCCATCCGCACGCAGATTCCTGAAACTGCGATGACGGCCAGGATACTCGGCACGGTACGGACGGGCCACGGCGTGCTGATCCGGGAAAACGGGTTGATCGTGACAATCGGATATCTGGTGACAGAGGCGAAGACTATTTGGCTCATCGACAACAAGGGCGGTGCGACCAACGCTCATACTGTCGCCTACGATCAGGAAACCGGTTTTGGCCTGATCCAGGCTTTGGGACGGCTAGATTTGTCGACGCTCGAAATGGGCAATTCGGCCGACGTCAGTGAAGGCGAGTCAGTGGTATTGGCTGGTCATGGTGGCCGTGAAAACGCCATCTCGGCGCGGGTACAGGCCAAGCGCGAATTCGCTGGCTATTGGGAATATCTGCTCAATGAGGCGATTTTTACCACCCCACCACACCCCAGTTGGAGCGGGGCCGGACTGATCGGTCATGACGGCACATTGCGCGGAATCGGTTCGCTGTTCGTGCAGCAGGTCATCTCTGGCGGCG
>PBXZ01000241.1:0-9367 GCA_002729415.1 Candidatus Poribacteria bacterium | reverse complement strand
GATTTCGGCGAGTTCGAGGGCGTTGTTGCTAAAGAGCCACTTCACCCCCCGGTTGAGTTCCCGAAACAGGCAGTTTCGGGAATTTGGATAACCGGTGCCTACCATTTGCCCCGCCGCGAGATGCTGGCGGACAAGTTCGGGGGTAACAAGCAGGTAGTGCCCTCCGAGTCCCGCAAACCCTCCAGAAAGCGCTGCCGCACTCAGTTCCTGCTCGTTGAAAATCGCCACCAGCAGGCAGGCGTCCCGCTCCACAAACGTGACGATTTCCTGCAAAAACTTCGGGGTCAGTCCGAGGATGTGAAAATCCTGCTTTGGGGTGAGGCCGGCAAAGTGTTCGGCAAAAACAAGGTTCTGCCGTTCAAAATCCGGATAGGGTTCTTCCTTCAGTTCCACCATCAGGTGGGCACGAGGACTGTAGCGTTCGATGACGGAAGCGAGGGTGGGGATTTGTGGAAAGCTGTACTGAAGTTCAGCCAGCGTGAAATCACCGATGCGGCGGGCATCGCCATAGAGCCGCAGCAGGTCAGCGTCGTGGGACACAACCGGCTGGAGATCCTGCGTCCAACGCACGTCAAACTCCAACCCCTTGACTCCGGGATGCGAGAGTGCCTGCTCAAAGGCGGCGTGGGTGTTTTCGAGAATATCGGGAGGCGTGGGTGCGCCACGATGGGCAATGATCCTGCACTCCCGCAGCAACTGAGGGTCTGGAAACGGCTGGGGCCAGTGGCGGAAGTAGAAGTCGCAGCCCCGCTCAAGGGTGTTTTCCAGCCACGGAGGCAGTGTCATCGAATCGGGATTGCTTGAGGCTTTTGACAAACTTCAACCCGCGCAGCCCGTGGCAGATGCGGGAATATTGTGACCACGTCACCGGCTCCACACGGATGTGGACGCTCGCTTGCCCCTCTCCGGCAACCGAACTGACGGAATCCTCAATGGCCACGCCGGCGTCCTTGATGATCTTGGTGATCCGAAAAAGAATACCGGAGCCGTCAGCCACCCCAATCTCAAAGAGGTGCCGCCGCTTCTCATCCTTGGACAAGCGCCACTGCACCAACACCGGGCGACGCTTTTGGAACTCTGTCATCTGAGGGCACTTGGCCCGGTGGATTTCCACCTCCATCGAATCGGTGCTGAAGCCCACAATCCGGTCTCCCGGAACCGGGTTGCAGCACATCCCAAAGTGAATGAGCGGATCTGCGACATCCTCGATGTAGAAACTCGGCAGTGTCCGCGAACGAAACACCGTCCCCCAATTACGGGCGCGTAGCAACTCCCGGAACACGCTCATCTTCTCTTCTGGAACGAGCTTGTGGTGCTTCAGGAACGGAACCACCTCGCGTTTTTGCAGTCCGATTTCCTGAAGAAAGCGTTCCTGAGTCAAGTGTTCCGAGATCAACGCCTCCTGCACCGCTTGGGAATCCAGCCATGTTTCCGGATCAATCTGAAGCCGCCGGAGTTCCTGCGACAGCACCTCGCGCCCCACCCGGCGGGCACGAGCGGCATTCTGCTGGGCAATGGCATGCTTGATCTGAATCTGGCTCTTCGCCGCAACCGCATGTTGCAGCCACTCTCGTGCCGGGCGCACATTCGGGTCCGTGAGGATGCTCAGGCTCTCCCCGTGACCAAGTTGGCGGTCTCTCGGCACACGAGTTCCAGACTGGCGTGGGCCGCTGCGGGAGGGGTTGAGCATCGCACCAATGCAGTGGTTGCCGAGATCGGTGTGGATGCAGTAAGCAAAATCGAGAACGCTCGAACCCTTGGGCAGTGCAAACATCTCTCCCTTCGGGCTGAACACCTGCACCTGCTCGTCCTGCATTGAGCGCAGCACATCGTTCATGCGCAAGTCCGACTCACCCGCCACCTGATCCAACTGATCGAGGTAGGTCTTGTAGTAATCCGCCAATTCCGAGGGTGTTCCGGACCAATGTGCCATGATGCCGTGGCGGTTGCGCTCGCGCATCTGCCGCGAGACGATCTCCACCAACACCCGCTCCCCTTCCAGCAGAAGTGCCGTCCGCAACGCCTGATAGCCGTTCCAGCGCGAGTTCGAGACGTAATCCCGGACCTGTCGGGGGATCGCGCTCAGCGCAGTGTGCAAATACCCCAGCGCCTGGTAGCAGTCGATGGGTTGTGCCACTGTGATCTGGAATCCCTCCAGAACGTGATCCACCGGTGTGTTTCGGAAGATGCGTTCCGCAGGCTGGGAAAAGAGCGGTTCGACGGACAGCAGCTTTTTTGCCAGTGGTTCCAGAATCACCCCCAAACGCTGCCGCATCGTCTCAATGGCCCCACCGCGCTCTTGCTTGAGACGTTCCAGCATGTCAACCGTTTTGGTGTAGCGTTTCGGGTAGAGAATCTGAAAGCACAATTCCGTATGCTCGCGGCTGATTTCCAACAACCCCAGACGCTCAGCCATGGGCACGTACACCCCCATGGTTTCCAGGCTGATGCGGCGCTGCTTCTTGCGGGGCATTGACCCCATGTCCCGCATGTTGTCGAGACGGTCGAACATCTTGATGAACAAGGCCCGGACATCCCGTGCCATCGCCCCGAGCATTTTCTGGTATGTTGCCTCCAGCACGGCGGCGGACTGCCGGATTTCGGTTTCCGGAGTCTTGATCTTAGTGAGGCCGTCCACGATTTCGGCGTACCACTCGCCGTAATTCCCGGCCACATAGTCCCGTGTCATCGTGGTGTCCTCGATGGCATCGTGCAGGAGCGAGGCGATCACGGTCGGGGCGTCGAGTCCGGCTCGGCAGATGTAGCGCGCCACCCGTAGCGGATGGATGATCACGGGCTGTCCGGAACGTCGGAACTGACCACCGTGGAAGCGCTCGATGTCCGCCAGTGCCTGCTCCAACAGAGGCTGTTCCGCCTCGCTGCCCTGAATCTCCACATAGCTGCGGATTTGCTCTTGGAGAACTGCGATCAACTCCTGATGATCTTCCGGATCGGTGACTGGCTGGCTCAAAAAATCCCCTGTCCGCTCAACTGCACGAACAGACTCCGCCTTGCGGGAAGCCTTGGGTTTCGTCGCCTGTGATTTTGGTTTGAAAAGTGCCTGCGCTTCGATCTCGTTCATTGGCCGTGTTGGGGCAGGTGTCGCAACAGAGGGGGTTTCCTTATGTTCTGGATTCACGGAGGACGAGTGGGGATTAGGGGGTGGGGGCTCCTAGTTCAAGATGGCTGAGTGCGACCGAAACCACCGTGAGGTTGACCAGCCCGGAAGTGCGGATTTGTTCCAGCGTCTGCTGGTAGGCTTGCAGGGCTGTGGGGTGCGCAGTGCGCAGCGGCTCAATCCACGCTTCGAGGGTGAGGTCACACAAGCTTTCGGGTTTGCGGCCTGCCACCATGCGGTCGAGCAGTTGGCGCTTGCGGAGGTCGAGCGATTGCAGCAGCAGTTCCTGATGCCGGAGTTCCCACTCGTTCGCAACGCTGAGGCGGTCCAGTTGCTCGCGCAGTTGCTCCAGCCCAAACTCCGCCTCCAGAATTCCTGCTGCCGTGCAGGCGGTGGTCACCTCCAGTCCGTGCCGCTGCTGGAGGTGCAGCACGTCATTTGCACTCTTTAGCCGCAGGATGAGGTTGGAGAAGGCGTTGAGGTCCATTTGCTCCACGGGTGTGCCAAGATCCAGCATCTCCGTGAACAAGGGTTGGAACACCTCCACGAGCTTGAACTTCAGCTTGGCTCCAGACTGCAACAGCCCCTGCACCGCCCGCAGCAGGCTCTCCTCCATCTCGATCAGCACCTCGTACTTCTCCTGCTCGGTCACACCGGGCATCAGCAGCAAGCATCGGCGCAAACTTGGTCCCCGCAGGCTTTGGTCAAGAATCAGATACGCTTGTGCAAGGTCCGGAAGTACTCGACCCGTCGCGGTCGCCAAGCGCGGGAAAAAGCCGCATCCAGCATAGTTGATGATCGAGTTGGTGACGATCATCGCAATGATCTCGCGTTTGAGAGGATGGTTGAGGACAGCGTTGCCAAAGCGTTCCCGAATCCGGAGGGGAACGTAGCCCAGATAGATCGGATCAAGCGCGGGATCGAACGGGAGTTCCGGATTGGAAAGCGCGTCGAAGACACCCATTTTCACATACGACTGCAGTACCGCCAGCACCGGACGCGGCATCGGCAGTCCGGCCTGCTCAAGCTGATCGAGATCCTTCGGCGTGGGAATGTACTCGCTACGGGAATTCATGCCGCGGTCCTCCAACCACGAGATGAAGGACCGGAAACGCTGAAAGCGACGTTGTGACCGAATCCGATCCATCGAGAGCAGCCGATGCTGTCCCCGGTTGTTGGCCAGCACCAGTTCCGCGACCTCTTCGGTGGCTTCGTGCAGCAGGGCGTTGCGCTCCTCGTCCGAGTCGAGCTTGCCGGAACGCCGCAATTGCTGGAGCAGGATTTTGAGGTTGACCTCGTAATCGGACATGTTCACGCCTGCGGAGTTGTCAATCGCGTCCATGTTGAGGAGTCTGCCCCGGTTGCTGTAGTCAATGCGGGCCAACTGCGTAAATCCGAGGTTCGCGCCCTCGCCGACCACCTTCGCCCGCAGTTCGGTGGAGTCAATGCGCACGTTGTCATTGGCCTGATCCCCGACGTGCAGGTTGCTTTGCAGGGGGGATTTGACGTAGGTGCCGATCCCTCCGAACCAGAGCAGATCCACCTCCATCCGCAAAATCGCCCGGATGACCTCGTCGCCCGTCAGGGAGTCCGCGTCCACGCCAAGCAGCACCTGCGCTTGCGGACTGAGTGGAATGGCCTTGGCCTTGCGGTCGAACACGCCGCCTCCGGCACTGATCAGATCCGGCGGGTAGTCCTTCCACGTCGAGCGTGGGAGCCGGAAAATCCGATCACGCTCCTGCCAGCTTGTTTCCGGTTCGGGATCAGGATCTAGGAAGATGTGCAGGTGGTTGAAAGCGGCTTGGAGCCGAATGGTGTGACTCAGCAGCATGCCATTGCCAAAGACATCGCCACTCATGTCGCCAATGCCCACCACCGTGAACGGCTCCGACTGGATGTCGCGTCCCAACTCCCGGAAGTGGAGCTTGACGCACTCCCACACCCCCCGTGCCGTGATGCCCACGAGCTTGTGGTCGTAGCCGTTGGAACCTCCGGACGCAAACGCATCGCCCAGCCAAAAACCGCGCTTTTCTGAAATCTCGTTCGCCGTGTCCGAAAACGTCGCGGTGCCCTTGTCGGCAGCGACCACGAGGTAGGGGTCCGGTTCGTCGTAGGCCAGTACCCCGTTCGGGCAACGCACCTGTCCCTGTTCATCCAGGGTGTCGGTCACATCAAGCAGGGCACCGATGAATTTCTGGTACTGCCGTTGTGCCTCAGTCGCCGCCGACGCACGAGTGCTTCCGGGGTTCTTGACATAGAATCCGCCCTTCGACCCCACCGGCACAATCACCACGTTCTTGGTCTGCTGCGTCTTCACAAGTCCCAGCACTTCGGTGCGAAAATCATCCGGACGATCCGACCAGCGCAAGCCCCCGCGCGCAACGGGACCAAAGCGCAGGTGGATTCCCTCAACCCCGACATCGTGGACGTAAATCTCCCGGAAGGGCGCGGGCACTGGCATTTGCTCAGATTTTCGGGAGTTGAGCTTGACGGAGATCGCGGTTGCCTCCGCAGAGCGGGGCAGGTAGAAATTTGTGCGCAAGGACTGCTGAACCAAGCTGTGGAGCCGCCGCAGCACCAAGTCGTCTGTGATGCCTTCCACGTCTTGCAGGGCATCATGGAATTTTTGCTCCAAACGCGGCAGCAGCACCGTGCGGCGATGCCCAACACTCCCGTAAGCCTCATCCGGATCGAAGCGGGTGACGAATTGCTCATAGAGCAAGCGGGCACAGTCAGCGTGATCCAGGAGGACGCAGTTCACGGTTTCACGGCTGAAGGAGGGACCCAGCTGGAGGTAGAGGTTACGGTAAAGCTGGAGAACGTTGATCGCCTTCCAGTCCAGCCCGGACTTGAGCGCAAGGGCGTTGAGCGGATCGTTTTCGGTATGTCCCTGAAAGATCGCCCGCAAGAGCGGCACCAGCAGCGGTTTTGTCTGTGCCTCATTGAGTGTTTCCCCACCCTGCTGGGTGATCCGGAAGGACTGGATGTAGCCCAGCGTGGACTCACCGTTGCCAATCCTCGCCGTGAGTTGGTCGATGACGTGGATGCCGAGATTGAGCAGCACCGGCATGACCTTGATGAGGTCGAGCTTGCTGTGGCTGTAAACGTAGAGCAGCGAAGCCTGCACCACACTGGCCGTGGGATCGGAAAACACCACGAGATCGAAAGCGATGCCCCCGTCATGGGCCAACTGCTCCAGATTCTCCATATCCCGGACGGCGGCCTCAACCTTGTTGCGTACCCGATAATGCGGGGGCATCATGGGAACGTAGCGTTCGAACAACGCCATCGCGTCCGCTCCCGGATGTCGATGGCGCAGCAGGCCGCGCACCTGCTCATCCCACGGCAACAGGCGGGTCCTAATCTCCGTCTCCAATTGCTGGAGGGGGGGACGCCAGTTTGGATCGGAGAGTTCGTAATCCACGTGCACCCGTGAAACCTCCTCTCCGGAGGCATAGAACCACTCGCTGCTCCGGTGCGGTACTAGAGTTTGCAGGTGTTCCGCCACCTTCTGGGCCGCGCGTTCGTCCAGCAGTTCTGCAGGTGTCAGCACCAGCAGTCGCAGTTGCCCCTTCACCTCGGAACTGATCTGGAAGCAGTGAATCCGCCGGGGATCGTTGAGCGAAACGAGGCTCTCCACCACCTGCACCAACTCTGACTCACTTGAACGGAACAACTCAAACTTTGGGGTGGCCGCAAAAATGCGCACCGCCTCGTTGTAGTTGTAGGTGTCCGGGAGCAATTTCAGGGACTCAAAGAGGAGGCGGAGCTTGCGGCGGACAATCGGGGTATCGAGGTTGCGGGTGTGCAGTGAACTGCGGCGCAGCAGGGCTAGAAAGACATGCTCCGCCTGTCCATGCTCCGGATGCGGCAGCTTGACGCTCAGACGCATGAGGGGTTCAAAGCGGAGGACGGGACTGATGGCGGGAAGACGGTCGAGCCGAAAGGGGTCCGGGGAGTTTTGAAAGCGCCAACTGTGGGCCAGCAGGGTCTCTTTCAGCCGCTGACCGAACTGCTCAACCAGGTCACTCGCCCGGAGAATCCCCAGACCGGATTCGCCCTCCAACTGCAAGCCCACTCCCCCTTCCGGACTCGGAATCAGGAGACCCGCCCCGAAGCAGGCAAAGTGCTCCAACAGCCACGGAATCAACTCTGCCCATTCCTGCCGTTCCTCTTTGGAGACCAACTCCACCTGCGAAATCGTCTCACCCAACGTTTGCAGCCACTGGCGGATTTCGAGCTGGTCCTCGGCGGACTGCTGCACGGCCCGCAGGTGCTGGGCAAGCTGGTCCTCCAACATGCTCAGAAACTCCGGGTTCTCAGACCCTTCGATCTCCAGATGGATGATGCTGTACAGCCCTGCTCCCAACTGTGGGGCGGACACCTTCACCAGTTTGCCCTCCGCATCGCACTCCACCACCATCATCGGATGCAGCCGACGCAGAATGTGCAGGTCCAACTTGCGGAGCAGGCACTCCAGCGTGACCACCTGAAAAGGCACGTCTCGACTGACCACGTCGATGAGCAGCCGCCCGCTGCCCGTGCTGTCTGGGTCATCCGGAGTGTCCGCCTTGGGCTGAACACGCAGGGCTCCTCCTTGAACCACCGCCTCCTGAAAAAACGCAAAACGCCCTTGCACCAAGCTCTGCAAGGCCGCAGCCCCCAGCACCTCCAACATGTGGGCTGAGGCGCCCTGCAAGAATTGCTCGGCAAACTCACGCAGCAGCGGATCGTCCGGGAGTTTCTTCAGAATCGGTTCAAGCCGTGGGGTCATGTCCGTCATTGGGCTTCCAGCAAGATGTGGGACAAATATTTGGCATTATGCCCTGATTCCTTGGAAATGCAACAATCCCCCCATCCGATGCAGGACAAGCCTCTGAAAAGATTGGGTTGTCGGAGTGGATTTGGTGAGGTTCACGAAGACGAAAATCGCGGTGTCTGTGACGGATGACGCAACAACACCGTCCCCGGCTTGTAACTCAAGCGACCTCAAGCGACAATTTTGGCATCAAACACAACGCGCATGGCAACCCTCAGCATCACCATCATCGGCCACAACGAGGCCGATCACCTCCGGGAACTCCTGCCCCGGCTTTCGTGGGCGGATGAGGTGGTGTATGTGGACTGCGAAAGCGAGGACGACTCCCTTGCCGTCGTGGAAAGCCACGGCTCTCGTGTCTTCTCGCGTCCGAACAACCGCAACCTCAACGTCAACAAATCCTTTGGGATCGAGCAGACAAGCAGCGACTGGGTATTCTACCTCGATCCAGACGAGCGACTGCCTGAAGCACTGGTTGCGGAGCTTTGCGAAATCAAGGACTCCGACACCCCCCACGCCGCCTTCCAGCTCAACCGCCGCAACCACTACTTCGGGCACTGGCTCCGCCACGGCAGCCAATACCCTGACACGCAGCTGCGCTTTTTCCGGAAGGGCAAGGCGCAGTTCCCGAACCGACACGTCCACGAAAAGCTGGAAATCAGCGGCTCCATCGGCAAGTTGCACAACGACATGCTGCACCACCCCTACCTGACGATCAGCCAGTTTCTGCGCAAGTTCGATTTCTACACGGGCGTGGAGGCGGATTACCTGATGGAGGCGGGGGTGCGTCCGGAACCGGGCAGCCACCTGTGGTTTCTGGTGCTGCTCCCCTGGACGCGCTTCTGGCGGCGCTACCTGCTCAAGGGCGGGTTCCGGGACGGCCTTCCAGGGCTGTTCTGCGCCCTCTTCGATGCCCTCAACGTCATTGTCCGCTACTGCAAGCTCTGGGAACGGATCCGGAATCCCCCCACCTAAGGCAACCCCTGAAGAATAGTCTACCCATTTTAATTAACCTGAGTAAACCACTCGCTATGCGAGTGAGACTAGAATAGGCTATGCCGATGCGTGGTATGTACCTCCCTTGGAAAGCCCTTGGAGTCTTTCTTCAGGAGGTATCAATGCAAGACAGAGCCTATCCCACGTCAGGTGGGGATGCAAGTACCATATAGTCTTTGTTCCCAAGTATCGGAAGAAAGTTCTTTATGGCCGAACCCGGCAGAGGATTGGAAGAATCTTTCATCAACTCTGTCGGCAAAAGGAAGTCGGGTTGATTGAGGGCCATGCGATGCCCGATCATGTTCACATGGTGCTGAGTATTCCGCCGAAGTACAGTGTTTCTTCGGTGCTGGGTTATCTGAAAGGGAAATCAGCCATCATGATCCATCGTGAGATGGAAAGAGTGAAGCACGGATTCACAGGCAAGCATTTTT
>PBXZ01000240.1:0-8149 GCA_002729415.1 Candidatus Poribacteria bacterium | reverse complement strand
CGCAGGTCAGGGGTTTGGGGTTGATCGATCTGGGGGACCGAAGGTCGGGAGTTCAAATCTCGGTAGCCCGACCACCAGGCGTGCTCTTGGCAGCCGCCGGGAACATTGGAGACGCACCTGCCGTGCCACCATCTCCTCATGGCAGACACGAGCGACAACACGGTGACCGGGCGGGTCCTGTCCGGCGAGGCGTGGGTGGACTTCTGTGACACCCTCAAGGCCTCCGGCCAACTGGTGTTCGAATACACCGAAGCAGACGACACCCAGGCCCGTATCGAAGGATTCCGTCTCCTCAGTCGCCTGGTGCGGGGAGGCCTGGAGACTTATCTCGAGGCTGGCGATCCACGGTTCCCGCTCGTGCACACCCTGCCGAACCAGGTGAAGATCGGCAGCGACAACCCGGACTCCTACTACCAGTCGGTGAGTATCGACGGCCGCCACGACTACCGGCTGTGGGGCACCCGGGGAACCGTCCACTACCTCGGCTTCGGGGCCTACACCGGCAACTACGGCGCTGGAGCAGATCGCCTCGGCCACATGGGTTCGTTGGGTGGGTCGGATCTGATCGTCGACCACGACAGGCGATTCGAGGTGATCCTCAGCCAAAAGGAACATTCCGGCAACTGGATTCCCCTCCAACCTGAGATGGGCACGCTCATAATCCGCCAGTTCCACCTCGACCGGGCGACCGAAGAACCGGCCCGCCTGCAAATCGAACGACTGGGCGCCGACGACCGGCCGCCGCCGCTGTCGGCGGCCACGCTTGCCAAAGGGCTGGCCGGTACGAACCTGTTCGTCGATGGTGTGGTTCGTCGCTTCACCGGCAAGGTCTACGAATGGATGGACCGGCCGAACACCCTCGAGATCGACACCGACATGGGCACTGGCGTCTGGGGTGACCCCAACCAGATATTCCGGCACGGGTACTGGTGCCTCGAACCCGGTCAGGCGTTGGAGATCTCGTTCACCCCGCCGCCGTGCTTCTACTGGAACTTCCAACTCGACAATCTGTGGATGGAATCGCTTGACTACCGGTTTCACCCGGTGACGGTCAACGCCCGGTCGGCAGTCTCCGAACCTGACGGTTCGGTACGGATCGTGATCGCTGACGAAGACCCCGGCGACGGCAACTGGATGTCGACCTGCGGACATCACCACGGCGCCATGGGTCTCCGTTGGAACCAAGCCGAACACGATGTCCAACCCGACTGCCGGGTCATTCGCTCCGCATGACTTCCTGACTGGAGACCGGTCAGGGTCGTAGCACCTCGGCAGCGACCCTGGCATTCAGAGCCGGCACCGCCACCTGACCTCCGCCACCAACGCGAAAAACCCCCGCCGAAGCGAGGGCAGATCGCACGGTGGGAAACCGTGTCCAGCGACGACTCCTCAGCCGTTCGCCAGTACGGGAAGGCTACCCGACGACGACTGCCAGCCAGACAGAAAGTGCCGGCTACCGGTCAGGTGGACCTGGAGTGAACCGCCAATTCGGGTCCCGTTCGAGGATCAGCCAGCCGAACTCCCCGCAGGCACCACACCGACCCAGGTAGAACTTCTTCAACGATCTGGCCGTGACCCGGACGTGTCCCCTGCTGGCAGCGTCGACGGATTCACCACACTTCCTGTGGCGGACCCTCCAGTCGGGTGCGTAGCCCTTCACCGCGCCGATACTACAAGAGCCGGTCCGACAGGGGCCGTCCAGACAGGGGCCTGGCCAGTCGGCGACGCCGAAGAGTTCGTCGTGGCCCACGAATCGAACTCCTCCCAGCGGGCATCCAACCACCGAACCAGCGCCGCCTTGTCGGCCACGTCAGGGACTTCCCGGCGTGACGTGCGACTCGCAGAGAAACCCAACGGGGTGGGAAAGGGAACGTTTCGCCACAGATCACGCAGCTTGTGGAAGTCCTCGACCCCGACATGGTTCAGGAACAACAGGTCCGCAGACCGGTCGGCCTCGAGAACGGACAGCAGACCGGCCGTCCGAATCGGGAGAACATGTGTGAGGCGACGGGCCGAGGCCTCCCGCTCCGGAGCGGTTCGGCCAAGGACCTCGATTGCCCGATCCCGCCTGGACCTCGAGAAGTTGGTTCCCTCGGGGAAGATGACAAGTGCCTCGTCGTTGGCGAGACCAGTTGCCAACCTCGCGATGTTCTCCAACTCCTCACGGTTGTCGAATGAGCCCCGGTCCACGAAGTAGTTGGGAATGCGGTGGCCGACGATGTCGAGGCATGGATCCCAGAGGAGTTCTCGTGCGATGACGAAACGTGGCCTGAGTCCCGATTCGGTGAGAATTGTCACCACCAGCAGGGATGCGGCAGGGCGCCCATGTCGGGCCAGGACGATGAGCGGTCCTCCAGCATCCAGGTTCGACCGGCCCTCGAGGAAGTGCCTCATCCCCAGGAGAGTGCGCGCGCCTCGAACCAGGTTGGTCGCCCACCAACCCAGGAGTCGGCAGTGGGCCTGCAGCGAGGCCTTCCCCCCCCAACTGGCCTGATGGCGCGTACCTGAGCCACAGGAGGCCCGCCCGCACGATTCCTACTGACTCGACTGCGAACAACCAGACCGCGTAGAGAGAAACCCTCACCGTCGATCCCCTCCGGCGAAAGACCAGGTCGGTCAACCCACCCACCAGCAGAACGGGTGCAAGGAGGACGAGGAGACACGGCAGTCCCAGCAGAATTCCCGGAACGGTGAGGCCCCGACGTCGAAGCCGCACGCCGATGGTCGATTCGTGCAACGACGAAGTCCCCTGCTTTGACACTTGCAAATCCCTTGTTTCGTGAGTCTGCGCCGCAGGACCTGTTCGGTCTTCGTGGGGTGCAGCGGCCATGACAACACCGCGAAACCCCAGGGGTGCCGCCAATTGTGCCACCTCGGGGTTGTTTCAATGAGAAGATCGCGGTCGATGGGACGGACGCCGCCAATGCCGCTGGTCGACCTAGCCGGTGCTTTCGAGCCCGGCCCACGCCGTGAGGACGCAGTAGGTGCGGTCCGTCAAGCTTGCCAGGACATGGGGTTTCTGGTGGTCACCGGCCACGGTGTGCCCGATGAGGCCATCAGTGGGATAGAGGCCGTTTCACGTGAGTTCTTCTCACTTCGTCATGAGGAGAAGGCGCTCTGTGTGGGAGGCCCCGGGGTCTTTCGGGGGTACACGCCAGCCGAGACAACCGCGCTGGCATTGTCACATGACGCCGTGACTCCACCGGACCTGTGCGAGGCATTCTCGATCAATCGCTTTGACGACCCCGAGGTCGCCTTGCAATCTGGTCTGCGAGAGGGGCGTGAGGCCTTCTTCGCCCCGAACATCTGGCCGCAACGCCCTGAAGGATTCAAACACGCGTTCGAGACCTATTACGCGGTCATGGAAGACCTAGCGAATCGCCTCATGGGACTGATGGCACTGGCTCTCGGGCTCGACGAGCACTGGTTTGACGACAAGATCCGTGACCACATCACCAATCTGACAGTCAACTACTACCCCGAACTCGAGCGGCCTGCCGCCCGGAGTCAGTTTCGGCGAGGTGAACACACTGACTGGGGCAGCCTCTCCATCCTCTATCACGACGGCGAACCTGGATTGCAGATCAAGTCACCCGATGGCGAGTGGGCAGATGTCCCAATCGTCGCAGACGCGTTCATCGTCAACCTGGGTGACCTCATGGCGTTCTGGACCAACGATCGATGGAAGTCCACCTACCACCGTGTGGTTGTGCCCGAAGATCACTCCACCGACCGCCTCTCGATCGCCTTCTTTCACCAACCCGCATACGACACCCTCGTCGAATGCATTCCAACCTGCACTTCGTCGGACGACCCACCGCGTTATGCGCCAACGACTTCCGGGGAATGGATCCTGTCAATGCTGGAGAAGACCACCTACTGAACCGACCTGTCGGCGTGAGTCGTTGAACAGTCCGGCTGTGCTGCTGGTCGGGACCTGGGGTGAGGGTCGTGGAAGCCAACGGCTACACGACCAAACCGGGCGCTACCTTCCAGGTGCCGACCCCAGGGAGCCGATCTCCAGGCGATGTCCACGCCGGTCGCCGCGGGTACCTGTGGGGATTCGGGACCAAGTTCCCTCGTCGGCAGCCGAGATGTTCGAAACAATGGGCGTAGTCGGCAGGTGAACGGCTTGGCGGGTGAACGACGGGAGGAGGACGCGATGAACGTCATCGAGGCAACGGCGACCCTCGGGGAGATCGTGGACCACCACCCGTCACTGGCCCGCGAACTCGAACGTCGGAAACTGGACTACTGCTGCGGTGGTGGACGGACCCTCGCAGAGGCGTGCAGGGAGCGGGGCCTGGACGCGGGTGCCGTCGCCGATGAGTTGGCCGGGCTGGCTCCCGAGGAGTTGCCCGGCGAATGGACGGGACTCGATCCGGTAGGTCTCGTCGACCACCTCGAGGTGACCCACCACCGGTTCTTGAAGGAGGAGTTGCCCCGCCTCACCGCCCTCACCGAGGGGATCCGGGACGTCCATGGGGCGAACCACCCTGAGCTCGCCGAGGTGTCGGCGGTGTTCCGGAGGCTTCGGGCTGAGTTGGAACCCCACCTGATGAAGGAGGAGCGGGTCCTCTTCCCGATGGTCCGACAATTGGTGGCAGCAGAGTTCCGCCCGGCGTTCCATTGTGGATCCATTGCAAACCCCATTTCGGTCATGCTGGCCGAGCACGATCAGGCGGGGAACCTCCTGGATCTCCTGGTCGGTCTCACCGGTGGTTTCGAGACGCCGGCGGACGGATGCGCCTCTTACCGGGCCTGCTATGACGGTCTCGCCGACCTGAACGCGGACACCAGAATGCACATCCACAAGGAGAACAACGCCCTCTTCCCCGCCGTGGTGGCCCTAGAGGATCGGCTCGCGGTCCCAACCGACTGACCTGAGAACGTGGCCATAGACGGTTCCCGAGCCGCCCCTCCGACCGATCCGCCTGACTTCGGGACCCGTGAGTTTCCCGCGGCCCTGGTGAATGTCACCAATCGGTGCAACCTGAAGTGCACGCACTGTTTCGTCTACCGCGATGCCAATCCCAACGCTTCGGTTGACAAGATGAACGACGCCACGATGCTCCATCAACTGGAGGTACTGCGGGACCGCCACGGGATCAAGAGCATGCTCTTCATGGGGGGAGAGCCGATGGTGCGCCACAGGTTGGTATTGGCTGCCATGAGCCTCTTCGAGGACCCCTCCATTGTGACCAACGGAACCTACGGGATCCCATCCGTTCCGGGGTGCCTGGTCACCGTTTCCCTTGACGGTCCACCAGAAGAAAATGACGCGATCCGTGGGCAGGGAGTCTTCGACCGGGTCGAGCAGTCAATCAGGGGACGTGACCGCGGCGATGGCAGCATCGTGATGCTCCAGATGGCCATCACCAAGGAGAACTCACCGGGCATCGAACGGTTCGTCGACGTGGTGGCCGACTGGCCCGTGGACGGTGTCGCCTTCACCTTCTACGTTCCCCGGAAGGGGGAACGTAGCGACCTGGCCTGGGACACCAATCAGGAGCGGGATGAGGTTGTCGAGCGTGTCATGGCCCTCAAGGAGGCCTACCCCGATCTCGTGAGAGCGAACGTCGCCACCCTCAGGTTGATGAAGTCCGACCAGTGTGGTGACCACATCGACGATCGGTGCGCCCTCAAGGCGATGCTGCCGCTCTACGTCGGCGACGGCGGAGTGTTCGAGAGGACCTTCTGCTGCTACGGCAACGACGTGGACTGCAACCGGTGTGGTGCCTACGCCGTGTTCAACGCTGCGCGTCATCGCCGGCAGGGCTCCACGCCAGGTCCGACCACACCCCTGCGCGACTGAGGCGGGGGCGGCCGCAGTCCGCTACGGGTTCGAAGAACCTGGAGAGGAACGACTCTTCAGTTGCATCGTGGTTGATGCCCACCGGTCGCAGGCGGTGGCCCGGCGGCTTGGGTTCGAACTGATCGAGGAGGAGGCGATGTCGATGTCGCCTGCCGAGGTGCATTGCGTCCGGGCCTTGGACCGGGATACCGCAGGGTCCAGCCGATGAGCAGCAGCTGAACAGGTCGGTCGAACCGGTTCCAGCAGGCCGCGTACGGGCCGCGAGATATCACGAAACAGCCCGAAACGATGCGAACCAGTGATCAACCAGAACGGAGGGCCGGACGGCACTCCCTGACCGGACCCACCGGGGTGCTGTGCATTCTCTCGACGCAGGGATACTCGCCGAGGCGAATCATTCGGACCTGACAATCTTCGATAGAGCCTCGTCGCAGTGGTATTCCGACCCCCTGCCGACAGCCAGAACCTCTTCTATCTCGCTGCTGGCGGTGATCCAGGTGGTCCGGTCGTCGTCGGTGGCCGTGGCGAACACCACGCCCAGCAGGAAACCGTCGTCGTCGAAGAGTCCAGCGCCACTGTCGCCCCTGCCAGTGGCCGCTTCGACCTCATAGCCATCCCGCTGATACCTGTCCTGGCCTCCGACCTCTTCTATGGCGATCGGGACCGACCGCCGAATGTCGGCCTCCACGGTCCCTGATCGGGCACCACCCACGATGAGGGCCCTGCCAGCGACCCGGCTGTCGGCCATGGTCACCGGGGAGACGTCCAGGCCGGGGACCGAGACCAGCGCCAGGTCCCGCCGGGTGTCAAGGGCCACTATGGCCCCGACGTGCTCCACGGCATCCGAGGTGGTGGCATGAACCGTCGAGGCGCCGATCACCACGTGGGCGGCGGTCACCACGAGGTCGCCACCCACCGCCACCCCTGATCCACTGGTCTTCGAGACGTGTCCACAGCCGGTAGTCCGGATAAGCACGCTTCGCTCATCCGGGGAGGTGTCCTCGTCCTGTCGACCACCACACCCCAGGATGACCATGGCGGTCACACAGAGGGCCAGGACAACCGCGCCGTCTATCTGCCGCAGGTGCCGACCCCACCGGGCCAGGATCACGGCGACGGTGCCCTTCCCTTCCAGGCCGGGGTCCTCGATCTCGGCAGGATCCACCAGACCGATTGTCCGGCCAACGGCCAGAGAGTCAAGGATGTTGGAAACGAGGAGGTTGTTCACGATCAGGTCGGTCTGTCCGCTACGGGCACAGCCACCGTGGTCATCAATGCGGGAAGCAAGGTTCCCAGGACCACAGCGCCGATCACCACCGGTGACATCGACAGTACTCGGGCCGACCGGGACCGGGGCGGGCATGAAGTGGGTGGTGGCAACGACGAGAACGACCATCCCGCCAAGGCAGGCAATCAGGTCGGGTATCACCTACCGATTCTCCCTGATAGGTCCTGATAGGGGAGTGTCCGCGCCGGTGGCCCTCTCGGGCCCACTGTTACCGTGGTCGGTGATGCGTAGAGGCTTCCTCATCCGATCAGTGGAAAGACTGCTCCGTCGCGACGAGAGCCTGGTGGGTGTCGTGTTCATGTGGAGCCGGCACCGGTGGATGGCGCCATTCGCCGGTTGCGCTTTCGTCGGCCTGGTGGCCGTGGCGGGGGCCTCGGAAATCGCCGACTGGTCGGTGCGCCTGGGACTGGGGGCGGTGGGAGCGACGGTGGCGGCCGTGTCGACTACCGAATACCGGGTACTGGCCCTCACAACACGATCCCTGGTGCTGTGCCGGGGCGGACGATTCCGCCAGGTGGCCACGGGCATTATCGAACGACTATCTGACGATGTGGCGATAACGAGGGTGGGTACCACTCTCGTTACCTCCGAATGGATGGTCGGAGACCTCCGCTACACGGTGCCCCGGAACTTCGGCCCGGCCATGGAAGCTGTTGCCCACCGCTGAACTCTTCGCCAGCAAGTGGGTTGGGACTCAGGCGACGTTGCCCAAAAAGCCCGCTGCCGCCCGACGGGTGAACCCGTCGGGCGGCAGACCGGCCGAAAATTCTGGTTGCCGGAGGGGCTTCCTATCAGATTTCCGTCTGCTGCATGAGGTAGGACCTCTCAGCCAGACCGTGCCACTCGACAATCCCGTCCCGGTACTCGCGCCACGGGCCGAGGATCGCCGCGAACCGTGCGTCCTCACCAGCGATGCGATCCATTTCGTCCTCGGTCCCCTGCTTGAAGGCCGCCATGAGTTCCGGCGAGAACTCGAGAATCGTCGCGAACTCCTTGATCTTCTGGAGGTCCCGCTGGTTCAGCGTGTCGTAGGTGGCCAGGCAGTG
>PBXZ01000239.1:5000-16980 GCA_002729415.1 Candidatus Poribacteria bacterium | reverse complement strand
TGCCGCCGAGGTACCGGCGCCGCCTGCCGCCGAGGTACCGGCGCCGCCTGCCGCCGAGGTACCGGCGCCGCCTGCCGCCGAGGTACCGGCACCGCCTGCCGCCGAGGTACCGGCACCGCCTGCCGCCGAGGTACCGGCACCGCCTGCCGCCGACGAGCCCCCCACGCGGCTGGCCGAGCGCCTGCGCCGGACGAGCGATGCATTCGTGGGGCGAATTGGGGCGCTGGTCGGCGAGCGAACGCTCGACGACGCGCTGCTCGGAGAGTTGGAGGCGGCCCTGATGTCCGCGGACCTGGGCGTTCGGACCGCCGACGACTTGCTCGGCCGGGTTCGCAATTCCGCTGCGGGTGCGGAGGGCGGGGCCGTCCGCGCGCTCCTGCGCGAGGCCCTGCTGGAAAAGTTGCGCCGCGTCGAGCCCGCCGCGGGCACGCACCTGGCGACCTTCGCACGCCCGCACGTGATCCTCGTCCTCGGCGTCAACGGATCGGGCAAGACCACGACGGTCGGGAAGCTCGCTGCGCGTCACGCCGCCGCCGGCCGCAAGGTGGTGCTCGGTGCGGCCGACACCTTTCGCGCCGCGGCGATCGAGCAGCTCCAGAGTTGGGGCGAGCGGGTGGGCTGTGAGGTCATCGCCGGAAAGGCTGGCGGTGACCCGTCGGCGGTGGCCTTCGATACGGTGAAGGCCGCCGGCGCCCGCGGCGCGGACGTTGCGATCATCGACACGGCGGGCCGGCTCCAGACGAAAAAGCCCCTCATGGAAGAGCTCGGCAAGCTCGCGCGCGTCATTGGCAAGTGCCAGGAGGGTGCGCCGCACGAGACGCTCCTCGTCCTCGACGCGAATACCGGTCAAAACGCGTTGTCCCAAGCGAGGCTTTTCACCGAGGTGACCGGTGTCACGGGATTGGTCCTCACGAAGCTCGACGGAACCGCGAAGGGCGGCGTCATCGTCGGGCTGGCCGACGAGTTCGGGATTCCCGTGAAGCACGTCGGGGTCGGCGAGTCCATCTCCGACCTGCGTGATTTTTTGGCAGGCGAGTTCGTGGAGGCGCTCTTTGAGTAGAGGGGTTCCATGAGCCGGTACGTCATGGCTCTCGATCAGGGGACCACCTCGTCTCGCGCGGTTGTCTTCGATGCGTCGGGCGCCGTCGTGGCCGTGGATTCACACGAGTTTCCGCAGCACTTCCCGCAGCCCGGTTGGGTCGAGCACGATCCGGAAGAGATCTGGAGCAGTCAGCTGCGCGCGGCGCGGGGGGCGCTGGCGAAGGCGGGCGCCAGCGGGGCCGACCTGGTCGCCATCGGCATCACCAACCAGCGCGAGACCGCGCTGGTCTGGGATCGCGCCAGTGGTGTGCCGATCCATCGCGCCATCGTCTGGCAGTCTCGCCAGACGGCACCGATTTGTGATGCGTTGCGCGCCCGGGGCTTGGAAGATGAGGTGCGCCGGCGCACCGGTCTGGTGATCGACTCCTATTTTTCTGGCACCAAGGTTCGCTTCATCCTCGACGCCGTGGACGGGGCCCAGGCGCGGGCCGAGCGCGGCGAGCTCGCCTTTGGAACTGTCGATTCCTGGCTGCTCCAGAAGCTGACGAAGGGCCGCGTGCACGCGACCGAGTATTCGAACGCCTCTCGGAGCCTCGTCTACAACGTGCACGAGCGGGACTGGGACGAGCTGCTGCTCGGCGAGCTGAACCTGCCGCGGGAGCTGCTGCCCGAGGTGCGCGATACGAGCGGTGTCTTCGGCAGCGCGGATCCGGAGTGGTTCGGTGCGGAGGTCCCGATTGCCGGAATCGCGGGGGACCAGCAGGCCGCCCTCTTCGGCCAGGGCTGTTTTGAGCCCGGGCGCGCCAAGAATACCTACGGCACCGGCTGCTTCCTGTTGATGAATACCGGGAGCGAGGCGCCGGTGTCCAAGACTGGACTGCTCACGACGATCGGCTGGTGTCTCGGCGGGCGGGTCGAGTACGCGCTCGAGGGCAGCATCTTCGTCGCGGGCTCGGCGGTGCAATGGCTGCGCGACGGGCTCGGGCTGATCGAGAGTGCGGGTGAGACCGGGGCGCTCGCCGCGAGCGTAGAGGACACGGCGGGGGTCTACCTGGTGCCGGCGTTCGTCGGACTCGGTGCTCCCTATTGGGACGAGCGCGCTCGGGGCGCGCTGCTCGGGATCACGCGGGGCACGAATCGGGCCCACGTGGTACGGGCGACTCTCGAGTCGATTGCCTACCAGACGCGCGATGTCGTGGAGTGCGTGCGCGAGGATTCGGGTCTCGCGCTCGAAGCGCTTCGCGTCGATGGGGGCGCATCGGCCAACGATTTCCTGATGCAGTTCCAGGCCGATGTGCTCGGTGCGCCCGTGGAGCGGCCGGCGTTTCTCGAGGTGACGGCGAAGGGCGCGGCCGCGCTCGCGGGTCTGGCCACGGGCTTCTGGCGCGATCGGAGCGAGGTGGTGGACGCAGCGGATCTCAGCGTCTTCGAGCCGCGCATGGACGCGGCCCGCCGGGACGAACTCTACAGCGGTTGGAAGCGTGCGGTCGAACGGGCCGCGGACTGGGAGCGCGATTGAAACCCCTCGTGATCGCCCACCGGGGCGCATCGGCCGAGCGTCCCGAAAACACCCTGTCCGCCTACGCCCTCGCCGTCGAGCAACGGGCCGACATGATCGAGATCGACCTGCACCGGACACGGGACGGGGGGGTCGTCATCACTCACGAAGAGGAACTCGGCGGCCTCGGAGGCGAGGGGGCGATCGAGGACGCACTGCTGGCGGACGTGCGCGCGCTCGACGCCGGAGGGGGCGAGCCCGTTCCGACCCTCGATGAGGTGCTCGACGGGTTCGGCGAGCGGATTCCTTTCAATCTCGAACTCAAGCGCGGCGTGCGCGCGCTGTACGACGGTCTCGAGGCGATGGCGCTCGACGCGGTCCGCGACCGCGGTCTGCTGGCGAAAACGCTCTTCTCGTCTTTCTTCGACCCGGTGCTCGAGCAGCTGCGGGCGCTCGAATCCGCTGCGCGGATCGCCTTTCTCTGCTCGCCCCGCGACGCTCACCACCCGCTTGAGCGCGCCCGCGCCGTCGGTGCCGAGGCCCTGAACCCCTGGCAGGGGATGGTGACCCGCGAACTCGTCGACACCGCCCACGCCGAGGGCCTGGCGGTCTATCCCTTCACGGTGGATGACCCCGAGCGGATGCGACAGCTCCTGGAGTGGGGCGTCGACGGCCTCTTCACGAACTGTCCCGGGCGGATGCGGCGTCTCGTGGGTCACCAGGCGGGCTCCTGACCCGAATCCGGGGTATTCCCCAACCGCATCTCTACAGGTAGAATGGGCCTCTTCCCTCTATCTCCTTGACAGATTACGCTTTTTTATCGTATTTGATTCGGTATTCACCCGAGGTTGCCTAATGAAACTAAGCCGTGTCCCCGAGTTCGACGCGACGGACCGGGCAATCCTCGAACTGCTCCAGGACAACTGCAAGCAGCCGATGGCAGCGATTGGCCAGAGCGTCGGGCTTTCCGCGCCCTCGGTGGTGGACCGGATCCACAAGCTCGAGGAGACGGGCGTCATCACCGGCTATGCAGCGACAGTGGACGCGAGGCGCCTCGGCAAGGACGTTACGGCCTTCATCGGCGTGGCGACCGACGCGCCCAGCGAGATTGGCGCGCTCGAGCGCAGCATCGCCGACATCGACGACGTGCTCGAGTGTCACCACGTGACCGGCACGCACACCTTCCTCTTGAAGGTGAAGTCGGAGAATACCCAGGCTCTCGAGTCGCTGATCGCACGGGTTCGCGGGCTCACGGGGGTCAAAGCCACGGAAACGCTCGTCGTGCTGTCGACGGCTGCCGAGCGGACGCGGATCTCTCTCGACTCCCGCGACGAGTTCGTAGCCCGTCCACTGCGACGCAGCGGTGGGCGCACCCGGGGAAGTCGCGGCCGGTGACCCCCATGAGTGCGATTCCCAGGCAGGGGCTCTACGACCCGGCGCACGAGCACGACAACTGCGGTGTCGCCTTCGTCGCGAATATTCGCGGCGAGCGTTCCCACGACATCGTCGCGAAGGGGATCGAGGCGCTGGTCAATCTCGAGCACCGCGGCGCCAGCGGCTGTGACCCCGAGACCGGCGACGGTGCGGGTCTGCTCGTCCAGCTGCCCGACGCCTTCCTGCGCCGCGAGTGCCGCGGCCTCGGCATCGAGTTGCCGGCGGAGGGCCGCTATGCCGTGGCGATGGTCTTCCTGGACGTCGATGCCGAGCACGCCGCGCGCCAGGTGGAGATCTTCGAGACGGCCGTGGCCGAGCAGGGCCAGACCGTGCTCGGCTGGCGCGATGTTCCCCACGACGTGGACGCCGTCGGCTGGCTTGCGCGCGAGAGCCTGCCGCGCATGCGCCAGCTCTTCGTCGGCGCGCAGGGCGCCCAGGGGGCCGACCGCGACGCCTTCGAGCGCAAGCTGTACGTGATTCGCCGGCTCACCGAGAAGCGCGTTGCCGAGGCGCTCGGCGACGCCGCCTTCTTCTACGTGCCGAGCTTCTCGTCGCGAACGATTGTCTACACGGGAATGCTGATCTCACGTCAGATCCGCGGGTTCTTCCCGGACGTGCACGACCCCGAGTTCGCGTCGGCCCTCTGCCTGGTGCACTCGCGCTACAGCACCAACACGCTCGGAGCCTGGGATCTCGCCCACCCCTTCCGCTATCTGGCCCACAACGGCGAGATCAACACCATCCAGGGCAACCAGTATTGGATGCAGGCCCGCGAGGGCACGATGGCTTCGGCACTGCTGGGGGACGACCTCCAGAAGCTCTACCCGATCATCCGCGAGGGGGCCTCCGACTCCGCGCGCTTCGACAACGCGCTGGAATTTCTGTGTCTCACCGGCCGGGAGTTGCCCGAGGCGGTGCTGATGATGATCCCGGAGGCCTGGGAGAACCGGGACGACATGGACCCGGAGCTCCGGGCCTACTACGAGTACCACTCGTTCCTGATGGAGCCGTGGGACGGGCCCGCGTCGATCGCGTTTACCGACGGTCGCAAGATCGGTGCAGTGCTCGATCGCAACGGGCTGCGCCCGTCGCGCTACGTCGTCACCAAGGACGGTCTCGTGGTGATGGCGTCCGAGGTGGGTGTACTGGAGGTGCCGCCGGAGAACGTGTTGCTGAAAGAGCGCCTGCACCCGGGCAAGATCTTCTTCATCGATCTCGAGGAGGGTCGTATCGTCGAGGACGCCGAGATCAAGCGCGACTACAAGACGCGCCGGCCCTACCGCAATTGGGTGGAGAACAATCGGGTGCTCCTCTCGAACCTCCCGGCGGTCGAAGTCCCGGCGGAGAAGTCGGATCCGGCGCGGCGCTTCCAGCTGCAGCAGGCATTCGGATACAGCACCGAGGACCTCAAGGTGCTTCTCGCCCCCATGGCCGTTCAGGGCAAATGGCCGATCGGCTCGATGGGTGAGGACGCCGCCCTGGCCTGCCTGTCGGATCGGCCGCAGAGCCTCTATCGGTATTTCAAGCAGCGCTTCGCCCAGGTCTCGAACCCGGCCATGGACTCGATCAACGAGCGGCCCGTCATGGCGCTCTATTCCACGCTGGGCACCGAGCGGAACTTGCTCGAAGAGACGGAGCAGCACGCGCGCATGCTCCGTATCGAGCACCCGGTGATCACCGACGAGGAACTCGAAAAGCTGCGGGCCGCGGAGCCGGCGGGGTTCGAAAGCCGGACGCTCTCGACCGTCTTCGAGGTCGGTGATGGGGGCGATGGCCTCCTCTCGGCTCTGGACCGGCTGTGTGCGAACGCCGAGCGGGCCGTGCGCGATGGCGTCAACATCTTGATTCTTTCCGATTGCGGGGTGACACCCGACCTGGCGCCGATTCCCATGCTGCTCGCGACGGGCGCCGTGCACCACCACCTGATCCGCGAGATGCTCCGCACGCGGTGCTCGCTGGTCTGCGAGACGGGCGAGGCGCGTGAGGTGGCGCATATGGCGCTGCTGATCGGCTACGGCGCGGCTGCCGTCAATCCCTACCTGGCCTTTCAAGCCATCGAGGACCTGCTCGAGGACGGCACCTACACACCCGAGGGGCTCGATGTCGCGACGGCGAAGAAGAACTTCGTCAAGGCAAACGACAAGGGGCTGCTCAAGACCTTCGCCAAGATGGGGATCTCGACGCTCCAGTCCTACCGCGGTGCCCAGATCTTCGAGGCGATCGGGCTGGATCGTGACCTCGTGGACCGCTGTTTTTCCGGCACCGCGTCGCGCGTCTCCGGAGTGGGCTACGACGTGCTGGCCCGCGAGGCCGCAATGAAGCACGCGCGGGCCTTCCCCGGCGATTCCTATGCCTATCCCGAACTCGATCCAGGGGGTCTCTACCAGTGGCGGGCGCGCGGTGAGCGCCACACGTTCAATCCCGACACGGTTTCGAAGCTCCAGATCGCGCTCCGGCGCGGGAGCTACGAGGACTACCGGGAATTCTCGAAGTCCGCCGACGGCAGCGCCGAGACCGCGTGCACTCTCCGGGCGCTCTTCCGCTTTCGGGAGGGCCTCAAGCCGCCGGTCCCGCTCGACGAGGTGGAGCCCGCGGTAAAGATCGTCGAGCGCTTCTGCACCGGAGCCATGAGCTACGGGTCGATCTCGCGGGAGGCGCACCAGACCCTCGCCGTCGCCATGAACCGCCTCGGCGGCAAGAGCAATACGGGCGAGGGGGGCGAGGACTACGACCGCTTCACGCCGGAACCCAACGGGGACCTGAGGCGCAGCGCCATCAAACAGGTGGCATCGGGCCGCTTCGGAGTCACGAGTTGGTACCTCGTCAATTCGGACGAGATGCAGATCAAGGTTGCGCAGGGCGCCAAACCCGGTGAGGGCGGGGAGCTGCCGGGGCACAAGGTGAGCGATGCGATTGCAAGTGTCCGTCATTCGACCCCGGGTGTGGGCCTGATTTCACCGCCGCCGCACCACGACATCTACTCGATCGAGGATTTGGCTCAGCTCATCTACGACCTGAAGAACGCAAATCGCCGCGGCAGGGTCTCCGTGAAGCTCGTCTCCGTGACCGGCGTCGGAACGATTGCGGCCGGCGTGTCCAAGGGGAAGGCGGACGGTGTGCTGATCAGCGGCACCGATGGTGGGACCGGGGCTTCCCCCCAGGCGTCGATCAAGTACGCGGGCATGCCGTGGGAGATCGGCCTGGCCGAGACGCAGCAGACGCTGGTTCTGAACGACCTGCGCAGCCGCATCCGCGTCCAGACCGACGGCGGTCTCAAGACGGGACGCGACGTGGTCGTTGCGGCGCTTCTCGGCGCCGACGAGTTTGGCTTCTCCACGGCACCCCTGGTTGCCATGGGCTGTATCCTGATGCGGGTCTGCCATCTGAACACGTGCCCGGTCGGTGTCGCGACCCAGGACCCGGTATTGCGGGAGCGTTTTGCCGGGACTCCGGAGAGCGTCGTGCAGTACCTGCTGTGGGTCGCAGAGGAGGCGCGCGAGATCATGGCGGCTCTCGGCTTTCGGAAGGTCGACGACATGATCGGCCGCGTCGACTTCCTCGACACCGGCGCTGCCGAGCGACACTGGAAGCAGAAGGGGCTCGACTTCTCGGAGGTCTTCCACCGGCCCGACGTGCCGCACGCCATCTACAACTGCGAGAGTCAGAGCCTGGCCGAGGACCTGGAGAGCGTGCTCGACCAGAAGTTGCTGCGCCAGGCGGCACCCGCCATCGAGAGGGGCGAGCGTGTCGAGATTGCGACACGGATCCGCAATACCGATCGCACCGTCGGCACGATCCTCGGTTCGGAGGTTTCTCTCGCCTACGGCCCCGACGGTCTGCCCGAGGACCCCATCACGCTGCGACTCGGGGGCAGTGCGGGCCAGAGTCTGGCCGCCTTCTGCACGGCTGGTCTCACTTTCGACGTGGAAGGGGATACGAACGACTACTGCGGTAAGGGCCTATGCGGCGCCAAGCTCATCGTGCGCGTCCCGGAAGGCTCGAGCTTCGACCCCTCGGAGAATGTCATCACGGGCAACGTGGTCCTCTACGGTGCCACCGGCGGCCAGGCCTACTTCCAGGGTGTCGCGGGGGAGCGCTTCTGCGTGCGCAACAGCGGGGCGGAGACGGTAGTGGAGGGCGTGGGTGACCACGGCTGTGAGTACATGACCGGTGGCCGTGCGGTCATTCTCGGTCCCACGGGCCGGAACTTTGCCGCTGGAATGAGTGGAGGTGTCGCCTACGTCCTCGATGAGGACGGGACGTTCGCCGGGTGCGTGAATCACGCGACCGTGGATCTCGACCCCATGGGTAATGACGATCTCGAGTACGTGCAGCGAATGGTGCGCCGGCACTTCCAATATACGAGGAGCAAAAAGGCCGACGAGATCCTGCGAAAGTGGGGCGACTTCGGCCAGAAGTTCGTGAAGGTGTATCCGAGGGACTACAAGCGGGCGCAAGCCGAGCGCGTCGCGGCGGAGAGCGGCAATGGGTGACGTGCGGGGGTTTCTCCGTCACCGACGCGAGGGAACGTCGTACCGGCCGTCAGACGTGCGGCTCCGGGACTGGAAGCTCGTCCAGGAGCACTTCGACTCGGACAAGACGAAGGACCAGGCGTCGCGCTGCATGGATTGCGGAATCCCGTTCTGCAACGACGGGTGTCCGCTGGGCAACGTGATCCCGGACTTCAATGACCTCGTTTATCGCGACAAGTGGGAGGACGCTCTCGTCCGGCTGCACTCGACGAACAATTTTCCTGAATTCACGGGGTTGGTCTGTCCCGCACCCTGCGAGCAGGCCTGTGTGCTCGGGATCAACCGGGATCCGGTGACGATCAAGCAGATCGAGTGGGAGATCGTCCGGCGAGGTTGGGACGAGGGTTGGGTCGTGCCAGTGTGTCCGGAGCGGCGCACGGGGCGATCCGTCGCGGTAATCGGATCGGGCCCGGCGGGGCTCTCGGCGGCGCAGCAGCTCAACCGGGCGGGCCACACCGTGACCCTCTTCGAGAAGGCGGACCGGATCGGCGGACTCCTCCGTTACGGGATTCCGGACTTCAAGCTCGAGAAGCACTTGGTCGAACGGCGCGTCGAGCAGATGCGTGAGGAGGGCGTCGTCTTCCAGACCGGGGTCCACGTGGGTCTGGAGTTCTCGGTGTCCGAGCTTCGCAGCAGCTTCGACGCAGTGTTGCTCTGCACGGGCGCCGAACAGCCCCGCGACCTCGAGGTTCCCGGGCGGGATCTCGAAGGCGTCCACTACGCCATGGAGTTCCTTCCCCAGCAGAACCGGCGGGTGGCGGGCGACGAGGTGCCGGAGGCCGAGTCGATCCTGGCCACGGGCAAGCACGTGGTGATCCTGGGCGGCGGCGATACGGGCTCCGATTGCATCGGCACCTCGCATAGGCACGGAGCCGCCAGCGTCACGTCGCTGGAGCTGTTGCCCCGGCCGCCCGAGGGCCGCCACGAGTCGGAGCCCTGGCCGCGTTCGAAGAAGTACTTCTTCAACGTTTCGAGTTCCCACGCGGAGGGCGGCGAACGCCTCTACTCGCTTCAGACCCGGGAACTCCTGGGCAGGGACGGCCGCGTAGAGAAGCTGTGCGGCGCGAAGGTCGATTTCGAGCGCGACCAGCTGAAGCGTCCGGTCATGTCCACGCTTCGCGAGGTTCCGGGCGGCAATTTCGAGATCGACGCCGACCTCGTGCTGCTCGCGATGGGCTTCACTGGACCGGTTCGGGAGGGGCTGGTCGAGGGCCTCGGTGTAGCGCTCGATCAGCGCGGCAACCTGTGTGCCAACACGAAGGACTTCGCCACCAGCGAGCCCGGTGTCTTTGCCGCGGGAGATTGTCGCCGCGGCCAGTCCCTGGTGGTGTGGGCCCAGTGGGAGGGCCGCGAGGCGGCACGTGCAGTGGACCGGTATCTCCAGGGCGACTCGTGGCTCCAGAGCCGAAACGCGTACGTCTAGTGGTGAAGGCGCTACAGCTGGCATCGAGTGAGGTGTCGGTGCCTTGACGCACTTCCCCTACCCCGGGTACGCTTCGGTTGAGGGGGGGGTCCGATTTCCGTCAAGGCGCGCGACGTCTACGACTTCGATCGGCTCGAGAGTGCCGTTTCGGCCCTCGCGGATGCACTCACCGGTGAGCGGGAAGCGGCCGCGGTGCTTCGGCGGCAGCTCAACGAGAACGCCCAACGCATCCGCAGCCTCGAGGGCCAGTTGCTCGAGGCAAACCAGAAGCGCCAGGATGTCGGGAAGCGTCTGGAGGAGTTGATCGCACAAATCGATCATCTCGAAGGCGATCTCGAGGGCGCCGAGCGTTAGGAGCCAGCCGGTGGCGAAGAGTCCGGTTACCGTCCAGATCCGCGGCAAGGAATTCCGCATCCGCAGTGGCGACGACGAGGAGTCGCTGCAGCGGGTTGCCCGCTATCTCGAGGCTGCGATTGCGCGGGTCGAGGAGCGTACGAGCACGGTGGACAGCCTGAGTGTCGCGATGCTCACGGCGCTGAACCTGGCGCGCGAGTTGGTCGAGGTGCGCGACGATGAGGTGGTCGGAGGTGTCGATTCGGGGCGGCTGCGCGGGGTGATCGAACTCGCCGAAACGGCCCTCGAAGGCGTATCCGCCGAGGCCTGAGGTCCCGCGTCGGGTGGGCGACGCACTCGCGGCAGACAAGCGCCGGTTGCGCAGGAGCCTCGCCGGGCTGTACGGGAGCGTTTCGCCCGAGGACGCGGCGGCCGCCGGCGACGCCGTGGCTGCCGTTCTGGGCGAGCGTCGCGAGGTTCGCAGCGCCGCGCGCGTTGCTCTCTACGCAGCCCTCCCCGACGAAGTCCCGACCCGTCCCAGCTTCGAGCGGCTCCGGGATGCCGGACCCGAATTGGCGCTGCCGTGTCCGTTGCCCGACGGCCGACTCGAGTTCCGGGCGGTGGCCGGCTGGGCGGAGCTCCGGCCCGGACGCTGGGGCGTGCTCGAGCCCCCGCCTGGGGCGCGGCGGTGCGCCCTCGGTCCGGGCGACGTGGTGCTGGTGCCGGGGGTCGCCTTCGACCGGGAGGGTCACCGGCTGGGCCGCGGCGCGGGTTATTACGATGCGACCTTTCCGCCGGCCGAGCCGGCGCCGCTCCTGATCGGTGTCGCGTGGTCGTTCCGGCTGGTCGGAGACCTTCCGCACGGCTCGCGCGATCGTCGTGTCGATGCCATCGTCACCGAGCGCGGGTGGGAGCCATTGGCCGGGGGAGCCGTGTGACGGACGAGGCGCTGAGTCAGGAGGTGGAGCGGCAGCTCGGTGCGATGCGTGCCGGTGCCGTCGACTTCTACGGAGAGGAGGAGCTGCGCGGAAGGCTGGCGGCGACACTGCGTGCGGGCCGGCCACTGCGCATCAAGCTCGGTATGGATCCGTCTTCACCCAACCTCCACCTCGGCCATACGGTGGTGATTCAGAAGCTGAAGACGTTCCAGGATCTCGGCCACACGCCGATTTTCCTGGTGGGCGACTTCACCGCGATGATTGGAGATCCATCTGGAAGGAACAAGACCCGGCCGGTCTTGGACCGTGAGGAAGTGCGCGCGAATGCCGCGACGTACGTCGAGCAGGTCGGGCGGATTCTCGACACTGGCCGGGCCGAGGTGCGCTTCAACAGCGAGTGGATGGATCCGATGTCGGCCGCAGACGTGGTACGGCTTTGCTCTCTGTTCACCGTCGCGCGGCTCCTGGAGCGGGACGACTTTTCCAAGCGCTTCGAGCGGGGTGCGGCGATTTCAGTGCACGAATTCCTCTACCCCTTCGTTCAGGCCTACGACTCGGTGGCACTCCGGGCGGATGTCGAACTCGGTGGTACGGACCAGACTTTCAACCTGCTGATGGCGCGGGAGATTCAGCGCGACCACGGGCAGCCTCCGCAGGCCGTTCTGACCCACCCGCTGCTCGTGGGCCTCGACGGAACGGAGAAGATGTCCAAGAGCCTGGGCAACACGATCGGGATCACCGAACCGCCGGACGAGATCTACGGCAAGACGATGCGGCTTTC
>PBXZ01000238.1:0-7231 GCA_002729415.1 Candidatus Poribacteria bacterium | reverse complement strand
GTGCTAGCAAAAAGAAAACATCATAGGCCATAATCTGGCTGAACAGGCGGGTCATTATTCGATGCAAATCCTGGGTCAGTTTTCACTGCAAATCAACAGTTTTTAGTTTAATACTAGCTAATATTCTCTAAAACAGTTTGTCCCATATCGGGCTTTTCCGTATCCAGTCCGATTACACTAAGTATTTCTAATACTTCACTCTTGAGTGTCTCAGAAACGTCTTCTCTTTCCTCGCCAGAAGATAGATTTCGCCCTAAATTATAAAGCCTTTTTACATATTTGGCTGGTATCCAAGACAAAATTTCCCCCTTTGTTCCTCCAATAGAAGCTTCTGGGCTCGGTTCTTCTTGAATCCCCTTTCTCGCGTCATAAATGCCTTGCTCAACTATCTCTTCGATATGTCGCTGCAGAATATAGGCATACCTTTTCCGTATTTCCGTATTTCTTTCGCTAGAAGCTGATTGATCTGATAGGGTGTCCCATATTTCCCTCCCTAGTAGCCCTAATAATGGCCCTCCCTTTTTCGCTAAGGGAACAACTCTCCTTTGTTTTGTTATTTTCTCAAGATCAGATGTTTTCCTCAAAAGGTAAAAAAGTAGTGCAAATACAATTAGAAAGAGGACTAACAACAAAATAATCAAAAGTACTTCAACGCTAGATTGAGCCATTTCTATACTCCCATATTTATTGTCTTTTATTGTAGTTCTCGGTCAATTTGTAGGTCTCAGTCAATTCGGCCTTCCTTATAATATAGAGATCACTCACTTTTTGCTGGATATCGGAGACAACAGATCTATCTTCGGCCATACTTTTTCTGATCGCTTTTTGATTATTTTCAACTTGTTTCAATAACGCTAGTTGATTTTTCATTTGCCCGAGGGTCTTCAACTCCCCAAGTACAATTTCTTTTTGGGCCTCCGATAACTTCAATATTTCATCTCCCTTAACCTGGATTTCACTTTCTATGGCTGTTTCTAATCCCGAGATATCTCTGGAATGCAGCTGAGTATTCGACTTCAAAACCTCCAGATCACTTATGATGAGCGACTGCTGACCCTCCATAGATAATAGTTGATCTTGCAAGCCAACCAGCTTTTCTATTCCGTCCCCTAATTGTATTCCTCTTTTAGCCACCGCCATAATAACTCGATCAAGTTCATCCGTTTTTTGCGACAGTTGCATTGAAAGAACAACATAAAAAAGAATCGAAATCACTAAAACAAAACCCGTTATTCCAGAAGTTACGAAGATGAGCTTTCTAGCATTATCAATTTGCTGGGAAGTAGATTCTATAATCTGTTTAATATGAGTCAGAGGACCGACATCGACGCCGTTAATTCTTAAACTGACATTCCCATCACTTATCGAATCGCCTCCTTCAATTTCTATTTGATCATTATTTTGTTTTTCAGTCTCAATACCAGCATTCGAGGCTGAAGCGGCGGAGTCTTTTTCTTCTGAGGTTGGGTCATTCCCTGATGCATCGCTAGCTAGATTGGTCTCAGCATCGTCTTCCAGCTCATGTTCTAATGAAGTATCACCTGACTCTACACTCTCCTCATCGGAAAGATTAGCAGCTTCTCGCGCACTATTTTCATCAAGACCATCGTCTTCCACCGTTGAATCACTGTCACTCACCGATTCCGTTGTCTCTATTTCATTTGGATCATCAACTATGCCACCTTCATCAGAAGTTGGTTTTTCCATTTCTTCCTCAGACGGTGACTCATTAGGAACACTATTATCTGTCTCGTCTTTTTTGTCATTAGCCATTAATATAACCTCTATTCTAGTATTTTTTAGTTCAACAGATCACTAGCGGAAATTATGTAGAAATCCTTAAAACCACCCCTAGATCTAATCCTACTCAATTCTGCTTCTCGGTATGGACCTTTAATCACTGCCCAGTAATTATTCTTCTTCAATTCAACTCGAACAGTCTCTCCAGGGCTTCTCTTAGCAATCCAAGCGAAAGCAGCATTCTTGTTTCGAAATGCGGCTTCCTGAAGGAAGTAGTTCGCCTCAATGATATCTTCCTCGGGCTTAACATCGGGGGCCAATACTTGAGGCAAATCTTCTGAAGTGGCCACTAATTCAAGGTCTGGCTTACCTGAGGTACTAGATGCTGCAAGTGTCGTCTCTTCAAAAGATGCTACGCCGGCTTCATCTATGGTGACATCCTCTTCCGATGCAAAAATTATTTTCGTTTTATTATCAATCGCTTTAATTTCCTGGTAATCCATTAGATCCTTATAAAAAGCAATGATAGTCTGATTTCTTGAGATTTCTTCAAAGCTTTGTCTCATAGATTTAATTCCATCTGTTATTATGTCACCTAACAAAACAGAGGTAGGAAAAGTAATTAATGAAAAGATTAAGACAGCATAACCCACATATGCTCTTTTCTTTTTTTTGACTAATCGTGGTTCAGAATCTCCTACTCTCTCCTTGCTTTCATTTTCATCCTTAACCTGATCAGTACTTTTGTCCGCTTGAATCTTGTCAACTAGCGCCAACGGATCGAATGTAACGATTTGAGCCACATCGTCTTTGACGTCCTCTTGAACTGCCAATTTATTCACTAGCTCTCTGGCAGTGTTTAGAGACCCATCTCTCTCTGCTCTGCGAATAAAATCCGCACATTGACCCTCGTTGGGCAAGTCAAAGCTCCACAGTGGAGTTTTGGTTACACTTACCCACTTTTTCATTTCTTCACTTCTCCAGGCTATACCAGTGGTGAGTATGAGCACGGAGATTCCTGCTTGCTTAAATTGACTCAAAATGCGGTGCACAAGAGACAGAGGCGACACTAACTCTGATTTAGTAAGCTCAAAGAGCCATAATTCTTGAGTGAATCCCTGAACTTGGGATTTCAAGTCAATATGTTCTATTTCTCTTAATCGAACATTTACTTTTTTTATAATCGAGTCTCGATTTAGTGGTGCTCTCTTGACCTCTCCGTTTTCCTTTTCCACAAAAACATTCGAAACAATTTCACGCACGTAATGCTCTTGTAGCGCGTAATTTTCACTGGTGACTACCGCCACCGAAGCTGGTTTTCTCAAATGACGTATAATGCTTCTGATCAACTCAGTGTGCTTTTCACTAAAACTTGAGAACGTTCCAATAAATGGTTCTTCTCTAATCCCTCTAGTTTCCTTCACAAGTTGTACTCCCCATCCATAAATTAATTAGGTCTGCGACCATACTCATCAAACCATAACTCTTTGGGCACCTTTGGTTTTGGTCTCCTAAGAGTTGTCCCCTCTTCTTTTGCTATTTCCAATCCAAATACATAAGCAATTACTTGAGCAACGGCCAAAAATAACGCCTGAGGAATATAGTGCCCAAGTTCGGTAGTAAAATAGATTGCTCTCGCAAGTAGGGGTGCCTCAAACACCAGGACTTGATTTTCTTTAGCAATCTCTTTAATTCTTAGAGCAATTAAACCTTTCCCTTTTGCCAATACTTTTGGAGCAGCTTCAGAATCCTGATCATAGCTCAGTGCCACTGCAAAATGTTGGGGGTTAGTAATCACCACATCAGCCTCGGGGACGTCCTGTAGCATTCGTCGCTCAGCCATTTCTTTCTGTTTTTCTTTAATCTTCTGGCGAACCTCGGGGTGACCTTCTATTTCTTTAAACTCATCTTTTATTTCTTGCTTGGTCATCTTTAATCTTCTAATGAATTCAAATCTTTGATAAGGAACATCAATGGCTGCTATTACCGCCAGTGCCGTGGAAACAATCAGTGCTCCAAACAAGACAAATGAAATGGCGTCATAAATATTCGAAGAAATATCACCCCTAGAAAATAAAAGAATCTGATCGTAATTAGTGTATAAATACATACCGGCAATCGAAGCAACCAGCGAAAACTTTAATATAGACTTCACTAACTCAACGACCGCTTTAAGACCAAAAATTCTTGCTAGACCAGAGATTGGATTAATCTTGCTCGCCTTCGGTTCAATCGCTTTCCAAGAAAAAACAAATCCATCCAATGCGGTTGCACCGAAAATAGCTAACAATATTGAGATCGCCAGCACAGGACTAAGTATTAAATAACCCTCTCCCATTAGGGTAGCTAATCGAACAACCATCGCCGATTGATCGTTAATGGAATCGATAGAAAAATGTAAGCTCTCACTGAACAAGGCAACAAAACTTGGACCTAGAAAAAACCCCAGTGAATATAACGCCGCAATAAAGCCTATTGTTACTACAGCTATCGTCATATCTTGAGACCTTAGAACCTGTCCATCTTCCCGTGCTTTTTCAATTCGACGAGAGGTCGGGGGTTCGGTTTTTTCTTCTTTAGGCGTTTCTTCGGCCATCTGTCTATCCGCCCAGTATCAAGTTAAGCGTTCGAAACGCTAAAAACCAAAAATTCTCAACCTGTTCGAACCAGAGAGGCATAGTCAACAAGAGCATGCCTAGTCCTGTAGGAATCAGCGCTGGGAAACCAACAGCGAAAACGTTGAGGCTCGGTGCCGCTCTAGAGATAACGCCGAGAGATGAATTGATTAGGAGAAGTCCGAATAGAATTGGAAATGCTATAGAGGCCGCTCCTAGAAACATTTGTGAGGTCCAAAT
The DNA here is from genome assembly GCA_002729415.1 of Candidatus Poribacteria bacterium. Lineage (GTDB taxonomy): Bacteria > Poribacteria > WGA-4E > WGA-4E > UBA9662 > UBA9662. The sequence goes on along the minus strand of PBXZ01000238.1, from coordinate 2,636 downwards.
GACGAAACTTTGAATCATTAAGTGACCAAAAATACCAGAGGCAATAGGCACTAGTTGATAGCTCTGTTGGAGCAAGGAAATTAAAATAAGATGACCCCCAAAACTCATAAAGAGTAAAAACCCAATGATAATAAAGAATTGTGACAACGTAGGAACATTACCCACATTCGGGTCAATCATATTGGCCATGCTTAAGCCCATTCCCCCAGCTATAATCTGACCACTAACAATTAATCCAGCAAGGACAATCTGCAACGTAATGCCCATTAAGCCGCCGATAAGAACTTCATGAGTTATGCCCAATACAGCACCAAAGCTAAAGGGATCAATTTCTGGAATGTCAACTAAAGGGTAGATCATCCACGTCAATATTAGACTAAATAAGATCGTCACTCTGAGATTAACCGCTGCCTGCGAAAACAATGGGACGGTCAAGAGAAAGGCTGAAACTCTAATCATCGGCCAGAGGAATGTCTCAAGCAAATGTATGACATCAGGGGCTAAGATCTCCATGCGCGCTAAAAATTCATGGTTCTAATACGTTCAAAGACTGCGTCGAAATAATCAACCAACAACGCCAACTGCCACTCGCCAAAAATGATTAAGGCCAATAACATCATGCCCAGTTTTGGAATGAAGCTTAAAGTCATCTCCTGGATCGAGGTGGCAGCTTGCAAAATACCTACAATTAAACCTGTACCCAGAGCGGCGCCTAGTACTGGCGCTGCGACTAGCACCATCACAGAAAGTGCTTCAATCGCGATATCCATTACAAATCCAGGGTCCATAGCATTTATCCCAAAGCAAAGGTGGAAATCAATGAACCCGTAATGAGGCCCCAGCCATCAACCAAGACGAAAAGCAAAAGCTTGAATGGTAGTGAAATCATCATCGGAGAAAGCATCATCATCCCCATGGACATCAAGACACTGGCTACTACTAGGTCAATGATGATGAAGGGAATATAAATTAAAAACCCAGTCGTAAACGCCGTTTTTAATTCAGATGTAAGAAACGCGGGCATGAGTGTTGATAGAGGGATTTCGCCAGCATCATCCACTGGCCCCTCATTGGCCATTTCCATAAACATAAGTAAATCTTTCTCCCTAACCTGCGCTAGCATAAAGTCGCGCATGGGTGGCAAAGCTAGTTCTATGCCTTCTTGAAATGTCACTTCGTTAGCCTGAACTGGGAGGTAAGCACTTTCATAAACCTGATCAAAGACTGGCTTCATGATAAATATTGACAAAAAAACGGCTATGCCAATGAGCACCTGATTGGGTGGGGTTTGCCCTGTACCTAGCGCCTGCCTAAGGAGAGATAGCACGATGATGATCCTAGTAAACGATGTCATCAAAACGACAATTGACGGCAGTACTGCGAGGACCGACATCAGCACAAGGATCTGAAGCGACAACCCGTATTCAGATCCAGAGTCATTTACTGTAATCAAAGTCAGAGCAGGTCCAACCTCCGCGGCACTAGCGGATTCTCCAAGAGCACATAAAAAAAAAGCAAAAAATACCTTAACCGGCATCGTTACAACTGGCTGAACCTCTCTAATCTTTGAAAACAGCAAACTCATGCTCTATTAATCCAAAATTGAACCCCATCACCTCGACAATGGATTAATAAGCAATTAGGAGGCCAATATTTATTAGTATATAAATCAATAGGTTACTTATAACAATTGCTCCGCCACGGAACATGTCAATAATCTGACACTTTTGAATTCATGCCTCCACCTCGCCGCTAGAATTTGTTAGGGTGAGTCTGAACAGAAAACAGGTTTTAAGCTTTAGAATGCGAATTCGAATCGAGTTTCTTCTCTTCTTTTGCCTCTCTGTCAACGCCGAGGAGCACATACAAACAGATTACCCTTATAAAGAGTGCTTCGAGAGTGCCGGTAGGTTATATAAAATAAGTCCCAGGTTCTTAGCATCAGTAGCCAGCGTAGAAAGCAGTTTGAACCCCAAAGCAGTCTCAGGCTCAGACGCGATAGGTCTAATGCAAATCCGGTGGCCTACAACCGCTTTAGAATTAGGAATCGGCAGCAGAGATCAGCTATTTGATCCCTGCTCTAACATCAAAGCGGGAGCAAAATATCTCAACCAGCTGGTGTCTCGCTTCGGAAGTCGCATGCTTGCACTCGCTGCATACCACATTGGGCCCACAGAAGTTTCTGCTGTTGAGGCTATTCCAAAGTCAACACTCAACTACATTGAGAAAATCTACCAGGAAGAGGAACTGCTGGCCCACTCATCCTCCCTGGCAGATCTCGGATCCTGTCAGATGGAGAGTCTGATCGAACTTACAGCAAAAGTGCATCAGCCAAAACAGCGTCAAATCGAAGTTATAAACTGGCTTACCAAAATGCAGAAGTTCTGCTCAATTTCTACACTCACAGGTTTCAAAAACCGGTTACCAGAGCTTATGGGTACAGCAGATGCGGACGGGAAAGTAGGTCGACTGCTAGATCGTATACTCGCTTTAAAGGTAAACCTTTAAACGTAAGTTAGCCTTCACAACAAAGTAAAGTAAGCGTCAAATAATCGCACCTAAAATTGTTGCCGCGTGTTCGGTATTCTGGTCTCTTTTTACAGGAGATCAGCATGGAGACTTTGCCAACGATTCCT
>PBXZ01000237.1:0-10829 GCA_002729415.1 Candidatus Poribacteria bacterium | reverse complement strand
CAATATGTTAGATGAATTTCGTAACATCAGTATCTTAAATCATTTTTTACAGAATGTCACCTGCTCAATGTGGGTTTTACCTCTCTGAAAGCCACATTTTAAAAAATCGCCGATAGCCAGCCCTCATCCTCCCAAATTTCCAAAGCACCAACTCGCTGTCCGCCTCAAACGCAACGCACATTTTCTCTCAGCAAATCTCGGTATCCTGCTTGTTCAAAAGGGAGGTCTGCGGTTAAGGCCAGTTCCTGCTCGCTCAAGCTGTTCCATACAAATACTCCTTCTAAATTTTCAGACCAGTCTTCAGAGGCTTCAAGGTTTAAGGGACGGGCCACTTACAGAAAAGACATGTTTCCCTGCTCTTCGACTTCCGTCTCTATTGTGATTTGAACCTGCGTATCAATCAGTAAAAGGATGGTTTTTTCGGAAGAAAAACTTGGCTCATGTCGGCAAATAGGTGAAATGCGATCTGGTAGCACGGGGCGGCGCATCCGTGCTCACGCCCTGATGAGCGGTCTTTACAGGCGCAAGCGCCGGTGCGCCACCCGGCGCTACCTTCCCAAGTGTCATCACTTCACCTATTTGCCGACATGAGCCAACATCATTCTCCTTTCGTGGTAATAATGTCTGGGCAAAAAAACCCTAAATCCCCCTGATCAGGGGGACTTTTAGGCAAACTAAACCCCCAACACCAACCGCGCTGGAGTTTCCAAATACTCTTTCACCCGCACGAGGAAGCTGACGGACTGCCGCCCGTCAATGATGCGGTGGTCGTAGGAGAGCGCGAGGTACATGATGGGTCGGATGACGACTGCTCCGTTCACCGCAACCGGGCGCTCAACAATGTTGTGCATGCCGAGAATCGCGCTCTGCGGGGGGTTGAGGATTGGCGTGGAGAGCATGGACCCGAAGACTCCGCCGTTGGTGATCGAGAAGGTGCCGCCATTCATTTCGTCAGGTGTGATCACGTTGTCCCGCGCCCGCTTGGCGAGTCTGCGGATTTCGGACTCGATCTGCGCGAGGCTGAGAGTTTCGGCGTTGCGGACCACCGGGACCATCAAGCCCTTGGGGGCACTGACGGCGATCCCCATGTCCACATAGTCGTGCAAAACCATCTCCTCGCCCGCGATTTGTGCGTTGACTGCCGGAAACTCCAGCAACGCCTCGCAGCAGGCTTTGACGAAGAAACTCATGAAGCCCAGGCGCACCCCATGTTTTTTCTCGAAGTGATCCTTGTAGGCGCTACGCAGGTTGAAGATCGCCTGCATGTCCACCTCGTTGAAGGTGGTGAGCATGGCGGTTTCGTTTTTGACCGCAACCAGCCGTTCCGAGAGTTTGCGGCGCAAGCGTGACATGCGTTCCCGGCGCACTTGCCGGGCTCCGGAAACCACAGGAACTGCAGGAGGTGCTTGCGGAGCGGAAACCTCTGGAACGGATGCAGGCGGTAACAACGGAACTTCCGGCGCCGGAGCGGGGGGCGTGGATTGTTCCACTACGTCCTGCTTGGTGATCCGGCCTCCCGGACCCGTTCCGGAAACGGCAGTGGCAGCAACGCCTTGCTCGGCCATCAGCTTGTTTGCGGCGGGCGAAGGGTGTCTGGTGGCGTAGGATTCTGGTTGGGGCGCAGGAGCTGTTGCAGGTTGTGGAGCCGGAGTGGGCGCAGGTTGCGTCGATACAGGTTTGGGAGTGGGCACCGCTGTCGGAGCGTCGCTGGGTTCAATGGTGCAGAGGACATCCCCGACTTGGGCGGTTTCGCCCGTTTGGAGGACGATTTTCAGAATGCCGGAGGTTTCCGCAGGAAGCGGCAGGGTCGCCTTGTCGGTTTCAATCTCGCAAAGCGGCTCGTCCATCTCGACATAGTCGCCATCGGCCTTCAGCCAGTTGCCGATCTCAACCTCGGTGATGGATTCTCCGGGACTTGGAATCTTGATTTCAACAGCCATGAGTTCGTGTGGAAAGGGGGTGGAGTTAGACGGCGTAAGCCTTGTCGATCAGGTTTTTCTGCTCGCTTACGTGGTGCTTGGCGAATCCGGTGGCTGGAGAACTGCTCTCGCGTCGGGCGATCATGTAAAGCGGGAACGGGATGCGCTTGCTCTTCCGTTTGAGGTAGGCGAGCGACCCCATGTTTTCCGGCTCCTCCTGCACCCAGATCCAACGCTCAACATTGGGGTAGCGCTCATTGAGCTTGTTCAGGGCAACTTCCGGAAGCGGATAGAGTTGCTCGAGGCGGACCACGGCGACATGGTTGCGGTTCTCTTCTTCCTTGCGTGTTGCGAGTTCGTAGAAAATCTTTCCGGAGCAAAGCAACACCTTGGTCACTGCCGTGGGATCGTCAACGGTGTCGTCGTCAATGACCTCCCGGAAAGTGTTGCCTTCCTCAAACTCGCTCAGCGAACTGACGCATTTTGGATGGCGCAGCAGGCTCTTTGGCGTGAAGATGATCAGTGGCTTCCGGAACTCGCGGTCAAGCTGGCGGCGGAGGACGTGGAAGAGACTGGCGGGGGTGGTGCAGTTGACGACTTGGATGTTGTAGCCCGCGCAAAGTTCCAGAAAACGCTCGATGCGGGCGGAACTGTGTTCCGAACCCTGTCCCTCAAAACCGTGCGGCAGCAGCAGGGTCAGCCCGTTCATGCGCTGCCACTTGGTCTCCGCGCAGCAGATGAACTGGTCAATGATGATTTGCGCCCCGTTGGCGAAGTCGCCGAACTGCGCTTCCCAGATGGTGAGTCCGAAGGACGTGGCGAAGGCATAACCGAACTCAAAGCCCAGCACCCCGTATTCGGAGAGCAGGGAGTTGAAGACGGAGAACGGTGCCTGCTCCTTGGAGAGGTTGTTGAGCGGTGTGTATTTGGTGTCGTCCTCGGCGGCAACAACGGCGTGCCGATGGGAAAAAGTCCCACGAGCGACATCCTGCCCGCTGAGCCGTACAGGTTTGCCTTCGTCCAGCATGGTGGCGTAAGCGAGGGTTTCGGCCATCCCCCAGTCAATCCGGTCGGTTTCATGAACCATCTTGTGACGATCCGCGTAGAGCTTGCGGATTTTCGGGAAGAAGGCCATCTCTTCCGGAAGGTCACAAATGCGGTCTGCGAGCCGCAGGAGGGTTGCACGGGTCACGCCGGTTTCGGGGGATTCGTCAAAATCCTCGGGCAGCGCCAGCCGGATTCCGGACCACTCGCCTTCGAGAAACGAGGTGACGTTGGCGTTGGTTTGCTGGAGTGATTCCTGAAAGCGGTCGTTGAGGAACTGCTTGAACTCAGCCTCAACCTCTTGGACCTGCGTGGCCTGCAAACGTCCGCTGTTGATGACTTCCTTGCTGTACACCTCCAAGGGGTTGGGGTGGTCGGCAATGGCCTTGTAGAGCGTGGGCTGGGTGAAGCGTGGCTCGTCCGCCTCGTTATGCCCGTGTCGCCGATAACCGAGGATGTCCACAAAGACGTCCCGCTTGAACTGCTGCCGGAACTCAAGGGCGAGTTGCGTCACATAAACCACGGCTTCAATGTCGTCTGCGTTGACATGGAAGACCGGCGAGAGGGTGGTTTTGGCGATATCGGTGCAGTAGGTGCTGGAGCGTCCGTCGAAGTAGTCGGTGGTGAAGCCGACCTGGTTGTTGATGACCAGATGCACGGTTCCACCAGTGCCGTAGCCCCGGAGTTGCGACATCTGCAAGACCTCGTAGATGATGCCCTGCCCGGCGATGGAGGCGTCCCCGTGGATGAGGATTGGCACGAGATAGTTGGAATTGCCCTCGTAGCGATGCTCGATCTTGGCGCGGGAGATGCCCTCGACAACGGGGTTGACCGCCTCCAAGTGCGAAGGATTGGGAGTGAGGCTGAGATGCACGCGACGGCCATTGCGGGCTTCCTTGTCGCTGGAGAATCCGAGGTGGTACTTCACGTCTCCGGCAAAGCTCTCCAGCCCGAACGCCTTGCCTTCAAACTCGGTGAAGATGTCGCGGTAGGTCTTGCCGAGGATGCTGGCCAGCACATTGAGCCGCCCCCGGTGCGCCATGCCAATGACAAATTCCTGCACCCCCAGTTCCGCCCCACGCTCGACGATGGTGTCCAGCGCCGGGATGATGGACTCGTTGCCTTCCAGCGAAAAGCGCTTCTGTCCCACGAACTTGGTCTGGAGGAAGTTCTCAAACGCGACTGCCTCGTTGATCTTGCGGAGCATTTGGAGTCGCTGATCCGGAGTCAAATTCGGGGTGTTGCGGCATTCCTCCATGCGTCCCTCCAGCCACTCGATCGCATCCCGGGAACGCACGAACTTGTACTCGACCCCGATGCTGCCGCAGTAGGTTTGCCGAAGATGCTCCATGATCTGCCGCAGCGTTGTGGGGCCGAGACCCATGCGCATCCCGGCCTGAAAGACGGTGTCGAGATCGCCTTCGCCAAGGTCAAAGCTCGACAGTTCGATGGGGGCGTCGTACTTGCGGCGCGGACGCACCGGGTTGGTGTCGGCAAACAGGTGCCCGCGCTGGCGGTACGCTCCGATGAGGTTGAGGACGTTGATTTCCTTCTGGAACTGTGCAGGGGCTGCTTCTTTGACGACTTGGATTTGGGCGGCTGGCCGGGTGTCGGAAGTTTTTGCAGACTCTCCGGCAGAAGGTTCCCCCGTGTAGCGGGTCCGGGAGAACTCAAAACCCTCAAAGAACTTGCGCCAAGTCAGGTCCAGCGAGTCCGGATTTTCCTGGTACTGCTGGTAAAGGTCGTCGAACGCACTGATTTCGGCGTTGCTCAGATAGGTGTTGGCGTTCATGGAAGCAGCCTGCGGTTGCGATCGATTTCAGGTCAAGGGGGCCGTGGTGTTTGGAGACGCTAAAGTTGTCTTGAAAAATACTTGCAGCGTCCGATGAAATCAACCCAAATCCGGAATCAGCGGGTCAGTGGGGTCGTTCCATCAGCATTAGGTCACCTCCGCAGTTTTCCTCATTGGGTCCATAAGGTAAAGGGCTTTCCCGTCCGGAAGTGGGTGCAGTAAAAGTGAGACTTTCACTCAATCACTCCGGTGTGGGCTGCTGACAGAATGCGACCATCGTTGATTTTTCGGGCAACCCTGGGAGCGAGCATGGAGTCTGCATGCTCCAGTTTCCACCAGCCCCCCCGGGAGTTTGAGCCGTTTTTGAATGAGATGCCGGTGGGAGCTTTCAATCTGTCCTGAGGCAATGGGCAACTGCTGTTCGATGGCAGCGGGATCGTCAAACTGCCCGCAGCAAGGGCGACTTGCCGCATCTGCCCGCCCGCCCGCCTGATGCTTGTCCTTCATCGTGGCCACATAAACAGGAGTGAACTGTCCGGGTTCATAAGCCAGAGTACTTTTCCCCTCCTCCCAGCCCACCTCCGGGTGTTTGCTCAAGCTCAGGGGCAGACTCTCGGCTTGTGATGAATCCATCTGCTTCCTTTCTGCTTGTGTGAGTCACCAAATCAACGCTCTCACTCGACACAAATGATGGACCGTTGTCCAGTTGCTTCGGTAAAAAGTCTCACTTTTACTTGCCCCCCCCCCCACAACACCAATGACTGATATGGATGTTTTTTGCTGACGTTCTTGCTGATCTTGTGCTACGATTGTTCTGCATGGAAATGGTGAACTCTCAAAATGTTGATTCAGGTTTTACCTACTTGAGTATATTAGCATTTCCCATAGGTGTTCTGGATTAAAATTTAGTAATTTCAGTATAATAGGGGAACTTCCCTGAATATTCCGCTGGCTCTCCAGTTGTCCAGTCATACTCATTGCTCTATGGATCGTTGAGCGTTACAAATACCGGGCAAAGGCGATCATGTGCATTCCCAGATCATTTTTCTTGATCGGCAGAAAATCCCGAACACCAATGTAGCATTTCCCTGTTTGATTGTCATCTAATTGCAGGATTTAGGCAGAAATGGAAAAAACACGTGTAGTGATCATGGGAGCAGGCTTGGGCGGCCTGGGTGCCGGTGTTAAACTGAAGGAAGCCGGTATTGATGATTTTCTGATTTTCGAGCGCAATCCAAAAGTCGGGGGAACCTGGTATGAAAACAAATACCCGGGGTGCTGCTGTGACACACCGGTCGCTTTGTATCAATTTTCATTTTTTAAAAGTACCAAATGGAATTACCTCTATCCGCGTTCTGCCGAGATTCAGATTTATGCGGAGGAAATGGTGGAGGTTTACCAATTAGAAAGTCATCTGCGCTTGGCAGAGGTAGCGATCCAGGCAACTTGGGATGCAAATACATGCCTGTGGCACGTCAAAACGAATTCGGGCAGAGAAATCACGGCAAATGCCATCATCGCGGCCCTCGGGCAATTGAACCGACCAGCCTTTCCCGACATTGAAGGGAGGGACCGTTTTGAAGGACCCTCCATGCATTCGGCCCGCTGGAACGAGACGGTTGCTCTCAAGGACAAACGGGTGGGGGTGATCGGATCAGCAGCCAGTGCCATCCAGTTGATCCCTGAAGTGGCGAAGGACGCCTCGGCCCTCACTGTTTTCCAACGCTCTGCCAATTACGTGATTCCAAAAATCGACCGGAAAATCACCGCCGAGGAAAAAGCTCTGATGAGCACGGTGCCGGAGATTGCGAAAAATCTGGGGCAGCATCAACGGAAGATGATGTACGATCACTCCGAGTATTTCTATTGGCAAACGTTTTCCTGGACAGAGGAGGGACGAGCCTCGTTCTCCCGCGTGGCCCTGAACCATTTAGCAGAAAATGTTTCTGATCCCGAACTTCTGAAAAAATTAACACCGGATTATCCAATCGGCTGCAAACGGATTCTTGTTGCCAACGATTTCTATCCTGCCATGATGCGGGACAATGTCTCGTTGGTGACGGACGGTATTGCCCGGATCACACAGAAGGGTGTTGAAACCAGTGAGGGCACCCATCATCCCTGCGATGTGCTGGTTTTCGCGACAGGTTTTGAAACCACGGGCTGGAATTGGTCGTTGGATGTCACTGGCAGTCAGGGACAAAGGCTTCAGGACATGTGGTCAGAGGGGCCGGAGGCCTACCATGGTATTACCGTGGCAGGATTCCCTAATTTCTTTTTGCTTTATGGGCCGAATACGAATCTCGGACATGGCTGCATCACCAACATGCTGGAATTGGAGGTCGCCTACACCCTCAACGCATTGCAAACGTTGGAGGCACAGAAAGCGAAAGCGCTGGCCCCCACTTTAGAAGCGCAGGCCCGTTTCAATCAACAACTCCAAAAAGACCTCTCCCAACGGGTTTGGGCCGATCCTCATTGTACTTCCTGGTACAAAAATGCGGAGGGCAAAATCACACAAAACTGGTCGGACAATATCAACACTTATGCCGATGGCACCTCGAACATCGTCTTGTCTGACTACGAATTTATGCGTTAGGAAACGGATAATTGTTGCTAATCGCTTAGAAATTCAGGCACCTTTCAAAATCAGGCAGTTGGCCGCTTAAGTGTTGTTGTGGTGCAACAGCGAAGAGGAACGACCTGACCGTGTGTGCCTGGTCTCCGTGAAGCTTGATCCGTAGAACTTGCAGCGGAACCTTTGACGGCCCGATCGGGTCTTGCCGTGCTTGATGATCATGCCGGGGGATCCTTGCTCTCCACATTTGACCTGCGCTTGATGCGCCCTGCATTTGGTCCTGCCGACTCGGCTCTTGGGACGCTGGGAAGCAGTTGCAGGAGTTGGGTTTTTCCGTAGAATCAAAAGTTGTTCAAATGAACCTCCAGCCTCAATGTCCGACTCTCTTTCCCCATCGAATCCGTTACCGCTGATTCAGGACGTGACCCGTCAGGAGTTGCGTGAGTGGCTGGTTTCGCAAGACCTTCCAGCCTACCGGGCGGATCAGGCCTACACCTGGCTCTACCAGCGGCGGGTGGCCGGGTTCGGGGAGATGGTCAATCTCGGCAAACCCGCGAAATCCGCGCTGGGTGCGCATTTCCGGGTTGGCCGCTTGGAGCCTGCCGAAGCTCTCCACTCCAAGGATGGTTCCATCAAGTACCGCTTTGCACTGGAGGATGGCCGCAGCATCGAGTCGGTGCTGATGGAACACACCGATCACCACACGGTGTGTGTCTCCTCGCAGGTGGGCTGCGCACTGGGCTGTGATTTCTGCCAGACTGCGAAGATGGGTTTGGTGCGCAACCTCACTCCGGGCGAGATCGTCATGCAGGTGCTGGCGGCGAGGCGGGACCTTCCGGACGGGGGCAACCTGCGCAACATCGTCTTCATGGGCATGGGCGAGCCGTTTCACAACTACACCAACGTGATGCGGGCACTGGAGATTTTCACGGATGAGCACGGCTTCAACTTCTCGCAGCGGCGCATCACCGTTTCCACCTCCGGGCTGCTCCCGCAAATCCGCAAATTCGGACAGGAGCGCGTCAAGGCCAACCTTGCGGTTTCGCTCAACGGCGTGACCGACGAGGTGCGCACCCGGCTGATGCCCGTCAACCGCACCTACAACCTCCAGCGGCTTGTGGAAGCGTGCAAGGCATACCCGCTGGAGTCGCGCAAGCGCATCACCTTCGAGTACATCCTCATGAAGGGCGTGACCGACTCGATTGATGACGCCAAGCGGCTCATCCGGCTGTTGCACGGACTCAAGTTCAAGGTCAACCTCATCCCCTACAACGAAGCACCCGGCAGCCAGTACCGCCGCCCGGACTGGGAGGACGTCCGCGCCTTCCAGCAGCACTTGCTCAACCGGGGGGTCGTCGCCACCCTGCGCATCTCCAAGGGGCAGGACGTGCAAGGCGCCTGTGGCCAGCTCATCGTTGGCCAGCCCCACATCCGCTCCACCGCCGCCCCGGCCTGACATGACCTCCCAAGTCTGGGCCCCCCAGAGCTACGATCGGCATGTGCGGTTTGTTTCCAACTTGGGCAGTCCGGTGCTGGAGTTGCTCAACGCACAAGCCGGGGAGCGCATTCTTGACTTGGGATGCGGTGACGGGGTGCTGACGCAAAAGCTGATGGCGCTGGGATGCGAGGTGGTGGGCATCGACACCAGTCCGGAAATGGTGAAGGCGGCACGAAAGCTTGGCGTGAACGCTCAGGTCATGAATGGGGAGGAGTTGTCGTTTAACTCAGAGTTTGATGCCGTCTTCAGCAACGCGGCTTTGCACTGGATGCAACGCCCGGAACGGGTGGTGTCCAGCGTCCGGAACTCCCTGCGTCCCGGCGGTCTGTTTGTGGGAGAATGCGGGGGAGGTGCGAATGTCGCCCTCATTCGCGATACCCTGCATCTGGCACTGCAGAACCGAGACGTGGAACCCGAATCTGTGGACCCCTGGCATTTCCCAACTCCAGAAAGCTATCGCCCGCTGCTGGAAGCCGAGGGATTTCGGGTGGAGCAGATTCAACTCTTTCCCCGGCCCACTCCGCTGCCCGGAGAGTTGCTGGACTGGCTGGAGGTCTTCGCGGGAAGTTTCATCAGCGCCCTGCCCGACTCCGAGCGCCAGCCCTACCTGCTGGAGGTCTGTCATGCCCTACGTCCCAAGCTCTGTGATGCCACAGGACCGTGGACCGTGGACTATGTGCGCCTGCGCTTTGTCGCACACCTGCCCGAGCAAGAATGAGTTGAAAGTTACAACAAATCTCCTATAGTACTGCTCCCTTCTGAAGCTCGCATAGCTCAGTTGGTAGAGCGACGCATTCGTAATGCGTAGGTCAGCGGTTCAACTCCGCTTGCGAGCTCCAAACTTCCTTTATAAATTCAGTTATTTGGTGGTTTCTTGAAAAGAATGTGAAAAATCATCCTTCCCCGCATTCCAACCGTATTTCCAACCAAGCAGGTGGATTTCAGAGGGATTTTTTCCTTGGGATTAATTCTGAGTCTCTTTCAACACCTCTGAGAACCGATTGGTAACGCTCCTAGGAGGCTGTCCACGAAAGGATCTGTCGGGCCATACTTGCCATACGCGAGATATCAGGCGATAATTCCTTTCTCTGCACACGCTGTTTCTGTCACCCAGACGCTTGGAGATCGATGATGAGCGCTCACGGAGGAAAAACGTATCGACCCTGGGAGCCCCAACGCTACCAGCAGGAAGCGCACAGCCCTGCGGCGAAGTTGCCCGAGGGCGACTTGGTCTTCTTCCTGCTTGATACCGTCCCCCAGTTGGATTTAAGCCGTTTCTATGCGCCGTATGAGCAGGAAACCCGGGGTGCCCCGCCCTTTGATCCGGCGATGATGGTCTGCCTGTGGCTCTATGCCTACTGCGTGGGGGTGTTTTCCAGCCGTAAGGTCGCGCAGGCGTGTGAACGCAATCTGGCCTTCATGGCCATTGTGGGCCAGGGCCGTCCGGATTTCCGCACCCTCAGCGATTTTCGCAAGCTGCATCTGGATGCGTTCATGGACGTGTTTGTGCAGGTGGTCCGCCTGGCGGGCGAGGCGGGGTTGGTGAAGTTGGGTAACGTGTCGACCGACGGCACGAAAATCCAAGGCAATGCGTCGCGTCACAAGGCGATGAGTTACGGGTATATGAAGAAGGAAGTGGAGCGCCTGCGTGAAGAGATGGAGACCTTGGTGACCCAGGCGTCCCGGCAGGACGAGGCGGAGGACGCTGCCTTGGGTAGTCGTCGCGGCGATGAACTGCCCGCCGAACTGGCCCGCCGTGAGGACCGCCTGGCCACGATTGAAGCGGCCATGCAACGGTTGGAGGTGCGAGCCGAGGCCGAGGCCGAGCGTCAACGGACAGGGAAGCAACGTCGCGGCAAACCCCCCAAGCCGGTGGACGAGACGCCTGCGGATAAAGCGCAGAGCAACTTCACCGACCCCGAGTTGCATATCATGCAAACCAACAACAAGGGCTGGGATTACTGTGGCAACGCGCAAGCCAGTGTGGACGGGGCCAGT
>PBXZ01000220.1:0-7753 GCA_002729415.1 Candidatus Poribacteria bacterium | reverse complement strand
CCAGCCTTCAGCGGATAACCATTCACTGCTTACGTCAACCTACATCGCGGTATCAACGGCATATTTATTAACGCACAGTCAGCCAAGGACGAAATGTGTTGCTAAATCAGCGGTATGTTGGCCGCTGCCAGTCGGTTTCAGAATTGAGTCGGAAACTATTTTCCTGTGTCCGCAAGATGGGTATCAGCTACCAAACCGAGCTAATCCAACTGGCCCAAANANAGTATCCAAGGGCAAAGCTGATTCTGGATTGGTGGCCTCTGAAAAAACGGCTGTGGCAAACAGTTGACTGGTTGAAATGACAAGGATTGTGGTCCAAAGATGACCGTGACTGGGGAAGACTAATCGGTGATTGGCTCTGGCGGGGAAAAGTTGGTGTCGCCTTGCCATCCTGTCTTGGCTGGGGCCAACCCAATGTCCCCTCCGGTAATGCAACCAACGTAAAAGGCCATAACTTTCTCTATACTGCTGATGACAAATGGTTGCCCCGGTTCGACCTCCTATTTCAGCATCACCTTGGTAATTTCTTCCGTTATCTCAACTCGTCGTTGATGAATATATCCTCTNCTCTCTTTCAACGATTGAGCCTTGATTAGTAGTGACAACCACACTAAGCATCCAGATATACTTGATATGGCGCCAGATCCATATTAGGGAACCGCATCGCTATACCCTTTAACGTCGTTTCTGTGTAGTAAGCATGTCCTAACTCTGGCCAACCGAAGAGTGAACGTACACGTGGAGTNGTCTTTTCCCAAAAAGGCCGGAAATACTGCTGTTCTGATCCGCTCCAAGGGTTGGCCAGTTTGGTCCAGCGACTTGTATCTCCTCTTGCCATAGATAGCGTCCAAAATGCACGCTGTTTACGTTTGTTTTCAAAGGGAATGGCTGCATGTATTAGATAAGAGGAATAAAATAGGACACTACCAGCCTTTGCCGATGCCGGCACCGGCTGGGCAAAGGCTGGAACTTCCCGTCTATCAGTGATCCCACTGCCGAACTTTAGTAGAACCTCGGCTGCCTGTCGATGCGACCCNGGGATGACATGCATGGGTGCACAGTCATCATCCACATCATGTAGATAAACACCGCTATTTACGTNATCAAATGAACCTATGGTGTTACTTATAGGTAAAAAGGTATTGGTACCATGATCAGCATGGTAACCTTGCCAAGGATGTTCAGAGTGTCGCTGGTCGGTTGGCCCNGATCGCATAAATAAGTGGGCATTACAATAACTGACATCATCTGTTCCAAGGCATTGAGCGAAAATATCAAGATAGGTTTCGTTTTCAATTAACCGATCCAAGGAATCAAATCCTGTTGGGAACTGTGCACGTCCATGTTCGGTATCTCCATAGTGTGCTACAGCGTTGGTGACAGTTGGTTCAACAGAGTTAGCTTGTCCTGTTTTGTCTAATTCTATCAGATATTCTGCGTAAGATTTTCCGTAAAATATCTTTTCCATGTCATTTAAGGCTGCTGTCATTTCTCCAGGATCAAACAAGTCTTCGATCAGGATAAAACCATCACGATGAAACCTGTCAAGTTGATTAGGGGTTAAAAGCATAATATTCTCCTCAACACTAAGAAATTCNTTGTTAGACCTCTTGCATAAGTAATGGAAAATATTATCATAAAGTTATGAAATATCAAGGAATTAGGCACCAAACAGAAAATGACGTCAAGAGTGCTGTTAAACACCAAAAATTTCGACTTCCATCCAAAGAGGGCTAGTTTCAAATCCGCCCCCACACCCAGTTGATTATAGGCAATGTAACGGAAGAACTAATCTAGATAATCATTAACCTAAAAAGTGGGCAAATCATCCGAAGGCCGGCTAGACTGTCAGTAGTGGCAGAAAACATGATTTTCAGCCCTGCAAGGATGTTGTATAAGCCCGCTCGAACTGACTTTGCGGCGTGTTGTGGCTGCNAATCGAAGGGGCACTCGCCTGAGACTTCAGGCGCGCTTGGAGACAGGAGAAGCAGACGTCACTGGATACCAAATCACCTGATGTATTGCGCCCATCTTAATAGATGGCCTCGGCGGCGGTGGCATAGTAGCCGGCTCTTGCCAGCCNAGCTCCAACTTTTTTGACTAGACNGCCTTGACTATATTATAGACCTGTAGCTACCTCCGCACCTGACTCAGTTGGAAAGTAGTCTATGTTTCTGGGTTAAATGGATTTGGATAGTTGGCTAGCAGTTGTTTGAGTGGGTAGCTTCTCCGGCAGGATTGTTCAGAACACATAAGTGTCATTTCTTCCGCACTAGAACGATTTAGATTGGCTTGTAGTTGATTTTAGCTGGCAGCCATTGCTGATTTGCTTGCTCGATGTNAAAGAATTCTATATTAGGTCGCTTTGTNCCAGATTATTTTTTCATGCATGTTAGAGGTAAATTTNCGCTGCTGGCATTCTCAGGCAATCCAGTCATGGNAAATNTCAAGACAGAGATCTCAAATAGCAGACGAGATGTAGAACATGCGAGGCACCTGACGACCATTGACGGTGATGCGGCGAGTTGGACAAGCGTCTCGCTGGGTTGAGTCGCAGACTCGCCCGCGGGTGATTGCCATGTTCTGCGGAGAGAAAACGATGACTGTTANACGCACAATATTATCAGCCATGATGTTTGTATTTGCCTCTCCCNGCCTGGTTACGNCCAACAGCTATCCATGGCAAATAAATNAGGTCAACCCCACGAGGCATCGCATCGCAGATTCCGCCTCCTGCAGGATTCCGAAGAATCAAAATAGAATCAGGAACATTTTCCGACTGGCTTCGGCATCTTCCGATGAAANAGAAGGGTGCGCTTGTTCTNTTACACGATGGCAAGCNGGAGGCGAACCAGGGGGTACACGTTGCTGTTATTGATATATAGGATACAGGGATCAGGGATCAGGGATCTTCAACAATGTGCCAACGCAATCATTTGGCTGAGAGCAGAGTACCTTTACTCCAGAAAGAATTTCACCGCCATACATTTCAACTTCACGAGTGGATATAAGGCAGCTGGGTATCAGGATACCGACCCTTTGTGAAAAACAAAGTTACATGGGCGAAGCAAGCTAACAAGGATACGTTTTACTCCAATTTCAGGAAATACCTTAGAACTGTGTTTATTTATGCGGGGAGTCATTCGTTGGGTCAGGAGTTAAAGGTCGGTCAGCAAGGGGACGAGTCACATGCAAATAGGTGATGGATTCATAAAGGGAGGATTCCCCGGCATGCTGTTGTCGTTCTGGGCATGGCCGACAACGATCGTACCGGCGAGAGGGTTTTTCTTCTGGCACGGAGCTACACATGCCTGCGCAGGATATCCACATCATGAAAAAAACCCAACTAACGCCAGCTTGTCTCCCTGGTATAAGAGATACCGTTGAGNGATACGTTGAGTACACCAGAATGGATTTTTGAGAAGTTCGATTTGAAATGCTTTGCTCCGCAAAATGAGCAAGACTAAGAATGAGCTATATGGTTTCCAGGCCAATAGTAACCCTAAAGTTATTTTAGTTTTGGATTCATGATGTAAGCAGCATAGTTGGCAACGTAAAAAGGGAGGGCAGTGTAAGCCCTTAGACCCCATTCCGCTTAATCGGCGGCACAAGGATTATTTGGTGACAGGCATAAAAAACGAGGTCTAGCTCGGCCAGGTAGGATTGGGCCGCTTTTTGGTAAAGCGAAAACCATGCTAGCAGAGTTGATCTATTCTGCCGATTCACCCCCATGTATTATCGGAACGTCTCTGCCACTTCACCTTCTGGAGTTTAATCAGCCACAAATACTGCCTTCAGTTTCTCTATTAACGGTACTGCAGTTGAAGTTGTTAGATTACTCTCCTCTTACGTTCCGTCTCAATTCAAAAACCTGACTCTTCAGCAGGTAGCGGATGTTGGTGTTGTCCCTATCGATAATCGCCTAACTTGCCCGCTTGAATCCCCTTGTGGATATTCTCGACTGTGCAACCAGAGTAGGCAACACTCTATTTGACCGTCAGCAGATCGTGGAGTAGGAATTGGCACCGACTTAATAGACATAGAGAAAGGCATTGGCATTTAGCAATAACAGACAAAAATCAGCTAAAGCCCGAATTTGGGCTGAAGCAGTCCACGGTTGCGGGTCTGGCGTATAGTGCTGATAAACGTCGAGTGTTTCGGTGTAGGTAAAGGGTTCACCCGTCATCTCCTCAAACATAGTACGTTCGACAGAAACAGGGGGAGCTTGTGGTATAGGTAAGTATTGCTGATGATAGTTGGTCATCTGTTCTACGAAGGTCGTACCTCGACTAACTTCGTTCGGCTCTGCGCTCCGGCCCCAAGCCAGTTGAATACCACGCTTAACCTGTTCTGACAACTTCGGCCGTTCCTGGTTCAACCGTATTGCCATCGCTAACGCCCGTTGATGGCTATTCTGGCTGTTGAACAGCGTGAGGGCTTGAGGTGTTACAGTGGATGCCGTCCTTAACTCGCAGGAGGCATCAGCTGACGGTTGATTAAAAACCGACAACATCGGATCCGATAATCCTCGCGAACGATAGGCATAGATGGTGCGACGGTGACGTTCTTTTGGTGTAGCTGACGGTTGGTAAGCAGGAGCAATCGACCCCATGATGTGCCGTGGTTGCAAAGCCACCTCTTGGTTAATTTCGGGAAAAACCGGCAAACCACTCATCTCTCGATTCAGTTCACCAGAGACAGCTAACATACTATCTCGTAACTCCTCAGCTTGCAACCGTCGAGGCTGAAAATAGGATAGCAGTTGGTTCTGTGGATCGGTCTGCGACACCAGATCGTACTGCGGATGACGGCTACTTCGCTGATAAGTTTGCGACAACATGATCTGTCGGTGAAGATTCTTGATCGACCAACCGTTATCGATGAAATTCCGAGCCAACCAATCCAATAATTCGGAATGGGTCGGTTTTTTACCCATCTTACCAAAATTATTGGCATTGCCCGCNAGGCCAACACCGAAATGGTGCTGCCAAATCCGATTGACAATGGAACGAGCAGTCAGGGGATTTTCCGGGTGNGTGANCCAATCTGCCAGTTGGGTACGTCGGTTTTTTGCTTGAAGGNCAGTCTGGTTCAAGACAGTTGACCCTAGAGTTGGCAGCGCACTCAATGTNCCAGCGGTGACTCGCTCGCCAGGGGTGTAAATTGATCCGCCCGTTAAAATATGGGTCAGCTGGAGATCGCCAGTTAATTTCGGCGGCATTTTCATGCGGTTGGCAACATNTTTTTTTTCGATCCATGGGCCATTGTAAACGCTAAAGGCAATCGGCTGATACCGCTCCAATTGCCACTGTAAGGCTTGAATCCGTTTATGCAGCGCTTTTTGTAGCCCTAAATCTTGATAGGTTAAACCGTAGTAGCGGGGTGGTTTCTGGTCTACTGGTAGTTTGCTCCGTTTATNCTTTTCTTGATAGGTCAGGCCTCGAGATTCCATCCACTCTCGTGCAGCTGCCTCTTCTTTCTGGTTAATGACGTTACGGTCTGCTTTGGCTTGATCCAATAAGAGTTGGATTCGCTGCTGACCGGCTTCAAAACCTTGTTGATTTTCCTCTGGCAAATAGTCTACATCGCGCTCGGCAAACTGAAGTGGGGCGAAGATCGACTGCAACCGATAGTAGTCTTTGGTTGGAATCGGATCGAATTTATGGTCGTGGCAACGGGCACAGCGCAAAGGNANAGACAAAAAGGTTTCCCCCACAGCATTGGTTACATCATCCAAGTAGAATTGNCGTGTCTCTACAGCAATGGTCATGCCTGTTTGTTCCCATGGTCCCATGCGTAAAAATCCAGTTGCAATCAGCATCTCNGGATTAGTCGGATCAATTTCGTCNCCAGCCAATTGTTCACGCACAAATTGATCATAAGGCTTNTCTTGGTTGAACGACCGAATCACATAGTCACGATAACGCCAAGCATTGGGGCGNTCAAAGTCGTTGGAAAAACCACTNGTATCAGCATAGCGGACTATATCCAACCACTGCTGCCCCCATTTTTCACCATAGCCTGAGTCAGCCAACAACCGATCCACTACCCTCTCAAAGGCATCTGGACTTTCATCGGCCAGAAATGCTGCGACCGCTTCTGGTGTCGGTGGTAAGCCGATCAGATCGAAGGTGGCTCGTCGGATCAGTGTTAGTTTATCCGCTTTGCTAGCGGGTGTAACTCCGGATTGTGCCAATTTTTGATGGATAAAAGCATCAATTGGATGCAAGTCATTAGATGGCGGGGCGGGTCGTTTCATTGGTTGGAAAGCCCATAAATCTTCAGGTTGGTAGTAGCGGTTGGTCCATTCCTCAGTAAGCCCACCACTGGTTTTGACCAAAACGCCTGTCTCATCAGTTGACCATTCACCATTGGCAATGGTTCGCCAACGATCGGCATTCGGCCATGGTGCACCAGAATCAATCCATTGACGGACCAGCTCAATTTGGTTTAGTGTTAGACGGTCATTTTCTTTGGGGGGCATTTGTAGACTTTTGTCTTGCCAAGTGACAGCCTGGTAGAGNCGNCTATTTTCTGCTTGGCTGGGCGTAAGTATCTGACGATCAATCATACTTTGCCGATTGGTCAAATCTAGGTCGCCACGAATATCGTCGGGATTACTGCCGTGACAGACAAAACATTTTGATTCCAGTAGAGGATAAACTTGGTGCACGAAGCGTTTTTCAGCTTCATCCTTTGGTATATTTTCTCGAATTAGATCTTCTGCCGTCACCCCGATTTGCATCAAGCAGAATAGGCCAACTAACCAACCAATAAACGACTTAAATTTCATCTTTCCATCCGCCTTCTGAATTCGCTTTATACATTATTCTCTATGCAGTCGATATCGGGTGCGGGTGATCAACCAATCAGTTCTTCGATCACTGTACCGCCCGTTTGCGATAGCTGCTTGAAACGACCACCATGAAAATAGGTCAGTTTATTGTCGTCCAACCCCAGTAACCGCAACAATGTCACGTGTAGGTCTTTGATTGGATGGACGACTTCAACCGCTTTTTCGCCAATTTCGTCGGTCTGACCGATAATGTGACCAGCCTTGACACCGCCTCCTGCTAACCAGATGGGCATGGCTTCAGCGTTATGATCCCGTCCGTAGGCAATGCCACCACCCCGAATTCCGTTGTCTGGGCTACGGCCAAACTCACCCGACCAAACAATTAGCGTTTCATCTAGCATGCCTCGCTGTTTAAGGTCTTTAATCAAGCCAGCAATTGGCTGGTCAATGCTGCGAATCAAGGCTCCGTGNGCCCGCTCCANATAGTCGTGGGAGTCCCAGCCACCAGAATAAATCTGAACAAANCGAACGCCTTGTTCTACCAATCGACGGGCNAGCAGACACTTTCGACCAAAGNTNTCACTATGGGCTTGATCGATGCCGTACAACTGTTTGANATCNTCTGGTTCCTGNTCCAAGTCGATGATNTCTGGTACTTCCATCTGCATTCTGAAAGCCAACTCATAGCTNTCCATTCGAGCCGATAATTCATCGTGGTGCGGGTTCTGNTGCTGATGCTGACGGTTGAAATAGCTCAGTAGATCCAGACTTTGTCGCTGATGGGCACGGTTGATGTACTCNGGTGGATATAAGTCCAAAATCGGTGANCCCACTGATCTGAGTGGCGTNCCTTGCAGACGGGAAGGTAGAAATCCGTTAGACCAATTGCCAGCACCACCTTGTGGATAGGCTACCTCTGGTAAGACCACGAAGGAGGGGAGATTTTGGTTTAACGCA
>PBXZ01000219.1:0-8009 GCA_002729415.1 Candidatus Poribacteria bacterium | reverse complement strand
GCAACGCTGCCAACCAGATTACAAGTGATAAGAAAACAAGTGGAAGGTCAGAAACGTACTACGCCTCTTTCAGAGGAGGCGCGACTATACACGGTGATCCCCAATAACTCCAATCAGACCCAAGTCGCTGAGTTCTTCCAGCCCCCTAAACGTACAACCGACCTCGTCACGGCCGCTCGGCCAATAGTGCCTCGAATATCTCTCGCATGGCCGTCCCACTGAAGTCCTGGGGCCCCTGCTGAAATTTCAGAGAAGGATTATCTTGGCGAGCTTTAGTTGTATCCGGTGAGAAGACTCAGAATATCTGTCGATGGGGAGGGTAAAGGCACTGTGACCAGAATGTGCCCTAAATGTGTCCACTCCAGTCCATTCCAGTCACATACACGCGGGATCGGTGTGCGTATGTGGTTGATTTAACGTTAGTCACAGTAGAAAGCACTGCCTTCGGGAGGCAGGGGCCGGAGGTTCAATCCCAGTCGCGCGAACCCGACCAAACAGATGTGGATCGCGTGTTTGCCGATTTCGTGCCCATGCAGCTTGAATGCCTGCGCAACTACACCACCTTGCTGCCGCATGTCGCGGAAATGACGCAGGCGTTTCAAAAAGAGGACATCAAGATTGGCAGTACCACGGGGTTTGTCCGCTCGATGGTCGATATCCTCGAAGCCGATGCGAAAGAACAAAGCTATGTTCCGGATGCCTCTGTTGCCGGTGACGAGGTCGAGAATGGCGCTCGCCCGCAACCGTTTATGGTCTACCGTAACTTGGACCTGATGGTCGTACATCCCATTCAATCGATCGTCAAGGTGGGCGATACAGTCTCTGGCGTTGGCGAAGCTCTTGAAGCGGGCTGCTGGGGGGGGTGGGTATTGCTCGCTACAGCAATTACATGGATATCGATAGTCTAGACCAAGCTGAAAATCTTCCAGAATGTGAAATTCAAAGGCGTCTTACTGAAACTCGGGAAATCCTCCAGAAGGCCGGCGCTCATTATGTTATTGACACGTTTGACTAACTACCCGAGGTGGTTGACGAAATTAACCTTCGCCTAAAAGACGGCGAATCTCCCTGACACAGACGAGTTGGTAGTCGGGAACCCGCTGCTGAGATCGGTTAGTTGTATATGTTCTCCGGCAATGGTTTAGGTTCAGCAAAATGACAAGCTACCGAATGTCCTTCGCTTAGTTCACGCCATAGAGGGACTTCTCTGCGGCAATGTTCTTCAGCGACAGGGCATCTCGTATGGAATTTGCAGCCAGAGGGCGGGTTGACGGGACTGGGAATTTCTCCCTCCAGTTTCTGCGCTTTCCCACGAATGTCCGGATCAAGAGAGGGAATAGCCGACAACAACGCCTTTGTATATGGGTGACTGGGATTTGAAAATAGTGACCTGGTGGGGGCGGATTCGACCAGAATACCGAGATACATCACCGCTACAGTGTCGCAGATGTGGGCAACGACGCTGAGATCATGACTGATGAAGAGAAATGTGTTCTGGAGTTCCCCGCGCAACGACTCCAGCAGATTAAGGATATCGGCCTGGATAGAAACATCCAGCGCCGCAACGCTTTCGTCGGCCACCACGAATTTGGGATTGCAAACTAAAGCGCGGGCTATAGAGATTCTCTGGCGTTGCCCTCCCGAGAACGCATGGGGAAACCGGCGCAAGTGCTCTAGGTTCAGACGGCACTTTGAAGCGATTTCACGAACACGATCATCTGTTGCAGAGCGGGTATCGGTTATGCCCATCACCTCTAATGGTTCCGCAATAATGTCTCGAACCGTCATCCGTGGGCTAAGTGCCGCATATGGGTCCTGAAATATCAACTGTGCGCGCGCCCGGTAATCCTTGAGTTGTTCTTTGCCAATGTTTCCCAGGTCATACTTGATCTCATCGTCACGGTAGAGAATCTGTCCAGAGGTAATCGGCGCAGCTTTCAAAATCGCACGCCCTAAGGTGGTCTTTCCTGAGCCACTTTCCCCCACCAATCCAAAAAAGGATCCTTTTGGGATTTCTAACGAAACACCGTCTACTGCCCGTACAACCGGTGGTTTTCCAAACAACTGCCTTCCCAGCGGGAAGTGTACGGAAAGATTGCGCACCGAAATATGAGATGTTCCAACCATGTTGTTGTTTTCTAGGTAACGCCTGACCAGTCTTGGGTCAGGGCAAAGCAAGCCGCGCACTGCCCAGAATCCACCGGGTACAGCCCCGGAATCGTTTGATCACAGATACCAGGTTTTGCCTTGGGACAGCGAGTGTGGAATACGCACCCTGGTGGACGTTCCAAGGGACTCGGGATGTCTCCTGCGACTGGCGTCAGGGGCTCGTCCAGCGCATCAAGTCTTGGAAGCGAGTTGAGCAATCCTTGGGTGTACGGGTGAGCGGGCGTTTGAATCACCTGCCGGACTGTGCCTGTTTCCAGGATTTTGCCCAGATACATCACCGCGACACGGTCCGCTGTTTGTGCGATCACGCTGAGATCATGTGTGATGAACAAAATTGCCATGCCAAATTCCGCTACCAAATCCTTCATCAGGTCCAGAACCTGCGCCTGAATGGTCACATCGAGTGCCGTTGTCGGTTCGTCGGCAATCAAAACTTTCGGCTTTGTCGAAAGAGCCATGGCGATCATTGCGCGTTGGCGCATGCCCCCAGAAAGTTCAAAGGCATACTGGTAAAAGCGTTTGTCCGCCTCCGAAATGCCAACCCGGTTCAGCATTTCCACGGACAGTACTTCTGCCTCCTTTTTTGACAACGAGGTGTGGATCAACAACTGCTCGACCATCTGCGATCCGATTGTAATCGCAGGCGCAAAACTTGCCATCGGCTCCTGAAAGATCATCGAAATCGCGCCGCCACGCACGATCTCTAGATCTCGGGAGCTTTTTAGCGACAGTACGTCTACAACTTTGTGTTGTAAGTCCAGATAAATCTCACTTGCAGGTCCATACGCCGCGTTCGATGGATTCAATTGCATCAACGATTTCGCTGTGACGGATTTTCCGGACCCTGACTCTCCCACTAAACCCAGGACCTCACCTGAATCAAGCTCAAAGGAAACATCGTCAACCGCGACAATCCGGCCCTCATCCGTGTCAAATTGCAAATCTAAGTTTTCGACTGTCAGCAATGTCATTTTTTCACGTCTGAGTAGGGATCAGCTGCATCCCGCAAACCATCACCAACGAAGACGAAGGCCAAGACAAAGGCGATGAAGAAAAGGACCGGGA
Source organism: Candidatus Poribacteria bacterium (assembly GCA_002729415.1). Taxonomy (GTDB): domain Bacteria; phylum Poribacteria; class WGA-4E; order WGA-4E; family UBA9662; genus UBA9662. The sequence goes on along the minus strand of PBXZ01000219.1, from coordinate 4,775 downwards.
TAAAGTACCACTGGTAGTTGAGCAGAATATCGGCCTTGGAAACATTCTGCATTAGTGATCCCAGCGAACTGACGGGATCAATCAGACCTAGGCCAATAAAACTAAGTGCGGTTTCGAGTCGCACCATGTAGGGAAACGTAATCATCAGGTCAACAATTATGTAGCTGGTGAAGCTGGGTAGCAGGTGACGCCTAATGATGTGGCTCGAAGACGCACCACAAAGCTCGGCGGCAAGAACGTATTCCTGGCTTCTTTCGCTCAATAGGTGCGTGCGAATTCGTCGGGCCAAGGTAGGCCAGCCGATCAACCCAAGAATGGATGAAATGACGAAAAATACGGCCTCCGCACTCCATTCTTGAGGCAGGAATGCGGCTAAAGCCATGAACAAAGGCAGTGGGGGCACCGTTCGAATGGCATCTGTGATCATTTGCAGCGTCGAATCGATCCAGCCGCCGTAATAGCCGGAGATACCCCCAATGATTAGTGCCAGCACGAAAGCAATAAACACACCCAAAGCCCCGCACTTAAGAGACGTAAAGATCGCGCGCAGTGTGCGCGAGTAGATGTCCTTACCGCTGGCATCCGTTCCAAAAAGATGGACGCCGCCTTTGTCGACCCCGAACAAATGGGTGTTGAAGGTCAGCGCCTTCAAATTTGCATCAAAATTCTCGCCTGGCAAATCCCATTTCCAGTCAATGTAACTGTATTCCCAGTCTTTCACGAAAAAGCGTACAAATCGCCGGTCTTCACGATCCACCGTAATCACCCATCGGAAATTCGTCTTAATAGATCTTTCGCGCTTGGTTCCATAAATGAAGGGCTGCAAGGAGAATCCATTTTCATCCCAGAACTTTGGAATTTGTGGTGGACCGTTCTCGTATTGCTTGTCACGGCCCGCCATGGTGGGAGCATACGGAGAGAAAAATTCGCTGAAAAAACCAATCAGTATCATCAAGGTCAAGACCCAACCTGCGACCACAGCGGCACGGTTGCTCTTAAACCGTGCGCGGACCAACTGCGCTTGTGAAGCGGTGAAATAGGCTTCCTTGATAGTCTGATCCGTTACTGTCGGATTCAATCTAGATAAAAAGGCCATGCTTTACCCTATTAACCCCAGTCGGACGCGCGGATCCATGAGAGCCAGGATGATATCGGTGATGAAGTTCACGAGAACAATGCAAGCCGTTAAAATGACAAGGATCGCACCAGCGAGCTGCTGATCGTTGGAAAAAGCCAGTGCATCAATCAGCAAAGCACCCATTTCAGTTAACGTCATGATCAGTGCGACCACCGGCAAATCGTTGAAGATACGATTCAGGTCAAACCCCAACGAGTTGATGACCGGCCCGAGTGAATGCCGGGCAGGATAGCGCCACAATAGGGTTCGCCCTGAAATACCCCGCGCAGTTGCAGCAGTCACGTAAAGCTTGCCGATCTCATCGAGCATCAATGCACGTATCGTCTGTAGCGCAAATGCGGTCGCTGCCCAGCCGAGGATGAAAATAGGCAGCCAGGCCCTCGACATAAAATTCATGAACTTCGCGACCGACCATGCCGCATCGCGATACTCCTTGGAAAATAGACCTGCCATCGATTCACCAAACAGCACAGTCGTCGTCAGCATGATCATCAGCGCGAGCAGGAAACTCGGTAATGCAAGACCCAGATAACTGATAAAACGCACCGAGTTATTGGCCACCGGGTTTCTGGTTGTGGCTGAATAAATGCCAATCGGAATCGCGATCAGATAAGAGAGGAACAGCGCGGCAAGGCAAATGCCGAGACTGATCCAAACCTTGTCGCTCAACAGGTGATTGATGTTGAGCCGAAGAATACAGCTGTCGCCAAATTCCCCTTTGAAAAATACATTTCCAGCCCACGTTCCTGCACGAATCATGAATGGCTTGTCCAGGCCGAGGCGTCTTTCTTCTGCCTGGATGTCTTCGATCGTGATCACTTGGCCCTGGGTGTTCTTAAAGGCAATGTATCGCTCGGCACAGTTGCCGGGCACCGGTTCCATCAACGAGAACACAACCAGAGAGACAATCAGCAGCGTAACCACAGACATCACTGCTCGAATAAGCGTGAACTGTAAGAACTTAACCATAGATGTTGGCAGGTTATACGAAAAAAAGACCGGGCGATCAAATCGCCCGGTCTATACACACTTATTTAACAAAAAGATTTTACTCGTCCAGGTACCACTGCGTCCCCCGATAGGGGTAGGTGCGGTAATACTCGTACGCGTGTGCCTTGAAATCTTTGAAGTTCTTNANCNCATTGCGNTGATAGATNGGCGCTGGCGCCTGGGCAATGCCGATCTTCAGCAGATTTTCGGTCATGTTTTTANNCATTCGTTCACCCAANTCCTCGAACCTTGGCGAACCAATAGCGGTAGATTGAAACTCCNTNACGTCGTCAATCANCTNCATAACGTACGCTGGCGGTTCCACGCCNTTGGCGCCGTTTGACTCATAATATTCGGCCCAGAGCATNCCGGTGCGGTGCCCGAAATAATTTTCGAACGGTGGTACCCAAAGCTCATTGTTGCCGAGCACNATGGCCAAAGGCTGGCTCGAACGCCACATGCCAACATCGAGNTGATTCGATGACTGAGCAGAACGATACTCGTCCGGCGTGACTTCCTTAACAGTAGTCTTAACGCCAACTTCAGCCCAGTTCTGACCGACCATCTCAACTACTTGACCGGGCATTCCCTGGGTGGAGTACTGCATGTTAACCACCAGTTTCTTACCATTCGGCAGTTCACGGAATCCATCACCGTCCGTATCGGCCATACCGATCTCATCCAGCAGTGAATTGGCCATGGCCGGATCGTACTGGATCATGTAGCTTTCCCACTTACTGTCGACAAATCCTGGAGTCGGAGAGAAACCGATGTACTGCTTCGGTNTACCCAAGCCGAAGAAAGCCGATTCATTGATCTCATCGCGATTNATTGCTACCGACATNGCTTGGCGAAAACGCAGGTCACCGAAGACTTCGCGTANATCCAAATCAGNATGAGTTACGTTGAACGATATGTTCGGCAGGGTGATCTCAGGTCGCAAGTCGACGGTGTAGTCGCCCTTTTCCGCATTTTCTAGCAGTATGGGTGCCGCCGGCAGTTGCANTGACTGCGCTTTGTAGTCGGCTTCTGCATTGACCAGTTTGAGAATACGAATCTCGTTGTCGTTGATGTACACCTCATCTTGTTCGCTGATGTAAGGCAGTTGATTGCCCTGCGTATCTACAATATGGAAGTAGGGGTTGGCAACGAGATGCCGGCCTTCCGTNGTGTCCGTAATGTAGATATGGCTCTCCAGCGTCGGAATGACATCGGCCGGCAGGTTCGCCACCTTGTCCGGAGAATTCAGCAGGGGCGACGGTGTGTCGGTCCAGTCTGAATTGCCAAAATAGGCCTTGATGACCGCGAGGCCATTTTCAAATCCAGCTTGCTGTGCGAGTTGATCCGCATCAGGGTTGAGCTCTGGGTGGTACGGTGCCAGAAAGTGCTTGGGTTGAAACCCTTGGGCAAACGAAAATGCAAAGTGCGCCAAGAGGCCCGGCTTTGGCGCCGGCAGGTTGAAGACCACCGTTTGTGGATCCACCACATCGACTGTCATGGGCTCGCCGCCCACCAGGACGTAGTCCTTTGGCTTCTCCATGATTAATGGGGAAAGCGCGAGGTGCTCGTACCAGAACTTAACATCGTCGGCCGTAAAAGGAGCACCGTCAGACCACCTGTGGTTCTTGCGCAGGTAGAACGTCAGCTGCGTGAAGTCGTCGTTCCATTTCCAGTCCTTGGCAATGTTCGGCACGATGGTCTGGAGATCATCGGAGAAACGAACAAGGTTCACGTGTCGTACAGATAGGAAGTCGGACGTACCGGCCTCTGTCGCGTTGGACAGTACATCCAGCGTGCCCCCGTACTTACCGATCGAGTGATATGGTGCGTAGACCAAGGGCTCAGACGGCAGCCGATCTTCGACCGAAGGAACAGTGCTGGGGTTGCCCCGAATTTGAGCATTGAGCTTGGCAATATCCGGATTGCCTTGGAAGGTCAACGTACAGCCAGCATTTGTCTCGAATTCGCTGAGTTCAAATTGCTGCGGGTATTTCCCAGGCGCTACGCCCTTCATATCCGCCACCGTGGCAGCAGGACAATCTCCAGCCGAGGCNNCATTACCACTGACGAGCAGTAAGAGACCAGCTATCGCCAGACTAGCTCCCGAAAACAATCGATACAGAAATTTACAATAACGCATCATTTCCTCCTTAATAGCATTGTCTATGAAATTCAAACTTTTCACACTCTCTCAACCAGAACCTAGACTGGCGCCACGATATAGTCGCCGTTTTCCCAGAATCTAAAAGGCTTGTCGTTGTTGGATAAACTATGACTCACGAGCCCTCTCTTCATTGCGAGCACCTTACCATAAAAGCGAATCGTTAGATCTGTATCGACATATTCCTTATAGCCTGCACTAAAACGACCGAACAGAGGTACCTCCTAAGCCGGGTAATAGGGATTTTCACAACGTATCGCAGCTGCAAAAGGTGAGTCTCCAATTTCTCTCCGCTTTCTGTCTTCTTCACGCTTTTGGGCTTGTCGCTTTTGTTCTTCCCGGCTTCCAGGAACTCCTTCGACCAACTGTAATAAAGGCTCTGTTCCACTGGCATGTCGAAGACAAGGGCATTCGGCATTGCTATATCAACCGCGCTCGCCTCAGCTCAACGGCAAAGTAGAACGATCTCATCGATCAGATCAGGAG
>PBXZ01000218.1:0-7580 GCA_002729415.1 Candidatus Poribacteria bacterium | reverse complement strand
ATCCATTTCACCCAGGGTGTACAGCCCCAGGGACAAAACGGCAGCAGAAATAGTCTGTTGTTCCGGATCAGGTGTACACCACCCACGGCTTTCCAGGCACCATCAGTGCGATGAAAGATTACGGGTTCCTTGCCGACTGACAGTTGAGACGGGTCATAGGAGATGGTTTACCTTTTAGTATTGAATTTTAATCTGCCCCCAAGTTGCCGCTAATTTCAACGTAAGTCCAACAGCCAGCGCGGGAAATATTTCTTTACCGCCTTGAGTGATCGTAAAATTATCATATACGGCGGTTGCGACTAGATTCATACCACAAACGGCTAGGCCAACCAATACTGGTTTATCCATCTTAACGGTTGTGGATTTCAGATCCAGCCATTTTTTCCCGTCTTCAGAGATGAAACCTTGGAACTCATCACCGGAACGAGTCAATTTCAGCCAACATTTTCTATCCTTCCAAGGTCCGGGAGCGACATCAAAAAACTCTCCGCAATCGCCGTCCTTTTTAGCACGCCAACTAATTTGACAGCCACCGCCACCACCAGTAACAATGGTCTGCGCATTGGCTGCGCCGGGTTCAATGTTTTGCCGGGCATGGACTCCACCTTTTGCCCATTCATTGGGAAGATCAATGGAAACCTGACGGACTACGGCTTCAAAATCACCGCTGACTTTTGTATAAGCGAATCTAAAGCCATCAGCTTTGTTCCAAATGTCACTACCACTTCCCTTGATGGTGTATGTTCCTTTTTTTATTACAGTTGATCCTTTATTCTTCTTCGCATCTCCTATATCTTCGCTCAGTAATTCTCCGGCATGCGCAATGTGCACCGCAAAAATTATGAAGATTAAAAAACTTGATTTCACAACAAGCTTCATTTCCATTTGGTTTCACCCCGCCTTGGTGTAGAAGGTGCCAGCCTTCCCTTATCTTAACAATAACCCAGGTTGTNCTCAGGCTCTATTTCTATTAGTCAGTAGCGTTAATTTTCTCTAGTCCCCTTAGCAACTTGGGTTAACAATATTAGGTGTCTCTGTTATGAAGATTCGCCTATACTGTCACGTAAATCACATAACGTGAATTAGATAGTAATATATAAAGTGTTGTAGCTACAATATTAACTTTCCAGAGGGTAAATAAAGAAAGTGTTTCTGTGGCGTGACTTGTAAAAGTTCCCTTTCATAGGAAATTAAGCGGATTGTAAACCCTAGAACTCGAAATACGCAAAGCCATGGATCCCAAAGATTTCACCTAAAACCGTTACCCAGAATCCATTTCCCACAGTCTCTCCCATGATTAACCCTAAGAAAAACGGCACCAAATTCCGATATGATTTGATTCCGCCGGATTTCAGNGCAANGACTTTGATAAACCAGCCNAAAAGAAAAGGTGCCCACAGATATTGCATGGTGAAAGTATTCGCCACTGCATAACCCACAGGATGAAATGNCCACCATAAAAACTGAAGTCTCATAAACACCAAAAAGGCANAAAACAGAGCGCCAAACCCAATATAAAACAGAGCTGATGGAGAAGATGGCTGCGGGTTATTGAGCCACCTCGATAGTTCGTCATATGCCCACCTTCCGCTGCTAACCCGCCACTGTTCGCAGGAATTTGCGCCATATTTATAGTAGACTAAGAGTGAGGAACATGAGGAAATCACGATGTAAAGAACTATCCCCGCAAGTATTACAACTGNCANATGGCGTCCTTTTACCCGANACGAATCTGAGATCTTTAATGCCTCAAGTTGAAAAGGCATGATGTANCCATTTTGGTCGAACGTCAGGAATTTTAGAGACGACAAGATGGCGAGATTCCGAGGGCCTAATTTTGCCGTGCCAGTGAAAAGTGCCATCACGTTATTTGGCGTTTTGGGNAGAAAGAGCCANGCTATTCCCGATTCAGCTCGGATCCTAGAAAGAACAGTCTGAAAGATAAAGAGAATGCCAAAAAAAACAANTCCCCACACCAAAGACAGGCCNGCCANGTATCCCCAAAGNAGCAAAAAAAACGTTCCTAAAAGAAAACCNNAAACCGCAGNAGAATACGACATNGCCTCGGAGTCACTCTTAGAGACAGGANTTCTGTTCTGNCTNATNGCATCATTAGCCACTTCCCATAAATGTCGCCTCATCATCCATAAGCTTAAAAGAAACAGGGCGAAGAAAGCCCCCACAGCCTGGTCGTTTANATCTGGAAATCGGGCTAAAACGCTTCCTGCTTGACTGCCACGCCAACCCATAGCAGCGCCCAAGATATTTTGCGCTTTTCTGAGCAGATAGAAAAACCAAAGGCCAAGAGAGACATCCGCCGGAACCATATACGCTATCCCGATGATGGAATACATCANGTTTAGGTGAAAATACCCGATTGCATTCCACGGTTTNTCTGTTAAATACGTATCTAATCTGATGTGCATNATCTTGAANGTAGGAAANGCGGGAAAGAAGTGATGCAGGCCAACAGAGAGTTGTATTAATATCGGGAGAGAAAAACCAATCCATGTCATCTTGTTTCTGAAGAAGGCATTCAGGCCGAAACCGATNGGCGGTGTTTCAACCATAGCCAATGNCGTTTCTAGAACCCTGAAGGTTAGTCTTTCGCGTTCAACCCACTGTTTGCGTATTANCACACAGAAGCAGAATAGGACAAAGCAAAGAACGAACGCGAAAACCCACCATATCATCAACGGCTTTATCCATGCATGCCAAGGTACGCCATCCCAACCTCCTATATAAAACCCATTGATGATCCTCAGATTTCTCGGACCGAACCAATNGGGAATATGATGCCAGAAATCCTCTCGCCACATATTCTCATTTGTGGCGAAGTGAATTGGACCGACCATATTAGGAATCAAAAACTGCACNAGACCGAAAGAACTTAACGGTACTCCTACCATCGTCATGGCATAGATTAGCAAGAGTTCATTTGGATTTAAGGCAAGTGGGTGAGAGAACTTGAACAGGAGTGTGTTAAGCGTCACAACGAGAAAGAAGAAGAACATAACAGATACAGACGGAGCAGGCAGTGCATAATCGATTTCCCATTCGTACTGCTCGACTATCGGACAAAGGTAACTTATCAGGCTAATAATTGCAGTGCCGATCAAAATTGCCCGCCACCTTAAAACTNCGTTGCCAGAATTCCTACTTTCTCTTGTCAAGAATAACCCCCAAATTTAAGTTTTTCAGGATTTGAGGCTAAGTTGANAGTTATAAATAGAAGCCATCAGATTGATACGTATCCAAACGCTGCCCACGGTTACGGTNAGTAATGTCTGGAGTATTTACTTCTGAGGTATGAGCAGTTAATAGATATACNGAACCAATACTTTTGGGCTCAAAGTCCACACTTATTATTCTACTTGTTTTGCCATCCGTACCTGTAAATATCCATTCATTATTTGCCTGTCCTATAAAATTGTTAACCTCAACTTGCCCCATCACCATCACCATCACCATCACCATCACCATCACCATCACCAGCNACGGCAACGGCAACGGCAACGGCAAACACAGTAACCTAGATAACACTTTCATATGACTCCCTTCCTCGAGACAAGCTGATAGCAGTTCATTTGCGGACAATAGTTCGGTCACGTCACCTTAACACAACAGCAATCTGTCGAGGTGACGACAACTTGGATCGACCATCGACAGAGGTCATAGGGCAAGGTAGCCGCCGGTTGGCCTGATTCATTGAAGTCCCGTAGAAGTGGAACTAACCTACTAAAAGTGGCTAGCCCTGGGTTTAGAGCGATTAAAAGCACGTCGGCTAGCAGATTGGTGCTGATTCTGCCAGTGAAGGGGCAGAAAGTCAAAAGTATTGGCCCAAGCCCGCTTGAAGTAGGCGTCAGAAGCAGAGAGTAAGAACCAGCCGGGTCTACCTACAGGCCGGTTGTTNCCCCCTGTCTGCGGCATGATCTGGATACAAGCCTGTAGGAGATTCAAAGCTTGTAGTGGTGTGACATTGGGGCTCAAGCNCATAGCCTCAGCGACGAAGGCGTCGATGCCCAAAGGCTGATCAGCTCGCATAATCTGATAGCGGTCGCCGCCAGTGGGAGGGGTATTACCTAATTTTTGTTGTTGATGGCACCACAATTCAAGTGTTTGCAGTTTAAGATGGTCATAATTGTCTTCAGAAGAAGAAGAATCGAATTCTAACTGAGNCGGTATTTNAGTGTTAGAAGNAGAAGTTTCTGTTAANTAAGTTTCTTTANTAGTGAGACTAGACACATCTGTCGTATCTGGACTAGACACATCTGTCGTATCTGCTTCATCTGCCACTGTTTCAGCGATGGGTTCAGTCATTGTCCGCGGCGCTTCCACCTCGATGACGTCCTCTTTTTCATGTCTCAGTAATCGCAGTTTGTTATTGCGTAATGCTGCTTGCTGAATTTCAAATTCCCGCTGTACAGCATTGGTCTCATATTCCTCAATCTTATCTGTTTGATGGAAAGACATCAGAGTGAAAGTACAGACGTTACCCCAGCCTTTTTGTACTTCAATCAGATCTGATTCTACCAGCTCATTGACGTAGCGTTGCACAGAACGAACAGATTTACGCCCACCATAGCATTGTTCAGCGATGGTCTCATACTTTTTAGCAAAAGTACGCCCCACCAAATACTCTCTTTCTCCACGGGTTTTCTGCTTGATACGCAAATCCACATGGCGTGACAGGTATACGTACAACTTAACCGCTTCACCTGATAGATAGCGGTACAGGTCAGAGTCAACCATGTCCCAGCTAACAGGAGCGTAGTTGAAAGGCAGTTTTGAATGTGCTTTAGGAATGTAGTCAACAGTAGAACGAGGGTAAGAAATAGGCCCTTGGCCTACAGCAATAGCAGTCATAATATAACTCCATTAAAAAGGGTTACTTGAAAGGAGACAATTAATCTGCTACAATTGCGGCGCCAACCAGCAAATGTAGCGACCAAACGGTCTCTTGTTGTTACAGCCCTTGCCCTCAAAGAAGGTAGGGGCTTTTTTTATTGTTCTTCAATTTTATACCTAACACGAACTCAATTACAACCCAAAACCTCGTTCTTTAATTTCAAAAGGTGTAGGAATTCAATCTTAGAGCTCAAGGGCTGATCTGACCGGGTGAAAGCAAACTCTACCACCACATATAATTTCTCCCTAATCAAACTTAACCAAATCTAAACACACAGTTTTATCCTTTCATTAAATCCTCATGTAAGAGAAGGTAAGAAAATGTTGGAACTTTTGCTAAAAATTAGGCGTTTTTGTAAGAAGAAGTAATAAAAGATTGGAGAAAGTAAGTTGGAAAGCGAGAACAAAGAGGCCTCGATCACCTTCAAACTCTTGCAGGATGAGAAAGAGGAACTGGTGGGACAAGCTAAGACCAAAGACATAAGCTTGTCCCACCATGTAAGACAACTTCTCACAAGCAATCTTACAAAGTCAGAGGACTTAATTGAAGAAACAGAAGTGGAGGTGGTTAGTTCGGACGAAAGCGTCCACTACCAGCTACAGAACCAGGACAGAGCTTTGGCCAAGTTGACTGAGACTTCCGTACAGCAGGCCCAGCAAATGGCTGAATGGCGACAGTTGATGGCGGCACAGACCGAGCTGATGGGAAAACTAGTTGATCGGTTAGGCGAGAAAGAAGAAAAGAAAGTTGGTTTTTGGGCCAGGTTAATCGGCCAGCGAGCTTAACTCTAGTGTCAAACCAACATATCGTTTAAGTATTAAACTTAAAGGTAAATATACGGATTCCTACTGGTTCAACACTCTTGAAAATGTAATCCAAAGGTATGATGAATTCCAATTAGGAATGTTCTATCACATGTACCCTAAGTTTTCTCATGTGGAACCAAGTTCACTTGTATATCAGGAAGGTAGAGATGTAAAAGAAAAACATTTCCTACTTGAAGAAATGACACATAATATCCAAGAAATAATAAAAGAAATTAAAAAATATGAAAATAAATTAAGAAAGTACCAAAGTTAATTTGATGTATGTCGATACTATATAATATAGGATAAATTGTTTTTAATTAATGAAAGATGAAAACGGTGTACCATTGAAATCTTGAATTAATGTATTGAATCATTATTTTTATGATTCAATTGGTATTTACTAACTAATGGAGTTAATCAACATGCCATTACCACACAAGTTCAGATCAAAGAGAACCAAGATTACAGGTACTTCCAATAGAGGAGCATTACCTAATCCAATGCAAGCTACTGTTACTGCTTTTGGAAGATTAGAATTATCGAATGCATTTACTGGAATGTTGGGAAAAACTGTTGAGGGTGAAGAAATCAACACAAAGTTCCAATATCTTGAGTTCTACTGGGAGGAACATGATCATAAATTACACATTGGTTTTGTTTCTGAAGCTGAAGTGGGATTCCGCAAAAAGTTAGGTGAATCCCCAACAAAGATTGGTCTTACAATATCAACTGTAATAAGGGAGAATAATTTACAAAGACCAGATTCGACAGAGAAGTATCTATTTGTTCTTGATCCAAGTAATCCACTATATGAAGGATATAGAGTTAAAGATAACCAGGGCAAATATCTACCACCTTCATTAGAAGTCAATGAGGATGAAAGATACATCATTCTGAAATGGGACAAGAAAATCCCTGTTACAATCAAAGAAAGAGATAAGAAAATATCAAAAGAAAAGAAAGAAGAAAAGACAAATATCTTAGCTGTAAAGATGTCTTAATAGTCAGTAAGCTGTAGGATTTAGTTCTACTTACAAAACCATTGGAATCTTCTTCTTTCTGAAAAAGGTTTTAATGGTTTTTTTCTGTAATAATTTCGAGAAATGAAATAATTGCTCTTAGGTTCGGATTAGGAATCTCAATAATCTCTACCCAAACAGAACCAGAAGCCAAAACAACCAGCAAAAGTAATAGACCAATACGTTTCATCTCAATTACTACTATTCTCAGATTTCAAAGTGGTTCATAATTGCAGTCTAAGCTATTAAGTAGAAGCAAGAATTGAGCAAAACCGATATAATTCCTTGTTATAACTTCTACCACACTTCAATCAAGATCGCAATATTAGAAACTAAAGATGACTTCTATTACTATTGTGGTGGTTCTGGTGCAAAAATATACGATGCTAAACTTATGCCGTGAAAACTAGGCAAAAATCTATAAAGTCTACCAAAAACCCGTTCCACTGGAAACACTACCAAGGTGAAATCATCCTGCTAAATGTCAGGTGGTATTGCAGTTATGGATTGAGTTATCGAAATTTGGTTGAAATGATGGAAGAGCGCGGCCTGATCTTGGTTCACACGACCATAATGAGATGGGTTCATGAATATGCTCCGCAAATCGATACAAAGATTCGGCCACACCTGAAAAGAAGCGGTAAGTCGTGGAGAGTTGATGAAACATATCTTAAGGTTAAAGGCAAGTGGACCTATTTGTACAGGGCAGTAGATAAGGACGGAAATACTCTTGACTTCTTGCTTCGTGCCAAGCGTGATGCCAAGGCAGCAAGTCGCTTTTTCAAGAAGGTCCTGAAAGCCAACCACACTCAAACGCCTCGCGTCATTAATGTCGACAAAAAC
>PBXZ01000217.1:0-8924 GCA_002729415.1 Candidatus Poribacteria bacterium | reverse complement strand
TATGGAGGTCGTATGATTCTAACGCAACGTGTAATATGGAACGGATCATGGAAATTTGTTTTCAACGGATTTGATTTTGATGAACTATACAATCTGGATGCGGATCCATACGAAATGACCAATCTGGCCGAGGACCCGACTTATCAAAAACAATTAAATCAGATGACCTCACAAATGTGGCAGGTTGCACACGACACCAACGATCACAGTTTGTTCAATTCACAATATCCGATTCTTCGTGTGGCTTCTGTTGGTCCATTAGTATTAAATGCAAAGTGATAATGGTAAAGTTAACACAAAAAAACCGTCCGGATCGGCAAACTATATCTGCTTGCCGATGTCTTAAAACAGCAATTAGGTGGTGTTTTCTATACATCTTAGCAATAGCAGTGTTAGCTGATCCACCAAGCAAGGTACTGACGCTTCGAGAACAATACAGTCAATTTGCGGCATCCGGTAGCGGCAACGTAGTCAACGGCCGAAAAATCTTTGAAGACAAAGAAAAAGCCAATTGTAAAAGTTGCCACATAGTAAATGATGAAGGCAGATCGGTTGGTCCCGACCTGTCCATCATTGGTGATACATATAACAAAGAGCACCTCATCAACACACTCTTGACCCATCTGCCAATATTTCACCAGGATATAGTACAACAATTATTGTGACAACTGAAGGGGTGATGCATACTGGAATTCTGAAGTCGACATCAGTGGAAGAAATAGTGCTTTCCAGTACGGATGGTGCTATTGTTAAAATTGCCGTTGACGAGATTGATCAGCGCCGCGCTAGTCAAGTCTCTGTAATGCCTGAAGGTATTGAGGATCTAATTTCAAAGCAGGAATTCCTGGATCTAATTGCCTATTTGCAGAATCTACGTGAATCGACATCAAAGGCCACACGTTCAAGCGAAATACCGGACGAAATCGGAGTTTTAACTAAAACTGCTCAACTAACCCCTTTCCATCCTGCGGAGCATTGCTTCAATCAGCCAGTATGGATATCAGAGCACCCTGTTCTAGAAGATGTTTTCATTGTTCTGGAACACCGCACAGCCAAAATCTGGTTGTTGTCAAAAAAAACTAACCAAGACCTAAAAACGCTATTTGCTGATTTTTCCATCGAGGTCAGTGACGGCCCTTGGGAAGGGTTAGTATGTATTGCCTTCCATCCAAATTTTCAACAGAATCGAAAATACTATTTGAAGCACGAGATGATAGATGAAGGCCAACGATACACAATTGTGGTAGAGAAGTCAACCTCCGAAGACTTTCGTTCAGACTCGGGCCGTGCTTCTCGACAATTACTGAGGATTAAACAACCCGCAGACAACCATAACGGAGGCACATTATTATTTGGACCGGATGGTTATCTCTATATCGGTATGGGAGATGGTGGACCACAGGAAGATCCACTTGGCCACAGTCAGAATCTGAGCCAATTGCTAGGCAAGATTCTGCGGATCGATGTAGATCAGCATGATGCTAACTACCAATACGGAATTCCAGCTGATAATCCATTCGTGGACTTATCAGATCCAGAAGTTCGTCGTGAAATCTGGGTGGTTGGACTACGTGAACCCTGGAGAATGAGCTTCGATCCAATTACAGGAGATCTGTGGGTTGGAGACGTAGGACAGGTACGTTTCGAGGAAGTAACCATTGTCCGTTCAGGGGAGAATCATGGTTGGAATATTTACGAAGGGTTCGAAATCTTTTCAAGTCGCTACCACCAAAATGAAGAGACTTACGTACCTCCAATATTTACGTATGGTCGTGAATATGGAATTTCAATCACCGGTGGTTATGTCTTTCGTGGAAACCAACAATCATCCTTTTATGGAGCATATATCTTCGGGGATTTTGAATCGCGGCGAATTTGGGCATTGAAACAGGATCAAAGGAAATTAACCAAAATTCGCCAAATCGGTCAGGCTCCAACGCGAATAGCCTCATTCGGAGTTGACCACCATGGCGAGATCTATCTGGTTGGATACGATAACGGCACAATTTATCACTTAGATCTCAGTTCAACGCACTTTGAATAAACCAATCAACATTTAGAACAAAAGAGGTTACCCCAATGTTAAATGAACAAAAAGAAAATGACGGGTGGATTTTACTGTTTGACGGACAAACTTTAAATGGTTGGGCAACAACCGGAAACCCAGAGGGATGGATAGTCGATAATGGTAACATTCTATGTACTGCCAATGGTGGTAAATATCTTTATACTCTCAAACAATACGAAAATTTCGTCTTGTCTGTTGATTTCAAGATGGATCATAGTGTTAACAGTGGTATTTTCTTCCGCTGGTCAGATCTAGATGATCCGGTGCACACGGGAATCGAAATTCAGATACTGGATAGTTATGGACGTGAAAACTTAGGATCCCATGACTGCGGTGCAATCTATGACATGGTGGCTCCAACCCATAATGTTTGTAAACCAATTGGTCAATGGAATAATATGACCATTCATTGTCAAAATAACATGATTACAGTAGAACATAACGGTGAAAAAATTACTGACATGGACATGGACCAATGGTCAGAACCTGGTATCAATCCTGATGGAACCAAGAATAAATTCAAGTATGCCTGGAAAGATATGCCGCATAAAGGGCACATTGGGTTGCAGGACCACGGCGGAAAAATTTGGTTTCGCCATATTAAGCTAAAATCGCTCTAGTTCTCACCATGAGGATAGTAGTCACTTTCCTAAATGACCGACTCATAGACTCGAGGGATTTGGTTCAATCACAAGTGTATTGGGGGTAAACTAGCGTTATGCGAACCTTAAAAATCAGCTCCGATGAAGTTAAATCGGGGCATATGCATGCAGATAATATTCAAGCATCAATAAAGGCCTTAAAGGAAGATGGTGTCGTTCTTCTCTCGGGAGTAATTGATGTTGATCATATTGATCGTTTAAGTCAAAAGATGCTAGAAGATGTCGATAGTGTGGAACAAACCAATGGAATTTCCAATAATTGGCAAGGTGTAAGGCCACCTCCATTTCATCCTTATCTATTTTCAGATATTGTGTTCAATGAAATGGCAATTACTATCACACACCAGATCATGGGCGATGGAGTCATCCTGGACTCTTATGGTGCGAACACTGCCTTTTCTGGAAATGAGCAGCAAGGGGTCCATGCAGATACCCATCAACTTTGGCCAAATCTGGATTACATACCACCTCCTCACTGCATGGTGGTTAATGTTCCACTAGTGGATGTTGATCAATCTAACGGAGCAACCAAGGTTTGGCTTGGTACCCACCAAGACACTCGAATTCAGCCAAACAATCGACACATAACAGAAGAGATGATTGCTGAGTGGGATGCCAAAAGACCGGCTGAATACGTTTTTAGTCAGAGAGGAGATCTCATATTGCGTGATATGCGAGTCTGGCACTGTGGAATGCCCAACCATACAGATACCCCACGACCTATGCTGGCTATGGTTCATCGCTGTGAATGGGAACCCCAGTGGGGATTTGAGGTCCAAAAAGGTACTGAAGCTTTTTTTCAGCATCCAATTTTACGAGCGTCGGCGGTATATACCGATGCACCAATCGATTATCTTCGGCAAGGCCATTCAAAACCTCTAGCGAACTGAAATGAAAGGCTTTCCCAAGACCAATACGTTCTCTTGATCAATATGAGTATCTCCCAATTCTGCGTATTTCAACGCATTACCATAGCTAAACACTAAGCAGATGACTCCAACAAGAAAAACAAATAGCTAATCTTTTCTTCATACCTAATCCTAAGAACCGTTTTAGCTTCATGTACCATCACACCCGACAAAGACAATCATCATCACAAGCAACAAGATAATTGATCTCTGAATCACCATATTCACCTTGTACTTTATTTAGCTTAAATAAAACTTAATTGAGTCACAGAATCAACCGTTCCGCTCGCTTCTCTGTCAGACAAGATGTCACTTTCATACAACTGAACTTGCCTTCCATCCTCCCCATTTACCCTCACATAATATATCTTTCTTTATTCTTTTCAAAAAAACCTAATGTTTTTTTCCATCCTGCCGATATATAAACAGTTTAATTGAGTGTAGGAACTCAAATAAGACAGAAACAACTCTAAATTACACACAACAAAAACTTCAAAAATATAGGAGAATTTACAATGAGTATCTTTGCACTACGCAGTAACGGATTAGCCTCTTCGGCTTACAAGAATTTATCCAGAACCCAATCCAGCCTCAATTCTAACATTGGTCGTCTCTCTTCAGGACTTNGAATTGGATNTGNGGCAGANGATTNTGCTGGTTCCAACGTCTCGGTTCGCATGAAAAACCAAATAAAAGGCATGTCTCAAGCCAANCNCAACGCNCAGNACGCCAACAACCTGTTAGCCACAGNNGAATCCGGACTGAGTGATATNAGNGATATCCTGTCCAAGATGCGTGAACTTTCAGTCCAAGCTGCGACGGACACGCTGAATGACAATGATCGAGCCAGTATCGACTTGGAATTCCAGTCGTTGAAGGATGAGTTGACGAGAATAGCCAATGTGACGGAATACAATGGGATGAACGTCCTTAACGGTACCTACCAGGAAGGTGGTGGTAACGAACCGGCTTCTTTGTTCAGCAATCAGAATAACACAGCCAACTATAACCAAGCCCAACCAGGTACCAATGGTTATAGCGACCCACACGGTGATGCCGGAGGATCTCATATCAATAGAAACGGTCCACCTGATGACATCCGAGGCCACTGGCGGTTGCAAATTGGTGCTGATAACGACATTAACAACCAACACGAATTCAGCATTATAAACGCGACTGCTAATGGGCTAGATTTACGTGAAGTGGGCGTGGCAAGTGATTTTGCAGAGTTCAAAGTAGCTATCCGAGATGGATATATGGGGTGGAAGGTCAACACGACAACCGGTGAAATGGGTGGTGATGGTGCTGGGTTTGTCGAGGTTGTATGGGATGGTGCTCTTAACAATGGTGCTGGAGGAATAACGGCTGGGGTTAGTGGAGCTGAAATTACCAATATTGGTCTCACAGCGGCAGATGGTAATGGAGACCGCGAACTGACTGCTAATATTGGCAGTGGCAGCATTGACATTAGCATTGACGACGGAAATGGGCCGCGCTTCGGGTATGAAACCTATGACACCAACGTTGGTACTGTTGATGATGCTCGGTCTGCGGTAACGCATCTAGACGCTGCCATAGACGAGATCAACCGGGAACGGAGCTATGTCGGTTCGGAACAGAATAAGCTACAGTTCACCATGTCCAACTTGACCAGCAACATTCAGAGCATCGAATCGGCGCGGTCCAGCATAGAAGATGTAGATTTTGCCGCTGAAGCAGCCGACCTAGCCAAGAACCAAATATTAGCACAGTCTGGTACCGCCATGTTAGCTCAAGCCAGTGCAATATCACAAAACATACTTTCATTAATCGCAGCTTAATAAAGATTTATCAGTTGTTGCAACAAACTGATTCGTTAACTCCTACTAGACGAAACAGTGTTTTCTCNTATATGTTGTTGTGTATAAAAGGGATCTGTTACCCAAACAGGTCTCTTTTTTTATNCCAGCTGAACGCAGCAAATTAGACGCTCTTGTATTTTAGTTTTAACTTATNNTACANAGNAGACAACCAGTAGTAAAGCAGTAAAGACCGTGCTACGCACGGCCAAGGGTAAGCGGACCTATGNCCCTAAAATCCTGACACACATCGAAACCCAAGGTAGTAGTTCGGATCAGACGGAGGGTAGTTGAAGCGGTTGGCCACGCGCAGGCGGTTAGACCTGTAAGACCAAGCCCCGCCCGTAACACCCGGTATTTGCCTGTGTCCGGCCCAGGTGGGTTCTTAGAGCTGGTGAACTACTATAAANNTTTCACTATACCAATCCTGACACCATTCATAGGCATTACCGNCCATATCATAGAGTCCATAGCCGTTGGCCTCGAAACTGCCTACTGGGCTGTACCNCCGTTTGGCCAACCTTTCCACTTATCTTTGCCNCCAGTACCATTNTAATTTGCATAGTCTCGTGCAACACTTTCATCATCACCCCACGAATAACGTTTACCAATCAATCCTCCACGGACCGCATACTCCCCACTCTGCTTCACTAGGTAGCCTTTTACCCGCCCATTTGGCATATGCAGTCGCATCATGCCAAGTGACATAAATCATTGGGTGCATATCGGTAGGTGAATACTCATAGACTTTACCCCCTTCAGTCATCAGGAACTAGAAATTACCAAAGAGGAAGAGCCCGATGATGCCGCTATGCTAACAAGCTTTCTGGCCCATCCACCGACCACCATGGAACAAGCAGTACAGGTGGATCCAACCTCCGTGCCTACATCAACGGGGTCGTAATTACTGTTTCCAGAATGTGAGCCGTGTGGGGTTGGGTTACCAGAAAGACGATCAGATCCGCTACATCCTCAGGTTGTGACAGTTTGCTTAGATCGTCGATGTGNTTGTCACGTCGCATTTTGGTGTCGGTGGGACCAGGACAAACAGCATAAGCTTTAACTCCATGANGTTTGCCCTCGGCAAAAGTAGACTGGGTAAAACCAATGACACCNAATTTGGAGGCTGCATAGGTGCCAAATTCGGCACCTGCCCGTACACCAGCCGTAGAAGAGACATTTATGATATGCCCCGATTTTTGTTGACACATTTTCTCAAACACCGCCTGCGTGCATAGGAACACGCCGGTCAGATTGACATCAAGCGTGGTTTGCCAGTCCAACAACTCAATTTTTGGAATTGGATTGTGAATGGCCACCCCAGCGTTGTTAACTAGAATGTCCACTTTGCCAAAAGCTTGATAGGCTTCTGCGGCTAAGGCATCCACNTGCTCCTTTTTGGAAACATCCGTTGGCACCACAAGTGCTTGACGACCAATCGTTCGCACTCTGTTGGCCACAGTTTCGATCTCCCGAGATGTCTTCGCTGCCAGAACAATATGAGCGCCTTGATTAGCTAGGGCAACAGCCGTAGCTGCGCCAATACCACGTCCGGCCCCCGTGACAATTACAACTCGATCTCTCAACTTCCCCATTTTATGTTCTCCTTACTCTGATGAACTCGAGTTTAGACAAATAGAGCAAACCCAACCTTTGGTCAGGAAGCAGATCAGCACCTAATTAATCTAATCTAAGCCCTTTTGACCGCCNGACCATATTTCTAATCCTCCCTTTTCAATTTTACCCAAAAGGGGCAGCATTCGTTATTCCCATGGTAGCGGAAGTNAGTAACGGATTCAAGCCTGTGACCATNTAATACCATAAATACTAAACGCTCTCTCATTTTCATATAAAACCTCCATCACGGTTGGATATTAAAACTCTCTGTAGTGCAATGGGTGATATATCNTACCAATCTGCCCAGGCTTCACGATCACGGGCTTTGAGTTAATTGAAGAGGTGACGAACAAAGTCAATGTCACAGCGGGAGTAAGAAATAAAGACGTCTGACATGAAAAGAAAGAGGGACTAGTTGCTTATAGCTATTGTATAGCAATGCAAATTACAGGTCAAGAGAAGGAGATTGGAATGGCTTAAGGGAGAAGGGAAAAATGGTCCCAACTAAGGGCCGTTGATACCCGACTGATTACCCCGTATGGGAGTTGAACCCGTGAAGATCGTTACGCCCTCTTGTATTTTAGTTTTAACTTAAAGACAACCTTGTGGTCACAGGACAGAGTCGACAAATGAATTTAGTCAATATACCTCATACACAAGTTATCTTTTACGCGGGTATCAATGATTTGTTATCTGCTAACGCTTGGTTTAGTTTTACTTCCAGCTGCTAATTTCTGCTTCTGATACTNCCCCAAATAGTAGTCACTTTGTTCCCGGGTTCTACACTCCAGATTTTATCTAGGCCTTTATCAATCAATGTTTGAACATCCTTTTCTTCNAAAATGGAATCGAAAATAACAAATTCATCGNTTTCTCCCTCATAGTCTCTTCCCCCACCGTCCCATGAACCAATTCGGGCCGGCCCTAATATGGCTGGTCCCACGGCCGTGTACTTGCCTTCGCTTTCCAATACCCCATTGATATAAAACTTAACGTTTTTTTGAGGCGCACTGTAAACAATAGCAATATGAACCCATTTGTCTTTTTGTGTATTGTCAATTCGTGTATCTTTAGCGTGTATATCTGTTGGTATATTGGTGTGGATGGACCAACCAATTTGGTTGCTAGGATATAACTGGTGATGAACTGCTCCTTTTTGCCAACCATCAACATTAATCCAGACTCGCCAAGCACCAATTCTACCAGTACATTTTGACCAGTATGCAACCATAACTTCATCCATCTTAGGCAGTTCCGGCGTGGTTACACCATCACCTTTGCCTGATAGGCTAATGGCCATGATTTCACCATCATGGCCATTAGCCGTCATATCTTTAAAGTTTCCATCAAAAGACCAGGCGGCAACAGCAGAATCCTTCAATCCTTTGGCCTCCGCGAAATCGATAATTTCAGTTGACAGGAACATTAGATATAAAGCTAAAACGGTGACTAAAATCAGTCGTTTGAACATGATTAAACTTCCTTTCCTCCTATAACAACTAACTAAAAAATAAGAGGACGACATATCAGAATTGATTCAGTCCTCCGTTGAATTGTGATAAAGGCAAGCTAACGTTAATAGACAGCTCGAATTTTGGCCCAAACAGCAGTAGCTTTACCAACAGCATCTACGCTGGTATCGCCGCTTAGTATAGTCGCTAGACTCTTAGTAGCTATAGATTTGATATGGGTGGCCGATAAAGCAGTATTGAAAATGGCGAATTCATCAATTTCACCTTCATAGTCACGGCCTCCTCCATCCCAAGAGCCAATTCGGGCCGGCCCTAGTATGGCTGGACCAACTGAGGTGTACTTGCCTTCACTATTCAAT
>PBXZ01000216.1:0-15118 GCA_002729415.1 Candidatus Poribacteria bacterium | reverse complement strand
GGGAAAGTGATAATGAAACTTGAGGGAAAACTCCAGCTGATACACTTTCAGCTGAAATAAAATAAGAGGCCTGTTTAAATCACAAGCCTCTTTACCTTAACTAACTTAAAACTTCCCCCTCAGAGAAGCTGTAAACCNCATCCTATGATAGAAGTCCTAAGACGTTTTGCGAGATAGCTGAGGCTTGTGCTAGCATAGCTGTCGCTGATTGCGCCAGGATCTGGTTCTTAGCTAGATCCGCTGCTTCAGCCGCAAAGTCAGCATCCTCTATAGTTGATCGTGAGGCTTCGATATTCTGAATGTTGTTGCTCAGGTTGGACATAGTGAACTGTAGTTTGTTCTGCTCAGAGCCAATGTAGCTGCGTTCCCGATTGACTTCGTCTATAGCGTGATCAATAGCAGTAATAGCAGTTCTGGCATCGTCAACTGACAAGACGTTGGCATTATATGTGGTCGTGTTCTGAACGTTGAAGGTGAAATCACTGCCANCAATTTGAGCATAGCCTTGTTTCAGTTCGATGTTGATGTCATTACCATCAAGATTGAAGGTAGCAGTTTCTGACGATCCTGTTGAAGCTGGATCTGTGGTCAAAACATAGTCGACTGCAGTGCCACTATCACGAGAGAGTGAGAATGTGTTGGTACCATCGTAAGTTAATGTGTAGGCGCCAGATGCTGCTTGGTTTAACGTAATATCCCCCACATCACTGCGACCGTCGTTGATCCAGACTTTGTTACCTTGATCACNNTTAGCGACGAAAGCATCGAGGTCACCGTCACCATCCACATCGCCTAGGTCTACGCTATAGGATTTTGATGATCCCAGAGACTGGCCTGAGTCGGTGAAAGTGCCAGTACCATCATTGAGCCACACTTCGTTTGGTTTATTGCCTTGATTCAATACGTTAGCGACGAAAGCGTCGAGGTCACCGTCATCATCCACATCGCCTAGTGATACGTCTCGGAAGTATGATGACCCGATAGATTGACCTGAGTCAGTGAAGTTACCACTGCCATCATTGATCGACAGCCCTCTGGTTAAGAGTGCATCGAGGTCACCGTCATCATCCACATCGCCTAGTGATACACCATAGGAACTTGATGATCCCAGAGACTGACCAGAGTCAGTGAAGCTTCCGTTACCATCATTAAGCCAGACTTTGTCGGCTTCATTATGGTTAGCGACGAAAGCGTCGAGGTCACCGTCATTATCCACATCGCCTAGGTCTACGCCACGGGAGTCTGATGTCCCAAGAGACTGACCAGAGTCAGTAAAGGTGCCATTGCCATCATTGATCCATACTTTGTTACTTTGTCCCTTGTTAGCAACGAAAGCATCGAAGTCGCCGTCACCATCCACATCGCCTAGCGATACACCAAAGGATTTTGATGATCCTAGAGATTGACCAGAGTCAGTAAAGGTAACATTGCTAGGGGAGGTAACCTCCAAGCTGCTTTCCACGCTACTGGTGCTATCCTGCAGACCCAGTCCCGTAGCAGTAGCATCCATGAGACTGAACTGATGCTGGTTGTTAACATCATTATCAGCACCAATCTGAATCCGCCACTGACCTCTACCATCATCGGATTGATAGCTACCATTAAGCACGTTCATATCATTGTATTCAGTGGCATTGGAGATTCGTGTCAGTTCATCCTTTAAAGCTTGGAATTCCAAGTTGATACTGGCTCGATCATTGTCATTGAGCGTATCAGTAGAAGCTTGAACAGAAAGTTCACGCATCTTGCGGGCAATATTGAAGGCGAACCCCGGCATGCTGCCGATAAGCCATTTGTCAAGAGCTTGTGCACGCCGTTCACGTACGCAGGCGTAGTCCTCTGGACGAGAGTAATCGGGAAATTCGTAAGAGTCCACGGCCGAGAGGTCTTCTAGAACACCCTTAGTGACCTCACCTTTGGATGTAGGGTCGACCCGTCCCCATGTGTTGCCCCATTCGTCTAGTCGTTCCCACTGGCCACCGCCGATCTCCTCCCACTTTGTTGCGTGTGTATTGGCGGTACAGAGGGTACTACAGAAATCGGAATCCCCAAATGATCTGGCGACTCTCTCTGGTCCGGTATACTCAAGTGTGCGACGCACAATTTCTCTGGATGTCATCATTTTTTACCCCTATCTACTACAGCGAACCACTACACTAACCGTGTATCGAGCGAAGCGAGGGCTACGCTCTGGTTAAGCGGTTTGTTTAGGTGTTCTTTTTGGCGAGAAACTCATCTTAGAGGATCCAAACATGATTTTCAGTTATTTCAAGGATAGCCAAACGGCAATCAGCATTTAGCCCGAGGCCGTATTCATATTGAGCATGTGATTGGCAAACTAAAGGCCTTTGCTATTCTGTGCCAGCGTTATCGCAACCGACGACGACGTTTTTCACTCCACTTTAATTTGATTGCTGCCATCTACAATCTTGAACTCAAACTCAAATCATGACTTATGCAAGAGGTTTAATATCGGGATGTTTTGGTCATCGAATTAGTTACAAGACTTTTGCAGTGCTTTGGGTGTATCTAATTGCGATTTTTCTATTATAAGAAATTCCTGTAAGAATCTTCCTGCCACTGGATAAAATCCTCCATCAACATGTGTAGCTAAATTTTCGGCAAGCATCTCCACCCACTCCAAAAAATGGTCATTGTTAAAATCAGCGAATGCTTTTTCACAAACTTCTTTTTCATCATGTAAATCATTTTGAAATGCCAACAACTCCTTTAACAGCAAGAATGAAAGAAACTCTGTTTGAGTCGAAATATGATCTGCCCGTTCGATGGATTCAACTTCCATGCCAAATGCTTTATAAAACCCATTCAAATCAGCTAGTTTTTGTGTTCGGAAAAACACATCTGAATTTTTTAAGTGCTCTAATGCATAAGGTGCAATTTGTTTGGATAGAGTATGACCAAATACGTCCACAAATTCATTCATAATATTTTCTATTTTGGATTTATCCAGTTTAGCCATCAGCTTTTGGAATGAACTTGGTAGGTTGGATTTCTTCTCATTGTCCTGCTCTTCCAATTGAAAGCACGCATCTAAAACACAGCCCTGAATTACCGGTGTTATGAGCATGGAAAACTTTTCACACTTGGGATCTGAAAAGAGAGCGGATACTGCTCCGTACAACACTGAACGTGCTTCCAATAAATGATTTTGTCTGTAACTAATTTTCATTTTAGATTGAATTGAAGTGTTTATTAGGACGTTCATACATGGGTTCTTCAACCGTTGTCCGAACACATTCTTTCCCTTTTTCATTATAGCCGATTACTGTGTCGTTATAAATATCCAAGCCTGTTTGCGAACCATCTGACAGAGTAACTTTCTTTTCATAAATTTTTGGTCCCTTTTTAATGCTGTATTTATAAATCACTTCCTGTTGTGCACGGAACAATTGCAGTATGGCCATGAGCTCACGAGAAGGTGCTGCATAGCGGTCAATGGCTTGCTTCACTCCAGGACCAAACATTTGTATCAAATAAGCTCTTGGAGCCCATCTTGGAGGAATGTAAAAGATATTTGGCTCAGTCCCAAATTGAGGATAGAGTGGTAAGGCTACTTTTTCTTTTTGGATCATCCAGTACAGCGGATTTTCTTCATCCTTGGCCCATATACCATCCTGATTCATNTTCACNAANCCCTGCATNCGGATTTTCCCNACACAAGATGACATACANCGTGTTTCNANCGNNACNCCATCNGGNGTAATATGNTNATCNTNNCCTTCCAANCNNGGGTAACAGGCNATGCANTTTTCNGAAATTNTTGTCTGACCGTTATACATGGCTTTNTTGTANGGNCANGCTTCCACACATTTTCGATAACCGCGACACCGTTCCTGATCGATAAGAACCACACCGTCTTNATCTCGTTTATAAATGGCTTTTCTTGGACAAGCCGCCAAACAGGCTGGATAAGTNCAATGGTTGCAAATTCGCTGTAAATAGAAAAAGAAACTCTTATGCTCCGGTAGTTTGATTGGATCTGTAATATATCCCATTTTATCTTTCTTCGTCGATNTGGGCGGCGAANCATCTTCACCAATATTGGGTTTGGTCCATTCATGATCTTCCGGTAAATAGCCCAAAACACGGGATTGTCCATTTTTCGTTTTTTCTTTTTCGGCCGCTTCAAAAATAGTCATGCCATTGTATTCATCATCGCCATTCCAAGTCATGGATTTTTCCTGCCGATCATGGGCTTTTTGCATTAGGTTGAGCAATTTTATATCCCAATGTTGCGGATAGCCGCCGTAGGGTTTTGTTTCCACATTATTCCACCACATGAGTTCCTGGCCCTTGGAAAATGTCCATGTGCTTTTGCAGGCCATGGTGCAGGTCTGGCAGGCAATACACCTGTTAATATTGAAAACGGCTGCAAATTGTCTTTCAGGATATTTCCCATCATAGGGATAACTCATGTCACGGTTGATTTGCCAATTATATACTTTACTCATTTTAATTAATCCTTTCCTGCATCGAGAATTTTTTGCCCAAGTAAAAGTAAAAGAGGATTGGTGAAACACAATTCATGACTTTCTGGAATTTGGATAAGTCTGAAAAGTCCTAATTTCTCCGATAAACGAGGATGCCAAGGCAGACTTTGAGGCAAAGACGTATCTTCAGTGCAGTTTATGTGCGATTTTGGAATTTCTATTTCAGAAGGATTTTTGCTAATTGAAATCAAATCCTTGAATGTATTGTATGGATGTGGATTAAGCCTGTCATAGGCTATCTTGGCAAGTTCAGCTTCAGCATCATTAATAGACTTCTTGCATAAGTCCAAGAGATAGAAGTAAAGAGGCTTTTGAGTTCGTATATGCCAGAGAATTTAGCGGTCTCTCAGCTAGAAATATAGCAGATTTTACTATTTTTGCAAGAGGTCTAATAAAAGCCTCTCTCCAGATCGGGAACGGAAGTTCAACCGAACCATCCGGTTTCTCAAGTTGTGTAAAGAAATCAATATACATTTGGGGTACCATACTATTAAGACTCTCCCCGTTGTTGGGTACAAAAGCATTCCAATAAATCAATCGATGAATACGGTCTGGAATTTTATCGGCAACACCCGTAATGATCATTCCACCGTAACTGTGTCCCAATAAAATAACAGCTGAAATTTTGTTTTCATTTATGTAGTCAACAATAGACTGAATCGCTTCTTCCAATCCAACAGACTTGGAATCCCTGGGCCTATTCCCAGCAATAGTAGGGAGGTAAACCTTATGCCCTGATGACTTGATAGGAATAGCCGTTTCTTTAAGAAGTTCACCAGTGTGTCATGCACCGTGAATAAGGACATAATTAGCCATTTTTCACATATATTTTTTATAAACTTGAAAAACAATTTTTTCGACTGTTTCCCTACCCAATTGGACATAAGCCATATATAAGCCCCCATAAAAAGGATTCGAAAACATATTCAGCAATTCATCTTCAGTTGTTCCCATATCCCGAAATTCTTCCGACATCACCTGCGCCTGATGAACAATATTTCCACCGGGGATTTCTATCGTTTTCATTTCAAACGGATCTTCTTTATCGTAATCTTTTACCATTCATCTTATTCTATCGTCGTCAGGTTTCCAGCTAGATAGTTCTCCATGAATTCATTCTCATTTGCAGGGGTAAAACCAGTTTTGACGACATCTAATTTCCCTTTCCCTTTCAAACCGCCTTTTTCAGCAAAAGTGATCTTCACTAAAGTTTCTTTAGGAGCCGTATTTATGGCATGGTTGTCCGCTTCGTATCCAAATAAAAATCCCATTTTCGCCTTTGCTTTATGAAATAAACTATCCAACTGCTGCATAGGCATCTGCCAGCCATAGGTTACGGATTGGTGAGAACCATATCGATAACTGGCCTGATATCCCGTATCTTTGGATTGAGCACGCCCATCCGCCCGCGTTTCATGGGCTAAAACAGATTTTTCTGTAGACATCCATGCACCGTGTTTTATCATAATCACATGGTATGGATAAGATGGATTGTAACGGCAGCGCACTTTCAATCGCGCCACCTTATAAAAAGGATCATTCACATCAAAATTGCGGTAAGGACGGTTTTGGGGATCCGAATCTACATAAACATAATCGCCATCCTCGATACCCAAATCCTTCGCCGCATCGGAATTCATATACATGGTATGCTCGCCCACTCCGGGCTGCCGTTTATCCTTTCGATATGGATCACCAAAGGGATTGCTCCAGATAAACTGCCAATCCGTCACCGCCCAGCTTGAATGGGTTGTATGTCGGGATTTTGGCGTCAGGCAATAAAATGAAAAACCGTCTTCCCATAAAAAGTTTTTGGTCTTTTTTACTTCCCGCCAAGGCAGTTTCAAATTCCGGGCCTGTCGTTCTCCTGCAGAAGTTGCATCGGCTAGAATACCATAATCTTCGGGGCGAATGAGAGGATTGTTGGAAACAATCACATTGGGCAGATAAGGTGTTGCTTCAGGGCCTTCCCGGTGGACGATGAAATTTTCTCCATATTCAATAATTTCCGGTTCATCATTGTATGCCTGCAGTCTTCCCGTGGGTGTATAGAACGGTGTACTTTCTTTGATCTGTTCGTAGAAAGGAATCCGGGGATAAGTTCGGAATAACATGAGCGCTGATCCCGGTTCACCATATTTTCCATCCATGATATCTTTGGTGGTATAACCCTTGGTTGTATTGCTGCCGTCCAACAATCGATCAATATAGATTTCTGTTTTTCCTTCCAGAACAAATTTCCAATAATCTTCAAATCGTTTATCTTTCAGGATTTCACCTAACTGCTTGGCCACGCTGGCCCAAATGAGTACATCATCTTTTGAATCGAACACGGGCTTCAAACCGCCATTCCATATTTGCAAAAACGGATTGGAACAGGATCCAGTTAATTCATAATTCTGTTGTTCCGCCCAACTGTTAGCCGGCAGCACAATATCCGCATATTCGCAGGTTGCCGTCATTTCAATATCCTGGCTGATCCACATCTCAACCTTGGGATTGGTGTTTTTCACCATTTCATAATGGTATTTGGCATTGTTCAGCAGATTCACATTATTGTGCCAAATTGCTTTGGTGGGTGTGGGCATGTGGGTTTCACCGGTAAATGATTTTTTCCCATATTTAGGCGTATCTACCAACAAAGGGAAATCCCCTACATTCCAATAGGATGGCTCTTCTCCCCGTGCATAACCCTTGATCTTTAATTCCTTTGCCTTGGCTTTTGGATTCAAATTGGGTGCAAATGGATCTTCTGCCACCCAACCTTTAAATCCGGGGCCAACTTCTTCTGACCCTTGGAAAAGTCCTGCTTTGTAATTCCCTGCCCAAGTATGACACCCGGCGCCCCGTTTGCCAATATTCCCAGTGAGAATTACCGGCAGGTAACAGGCACGGTTGGTTTCCACAGCATGAAACCAGTGATTCAGTCCTTCTCCAATATGAATCGCCGCCGGTTTGATAGTCGCCAAATCTTTGGCTAATTGCTGGATCAGGTCTTTGTTGGAATGGGTGATTTCCACCACCGATTCGAGATCATAATCTTTAAGGTGAATATGCTTATATGCCCAGAAAATAGTGCAAATTTCTATTTCATTTCCGTCGCTATCTTTTATGGTTCCATCCCAATCCAGAGCCGGATCAATTTTCTTCTTTTTCAGGAATTCACCGATATCTTCACGGGTGAGCGACTGAACGGAATTGGTCGTCTTGTCAAAAATGGTAAAATCACCAATTTTATCATACTGCTCTTTTTTCATCCCATGGATTTTGAAACTGGGACCTTTTTCTGAAAGTTGATTTTTGTAGTTCTTAATGAAGTCTTCCGGTTTCAGGCGTTTCAGTGTATCTTTTCTAATCAGCAGTGGAAAATCCGAAAATTCTTTTAGGAATTTTTTATCGTGCCAGTTATTATCAATAATGATCTTGGATATTCCAAGGAGTAAAGCTGTATCGGTATTGGGCCGAATGGTGAGCCAATAATCAGCCTTGGAAGAAGAAGGACCATATTCTGGTGAAATATTCACCAATTTTCCACCCCGCTCCATAATTTCTGCTGCGAAATGATTATCTGCCCGTTTGTTTTCCACCAAGTTTTTCCCAATTGAAACCAGCAATTTACTGTACCGCATTTCATTCATATCTACATCCGAAGCCTGCAAGCCATGAACAAATGGGAAGCCGGGAGCCTGATCGCCATGCCAGGTATAGTTGGACCAATTGCGGCCTGCTTTTGCATCCGTGCTGTTAACACCACGGACATGGTGGTCCACCAATGCCAAAGTATTGCTAAAACGATAAGCGCCATATTTCCCAATAACACCTAAAAGTCCCATACCACCCCGTAGTTTGATGGTTCGAGTTCCGGCGCCGTCCCAATGAGTAAGCATTTCTTCAGGATAACCCTGTTCTAACAATCGCTTTTTCCCAATATCACCGCTATAAGTTTTAGAAATATTGATGAGTCCATTGGCAATGTAGTTTTCAATTTTATCCCAGGATATTTTTGCCAAAGTGTCCGTCCCACGGGAATTGAATTTGTATTTGTCACGGTTTTCCGGCGTCAGGTAGGGAAACCCATCATCCGCCCATTGCTTCCAACCTTTTCTTACCATGGGATATTTTAATCGGTAACTTCCGTAAATGCGGCGATGGAAGGTAAAGCCATTTGAACAACCCCGGGGATTCCAGGCATGGGTAGACTGGTTGCCATAAAGGTCTTTAATTTTGTGACAATCATAATTTTGTTCTGTTCGGATCATAACGCCATTACGGTTGAAGCCCCGCATCCGACATTCATGGGTACAGTTAGGGGAACAGATAAATGTAAAACTGTCATCGAACTTATATTGATTACGGTATATTTTTTCCCACCCCCGGTTGGGATAGTGTGTTAGTGGATTATCAATATCAGGGATTTCTTTTAGAAAAAACATGCTGGTTGGCATAGACCATAAAAGACCCGCAGCGCCCAATCCGGTTGCTCCTGACTGTATAAAATCCCGACGGCTAATTCCACTTTTTGAGTTTTGCTGTTCGGGGCTGATTTTACCGTTTTTATTTTGATCTTTATTCATACCTAATCCTTTAGCTCTAAATCATACCAGGTGGATACCATCTTTTGCCCATTCCGGTCTTTTTCACTGCCATTCCAAATGGCAAAAGCAATGGGAATGGATTCACCTTTAATAAAATTCACTTTTTGTTTGGAATCAAATTTTAATTTTCTAACAAACACAACCTGCCATTTTTGCCCGTCCCAAATGCCCTTGCCCATTACTTTTTGTTCATTTTCGGGAAAGGAAGTCACCGTTTGAGGACCGATAGCCATCACATTTTCTACTGGTGATACTTTAGCTGTCTCAGAATTAATGTTTCCAACGTCCCGGCCGGAAAGATAGGCAATATCATTCATCAATTGGGGATAAGTCTCCACATTTGAATCGGTGACCCGATTGGCATAGGCCAAGGCAATATCGGAATCAATTTTTTCATCTACCCTCATTTGCCATTCTGCTTTCCAAAACCATATATCCGTGGGATGCTCTTTCGATCCCATCCCATGAAATCCTTTGGTTCCATCTAATGAAAATTGAATCCCTGCTCCATCTTGAAAATCCTGGACTCGATATAACCCCTGATCCTGGGATCGGTCTTCCCATTCCAATTTGACTGCCACATAATCGGCATTATAGATTGCTTGTATATCCACCATCTGGTAATTGACATTATCACTTTGCCATAACCGTGATATCGGGATTGAATAAGAATCTGCTTTCTCCCAGAATCTAGATGATGCATCTAATAATTTTTCTGATTTAGTACGCTTGCTTACAGCTAGAGCAGTAATTTTGCCATCTTCCGGAGGTTGTATTGTTTCTGCTGAAATCCCTGTTTCTAAACTTTTTACATAGTGTACCAGCGACCAAGCAAGTTTACTTTCATCACTTTTAGGTTTCTCAAATAACTCAGCCAAGTTTCCGTAAGCTGGCATGGGCGTGCCGTCCATCCCACCCACAAACCTTAAATAGAGATCCTGGGCTTGGCCTCCTCCTAAATAAACACCGGATGTGAAGTCTCTGGGAATTATGGGGTAGCCCCATGAATCCACCAATACATTTGATGATGGGCCATCTCCTCTTCCTTTTTCTCCATGACATTGGTTACACCCTAAATCAGTATAAATTGATTTTCCTAATTTCAATAATTCATCCGTTTTCGATATTTCATCAGGTATTGGAATTTGTGCTACATTGCTATTGTTAATATTCCCTAAATCTTTTACAGAGCTAACAATATCTTTCAATTCATCAGGATTTAAAAAATCAAAAGGAGGCATGGCAGTTCCAGGCATTCCTTTTCTAATAGTAG
Organism: Candidatus Poribacteria bacterium; assembly: GCA_002729415.1. Taxonomy (GTDB): domain Bacteria; phylum Poribacteria; class WGA-4E; order WGA-4E; family UBA9662; genus UBA9662. The sequence goes on along the minus strand of PBXZ01000216.1, from coordinate 4,739 downwards.
TAATTAAATCACTATCAGTAGGGGGATTACCTGTGGGTGTACTTCTAATTTTAAATAGTCCACCAGTCAAATCTCGGGGCTTGGGATATAAAAGATAGGATAATTCGCCATCTCCTTTACCCTCCAATCCATGGCAGGGAAGGCAATATTTATTATAACTTTGTTTTTCTGTTGTGTCTTGAGCGGAGATGTTTTGAGCGGAGATAGAACATACTATTGCTGCAATCAAAGTTGTCCAGTTTAGAATAAATTTCATAGAATGCCCATTTATCATAATTTAAATATGTTTATCGAATTTATTGGATGTTTTTAGTTTCGTGATATTCCAAGAGATTGTGTGTGTTCCTTCGGAAATTCATGTCACATACCACACTACGTATTGCGATTATCATTTTGGTGCGGTATAAGTCGCCTCTACCGGGGTGGTACCACCGGCCGCGATGCTGACCGACTGGCTTTGCTCACCTAGACGTTCATGCCAAAGCTCCAAAGTATAGCTCCCTGGAGGTATTCTATCAATCGCAAAATTGCCTTTTGCATCTGTTACCGCATAGTAAGGATGTGCGGTAGTAACGATCCACGCCTTCATCCAACTGTGGACATCGCATGCTATTCTGATAGTTTCTGGCTTTTTGAAGTCCTTGGATTTCATCTGAAGCGCCTTCATAAATCTTGGCTGTGCCTTATTGATAGCTCGATTCGCTTTACTATAAGTATGAAGGTTGTGCATGATACCATCATTGTTCAGCACGTAAAAAGGTCTAGCTGCCGGTACCACAAAAACATGAGGTCTAAATTGACAGCCATTTTGATTAAGCGCCAAACCATAAACGTTGAGCTGATCCCCCTCTTTCTTGACTCGATACTGTTGCTGATTCTTTTTATCGGTTATCAACCATTGGCTACTATCCTTCTCAATCGAGACGGTCGCTTTTGCATCAATGCGAACCCTGTTCTTTTTGAGCATCTGCTGTAAGCTCTTTGGCACCGTTTTTCCACCGTCAAGATCCTTCTGGAGCGTTGACGGGGCATTTAAAAAAAGCGCTAAGCCTTTTTCGGGAAGGCTCCAGTCCTTTCCGGTATTAATGCCCTTCAGGGAGACAACTACATTCTTGACCCCTTTAGTCTCCGCTTCCACCAGTAGACTTTCATTAACCTTGGTTGTTTTTGCACAGATCTCCGCGTCGATGTCGATTACCAACTGTTTAGGCGTTGGAACCTTCCCTGTAAAAGAAATTGTACCGGTGATAGTTCCACCATTTTTGACATCGGTGACAGCATAATCCCCTCCCTGGGCGAATCCTGTTGCGGTAGAAGCCAGGCTAACAAGAACCACCAACAAGTTGAAGATCCAGTGTAGTGTAAAAGCATTGTTCTTTTTCATTTTTTTACCTCTATTTATTATTGTTACAATATCGTTGGGCGTGTAGCCCATAATTCTATTCTGGTTTCGTGTATCCTAAAAACCTGAAACCCCCATTTGTTCTTTTCTTCCACCATAATTCCTTGCTCTTTAAAGAGTTTCGTGGTCTATTTGGGACTATGATCATTATTTATGCCAATCTTAGCTCCCTCCCTCTGAATTTCAGGTTTAATCTGATTATGATATCCAACCGTGTTGTCTGAAACCTTGTTACTAACTAACCTTTGCTTATCAGCCGACATCATCTTGAAAATGAATTTTGCCTTTCCAGATTCTGTATGATAACAATAGGAAAGTGAGAAATATGTCGGCTTAAGTGGAAGGCTTTGACATCATGACCTTTAGTTCAGTTTAAACCCTGACAATGTGTCAATACGTATTATTGTGTTGTATCTAGCTCGTTTGAAAAAACCTTGGGATTTTAGGTGAAAAAGTTAACAAAGGATATATTATGTGTGGTTGATAGGAAGGGTATGGGGTAAGTTTAGTTGTGTGAAAGTGATGTGTTGACTGACAGAGAAGCAACTACAAGCACTGTCCAGGTAATCAATATTTGAAGGAGATTCTTTACCGTGTTACTATCAGAAAACCTAAGCTAGTTCAGCAACTGGGCAAGCAACAAGTTCAACACATGGTTCAAATGCTTCTTGATGACTAATGGAATATATTGAATATCAAGATCCCAAAGCATTCCTGAGTGCAACTCAGTTTGTCCTAGAAGAGAACGAAGCACTTCACGGACTCATGTTTGGGATATCACTTCGCCTCGTGGAGAACCCATTTCACTATGGCACTCAACCATACCTTGCTACTATTGCAAGCAGGAGAAAACTGGAGCTGATTGCTTTGATGACACCACCATACAAACTCCAGATTGCCTCATTAAACAATAAATCTACTCAGGCCATTGATCTTTTGGCCTCTGAGCTCCATAAGGGAGACTGGCATGTTCCTACTGTAATTGCAGTAGAAGAAATCGCCAAACACTTTGAATCCGAATGGAACAGGTTAACGGGAAGACAAAGTGAGTACGGCATGCGTCAGCGGATATATGAACTCCGTGTCGTGGAACACCACGACTATCCTAGTGGCAGTTTCAGGCAGGCAACAATGGATGATTTGAACTGCGCGGCAATGTGGGAAAACTCCTTTCATGTCACATGGTGAGCGATGGTCAATCCAGTTGGTTGGTTGACGGTCAGCACCGGTTGGAAGCGGTGAAATAGCTTGAACGTGAAACCATTACGGCAAACGTTACGGAAGGCGATTATCGTGATGCTTTGCTGATGATTTGATCTTGAGGAGAACAGAATTATGACTTCGAAACAACGTGTTATGGCGGCGCTTAATCATCAGCGTCCCGACCGCACTCCAACGTTCGATTCGTTTTGGGAGGAGTTCCGCCAACAGTGCATCCAGGAACTTTCCCTGTCGGGACAGACAGATCTTGCGGACTGTTTCGGCATTGATATTCGGATTGTCGTAGCGGACGAAACCCCATTTCCGACTAGACGGAAACTGTTGCACGAAGATACCAAGACCGTAACGGAGCGGGACGGGTGGGGACGAGTAACCCAAAAGGTGAGGGGAGCGTATTTCTACCGCGAATTGGAGGTTGCGGTTCAAGAAAAGAGAGATTTAGAGCGCCTATGGTTTGACCCACCGACGCTAGATTCACGTTATCACGGTTTTCTGCAAAACGTCGAATCAGGGCGAGACAGATATTGTGTTTTCTGCAAAACCGGCGGTCCTTATCTGCGGACAACCTTTCTGCGCGGCGAAGTCAATTTTTTGCAGGATATTGCCGATGACCCGCCTTTCGCAAAAGCACTAGCCGATCGAGTGGCAGACCATATTATTCAGGTTGGATTGGAATCCTTGCGACGCGGTAATCTCTATGACACGGGATTGTGGATCTACGACGACATCGCCTATAACCATCAGCCAATGATGTCACCAAAGGCGTTTGGGCAAATTTTTTTGCCGGCGTACCGTCGGATGGTTTCAGCATTCAAGGAGGCAGGTGCGGCCAAAGTTATTTTGCACAGTGATGGCAATATCGGTCCGTTACTGGATATGTTCATCGAAGCGGGAATTGACGGTATCAACCCCGTTGAACCGCGTGCAGGGCTGTATATTCCGACGCTGAAGGCGAAATATGGCCGTAAGCTTAGCTACATCGGTGGCATGTGTAATTCGCATGTCTTACCGGGAGGAACGGCAGACGCTATTCGCAATCAAGCCAGAGAGATCATCGAAGTAGGGAAGGATGGTGGCGCCATTATCGGGGCGCATTCCATCGGCCCCGATATTCCGGTACGAAACTACCTGTGTTATCATCAGATAGTAAAGCAAGAGGGTGTATTTGAAAAATGATAGAGTTGAAAATCCCCGATCTAATTAGAGCCGGCAGGTTTGTCCTCAACCCGGTGTATAACATCCGGATAGATGTATCTCCTAAAAATATCTCAGCTAGGTAGAAAATGGTACGGGAGTTAAATTACCATTTATCCGTGCTATGCACGGTCTTGACCGCTTTACTACTGTTAGTTTATGGTGGCTAGTTGTATTAAGGATATACTACATTATGTTACTATCCGGAAACCTAAACTTGTTCAACAGCTGGTCCAAATACTTCTTGATCAATGACCCTGCTGATAGCTTCCATTGATGTTTTGAACACTGTCACGAACTTCCAAATACAGTAAACAGAACAGTCTGGTTAAGAACAACTTCAAAAGTGAAAAAGATCTGATGATTGTAAGGGGGTAAAAATGATGAAGTCAATTAGATGATTTTAATGTGCGTTCTTATGCGGCATATATATTAGGGAAGATAGGACTAGGAGCAAAGGATGCGGTGCTTGCACTGATCCAAGCACTACAGGAGCCAGCGGTTAGTTATTCTGCGGCAATGGCATTAGGGAAAATAGGTACACCTGAAGCACTAGAAGCGGTCAAGGAATATGAAAAGAGCAATTGGTAATTAAGGTTGCGTATGGTGCTAGTTGTATTTAAGATAGAATGTTTAATACATATAGACTTAAGTCGCAGTAAGAACCCAGCTATAGCTAGATCGTGTTGTACATAAGCCCAGACTTTAGTACATGTATTTAAGTTAAAACTTAAGTACAAGGGGATAATGAATGATCAGACTTCCGTCAACCCAAATTGCAATTGGTAGATATTAACAATTTAAGGTTAAGCGGACTGTGAAATTAGCCTTCCCCCATCTCGGAAAAGCTGTGTATTCTTTTGGTGTCCGAAATTTCGCCTAGTTCTTCAGCCATCGCTTGAAATTCTGGACTACTTATCAT
>PBXZ01000215.1:0-11327 GCA_002729415.1 Candidatus Poribacteria bacterium | reverse complement strand
GGGTTACGTGGTTGAAAGGGCAAATATCGTCAATCGATTATTTTTTAGTTTGCAATTAGCCACTCGTCATCTTCCAGGTTCAATGGCAGTTGCAGCTCTAGCGACTTGCGCAATCTTTGCAACAGCAAGTGGAATTATTGGTGCCGTGGTTACTTTAATGGGTTTGCTAGCCTTTCCAGCGATGGTCAAGGCTAACTGTGATTCCATGATCAAGCTCCTAATGGATAGAATTGAATATTTATTTTCGAATCAAACCGCAGTAAGTCTCGAAAATTGACAAGCGCCAAGTATAGCTGATTAGGTGTTACGAAATTATTACGAATAGATGTAGAATTGGTTAAATTTAAGCAAGAAGGAATTTTGAAATGGATTTTTATTGTAAAGAAGAAAAAAGACGACAACCTCGGACTTGGGGCCGTAATGGGCCATTCTCGGTTATCCTCTGCTACGTCAACTTATGAAGCAATGAGGTTACTCCGAATGGTCAGACATGTATAGAAGAATGGCTACCGACTCTGTAGCTAGGATCGATTTAGGCCGGTGGACGAGAGATTGAGCACTTTTGTGTCTCGTTAAACAGTTCGAAGTCATAGATTAAAGGATGATTGATTTATCTGTTCAATGATTGACATCCCGGTTGTCGACACGAAGATGATGATTTTGAAATAGCCGACTTAAGCAACTAATCGCTCACAGAAACCCGCGCAATAGATAACTCGTATACGGGGTAATCAGGCGGGTATCAGCTGCCTAGTTGGTACCCTTTCTCCCTTCTCCCAATTAGTTTCTTTCTTCTCCCATCACACCGAATAACACATCGAAAAACAATCCCCACCGATCTGGATAATCCACCTCTGTGCCATCAATAATTGGCAATTTCGTTGTGACTGAGGCTAGTCTTCTCATAGCTTGGCTTTTACCTGCTCAGTTCATAGTATTGTTCATTTACTTGACCCCATTAAATTGTGTCGTAAGATACAATTCCAACTTTGATGGTAAAACATAGCAGGAGAGTCTGATGGCAAAGTCCCTTTTCTGCACAGTTTTGTTTCTGATGGTCACTACTTTTAGTGCAGTTGATGGCCGGCCAGTTATTCCAAAGGACTTAGTTCTTTACTGGTCCTTTGATAACCCCACAGTAAAAGGCAAGGCTGCCAAAGATATTTTGGGTACAAGAGAAGGTCGTCTAGAAGGTAACCCTAAAGCTAGTGCTGGCAAATTTGGTCAAAGACTAGAGTTCGATGGCAAATCAGACTTCGCCGCTATGGACCAAATCGATCTGGGCGATTTTACCGTTGAAGCTTGGTTCAAAGCACTGAGTGCTCCCGGTACTTGGTCCAGGGTTTTCGATTTCGGCAAAGGTGGTCCGGGGATTTCTTTGTCACACCTAATCATGGTCGAACGGGCAATGACATCGCCGGTGGTTGTCATTTCAGTGGGGGGGCGGGTTGATTTTGGTTCAGGGGAGAAAACAAATACCATGTTGCCCTGAGTTTTGACAAAGATGGAGAAGGTATCAAACTGTATCTCAATGCAGAAATGAAGAAACATGAGAAGTTTAACAAGGACAGCTTTGAAGATTGGAGCGAAGACCAAAACTGGTATTTAGTCAAAGCCAACTGGGGTGATCCACTCTTCCCAGGTGTTATCGACGAATTGAGAATTTACAGTCGAGCCTTGAGTGACAAAGAGATCAAGCAAAATATGGAGGAAGCCGGGCTATCGGTAACAGCAAGCAACCAGAAATTAGTCGAGATCTGGGGCAATCTTAAAGCCTTAAAATAAGCCAACCATAATTTTGAGTCCAGTATATCGAGGGAATCAATGGAAGTCATTTCTGAAGGACGGCTTTTTTCAATTATTAGCTAAACTAACCCTTATTTAGGACAATCGAAAAGGTTAACGGCCAAGATTAATGTTAGATTCTGCCTGCTGATTATCAACCTTGATTTTGGCCGAACGTCCTACAGTCAAATCAGGCCATGTGGTCGTAGTAAGCGGTAGGGCCAACTACGATAGCCCGGCCCCGGACATCAGCCAATTCTCAGTATCTTCCGGTGAATTCAGCCACATCTGCTCGGTAACCGGTGAAAGTTCTGCCTCGGGTGACATTGTCGCCAGTTGATATAATAGTGTAATGGTTAAACTCTCACCCAGGTTTTAAATTTGCCGTTTATCTGCTTTTATTTGCTATGGTCACCACAGTGTAATTGTATAATATGTTATTGAGGAATTCCCACCAACGATGACTGATCAACAACTAATGTAAGCCCATGACACACATTATCCGCCTGATTCTAATCGCTGTTTTGATCCTAGTTGGCTCTCGACTGGAAGCTAAACCGGCCGAATTGGTGTTTACTTATTGGGGCTCTCCTTTTGAGCGCCAAGCCGTTAAAAAGGTAGTCCAACAATTCAACCAACAGCATGCCAACATCCGAGTCCGGGCCCAGCATATTCCTGGTTCGAATTATACGACCAAGTTAGTAACTATGGTGGCCGCTGGTACCGCACCTGACATCGCCTACATTCCAGATACGATGATTTCAACTTGGGGCAGCGCCGGTTGGTTGATGGATTTATCGGATCATTTCCACCACGACCCAGAGGCCAGTAATCGGATGCGGCAGATCTATTATAAAGTCCAAGATAAAATCGTTGGCGCCAACTGCGCCATTGAAACTATTATTCTTTACTACAAGCAGGTTTTTGATCAGGCTGGTTTGGCTTATCCAGCGGCCACGGCTGAAGAGGCTTGGTCCTGGGAAGAATTTGTAGCTATCTGTCAAAAGTTAACCATAGACCGCAATGGTTATGATGCCAGCAGTCCCAATTTTGAAGCGGAACATATTACCACTTATGCGGTGGCCTTTCCTCAATCGATGCTCTTTTGGCTACCATTTATTTATAGTAATAGTGGTCAAGTGGCCAGTGATGATGGCCAAAAATTGCCACTTAATCAGCCAGCGGCTGTCGATGCCCTGCAGAAAATGCAGGATTTGGTCTATCTGTATCATGTGGCACCCACCCCTTCGACGCTAGAATCGATGCCTTCTGCCTCTTTCATGTTGCAAACAGGTAAGGTAGCCATGGACATTACTGGACATTGGAAGATTCTGGACCTGAGCCAAATGGGCTTTGATTGGGGAATGGGTGTATTGCCCTATTTTAAGGAACCAACTACTATCATCTGTGGGGCTCCTTTGGGCATTTTCACCAGTTCCAAACACCCAGAGGAGGCCTTCCAATTATTCAAAGCCCTGGGAGATACAGCCAGCAATGATCTATTCAGTAACGGTCTATGGATGCCGTTGCATGTTGAAGATTACACCGAGCCAGTAAGAATTAGCCAATGGTTAAATGCGCGACCTGGGGTCTATCCGGCCGAGGCTATAGGTGTTCTGGTTGATTACACCATCAACCACACTCCTCGCCAAACACCAATCTATTGGTTAAGAAACCATGGTCAAATTGTGGACGAAGCAATTACTCCGGCGATCAGCCTCATGTGGTCCGGGGAAGCCAATGCTCAGCGAGCCATGGATCAAGCGNTCAAAGAGGGTCAAAAACTGTTGCAAGGTCNCCTATTTGAAGAATAAATTTACATTTATTGATGTGACATTGCTCTACATAGTGGCCGCCCCATATTATTGGTAAAAAGTAAACAGACTGTTGCTGAATGGATAGAGGGTGAATATGGTTCATGCCCAAGGCTCAAGGATTGGATGAATCTGTCAATCAAGCACAAAGACGGTTTGTAGGCGCTATATCAGCGACCAATAACGCATCGGGATAATTGCTGGCGTACGGCTTATAGACGACGGCCAAGATGATTATTTTGAAGTGCAAGTTTTAAAGCAACTAAATAATCATTGAAACCCGTGCAAAAGACAACTCGTATACGGGGTAATCAAGTGGGTATCAGCTACCCTAGCTGGCACCCTTTTTCTCCTCTCCCATAGTCTCTTTCCTCATAATCCAAGCTCTCGAACACTTTCATAAAGGCTACTAGCCCTTTCTTGGTCAGCTGGTGTCTGTTTGTCTGAGGCTAATTCAAGCTTGAACCAGATAATTCAGACTGGATAGCAAGCTATACTTTACACTGCTCTTTGGATATGCTGACGTCAACGTCCACCACCCTCAACCCAAGGAATATCAATTATCAGTCTAGCCCTAAACTGAGTTACAAGCTTCAGGAAGAAGATATGCCAAGAAAACCTATTTAAAATGGACTTNCGAGACGANAGTTTAAAAGAGAAGAACGACGGCTAAGAGGGTACAAGTTAACTGCCTATTTGGTGGCAATTGCTAACTCCCAAGATCCCAAAGTGCGTCTAGAAGCTATGGAAAACCTGTGTCCCTGTCACCTGCGTAAAGGAGTTGATGCTACTTGGGATCTTTCTGCCGTGGACTTCAGGATGTCAACTTGAATGTTCGCTAAGCGGCTTGGCATACGCTAGAAGAAAATCATGGGGGNGACCAAATGCCCCTAAGCTATATTCTCTAATGGTGGAAATCTCGGAGACTGAGTTGAATCCAGAGTTGAGGCAAAAAGCCGAGTTGATTGTTAGAACAGCCCCGTCCCAAAAAAATATAAAAGAGAAGGGTCATGATCTACTTGGTAAGCGAAGTAACTACCTACAAGGGAAGTGCGATTGGTGCGGTGATACTCCTGTTGCGGTCTATTTCTTCGGATTCGTGTAGGCTGGATTTGACAGTTTCGGTATCTGCTTACCGAAACTGCCGTTGGTATAATCGATAGCACGAATCAACCACTTTCCTTTCTGTTTCTGGAAGGCAATGATCAATTCGCCATTTTGCTCCCACTTGTACTTGCCATATAATACTGCTTTGCTGGCACGCGAGTCGATTTCGACTCTCGACACGTCAGTCGCCATCTGGCCATCACGCAACTTGAAGATGCCAACCCAGCCGTTTTGCACCGCTCTCCAGCCCTCGTACTTTTCAAAACCACCACCTGCGAAGGTCCAAGCGGTAAAAACATTTCTATCTTCGCTCTTGATCCAGAAAGACATAATATCGTCTGCTTCCTTTTGGCTGATGGCCGCGTTCTGGTCAACCAGCGTTTGCTTGATCGCCTTTTCTTCGGTTAAGAAGTCAATTTCGACAACAGCAACCGTTGGCTCACTCTCGGTCTGGGTTTCAATTATCGGTTTGGGTTTGGCGACTGGATCGGTTTTATCGCTACCGCAAGCAACAATAAAACTACCGATCAATAGTAGCCATCCGATCTCTCGTTTTCTCATGAAGATTGTTCCGTAGCTCCTTTCTTTCGCTATTTAGCTCGGTTTCTGGGGCACCTCATCTTGGTCTATACTGAACTTCACAGAAGTGACTTTATAGTTTTCAGTTGGTCTATAGCTGAGGCAATGTGACGCGTCTGTTCGGTGGCTAGTTTAATCTCAGCGCTTATTGCTGGGGAAGCTATTGATTTACCAAAGTTACGGCTACAATACCTAGTCAAAGATATTGTGACATCACCCGTCAGCTCGGCATGCTAGCAACTCCCAGCCTAGTAACGGTGTCTTGGATGGTTGCACATAGCCATCTAGCCGCCTCCACCGATTTGCAATGTCAACCACTTTAGCACATTGGCAATCATAGGACAAGACCTAAAGTGCTTCACTCTGTTGGCTACTGAGATGGCCGCATAAATTACAAGAGTTATGACTAAACTAACGCTTACTCGAAGCCAACCAAGAGAAAGAAGAAAAGAAAGTCAGTTTCTGGGGGCGTNTAATTAGTCGAGGGGCTTGAATTCAAACCCGATTTTGCTTGAAAACAAAAAACTCTCCGGCTGACTAGCAAAAGGGCTGACTGTAGTTGAGATATTTGGTATAGGCTTACTTCAGTATCACCATTTTCTGGTTTCTGCGTAATTCTGTTCTACCAGATAACTCCTGATCCGTATTTTCTCTAAGTTAATTACAGATTATCAACCAGCTCATCTGCTTCATAGAAGTCATTGTTTTATTTCTCATATTTTACTGCGCTAGAGATCCTTGTTTCTCTCCTTTGGTGAATGATATCATGTAAAAGTATTAGTGGAGATGTGCATGAAAATAATTTTCAGTTTAAATCTAGTCTTGGTGTTGATTCTAATGGTACCTTTGGCTGACGCTGCAAATCCTAAGGATCTAATCATACATCTACCTTTTGAAGGTAATGGAAAAGAGGTGAAAGATGTATCACCCAATAAATTTAAGGGTAAAGTAGTGGGCAAAGCCAAATCGGTAGAAGGTGTGGTCGGCAAAGCCTTAGAATTCGGAGGAGGGGCCGCAAAATTCGACCCCCTAAAATTCGATCTGCCCAAAGCTATGACCATTGAGTTTTGGTTTAAGCCCAGCGAGGCGGTTAAATGTGGTGGTAGAATGGATCTACTGTACCGGAAGAATGGCGGTGGAAGGCCGCATATAACCTTCTGTCGGGGCGGGGTCACACTCGGTCATTACTTTGCTACCAAGGGGGCAGAATTAGAAATCAAGAGTAAGGAACTCGAATTTGAAAACAGGTGGTACTACTACGTTGCTACTCAAACCAAGAAGGAGGCGGTGCTGTATATCGATGGGAAACTTGATGGCAAGACGGCCGCTGGTGGTGATGTCAGAATAGATTTCCCTGAGCACGGCATGTCAGTAGCAGAAGATTCCGGCGGTGGAACCTTCTTCAAAGGGGCGGTAGACGAACTCAAGATTTGGAGTGTGGCGTTCACTGCTGATGAGGTCACGAAAGCGATGGAGGCGGCACTGGCCGTGGAACCATATAACAGACTGGCTACTAAATGGGCAGACATCAAATTTGGTGGCTCAGGAATGGCGAATTAAATAATTGTCATAAAGTATCACCAGTGCTAGATTGACAATAATCTTGCATTTGTTTGGTGTATGGAGTCGAGACACTGAACATTAATTTTTTATAACTTATTCTTCAATTTACGAGCTAAACTACTAATGAAGCAGAAAGTAATTCTCAGTTGTGTCCTGATATTATCTTTAGCCATTGTATCGTCAGTTAATGCAGGCATAACCAAAGGAACCAAAAGTTTGCTTCTTCACTTGCCCTTTGAAGAAGCAGGGGGAAAAGTGGTGAAAGATGTTTCACCGAACAAATTTGTTGGGCAATTAACCAATGCCAAATCGGTAGACGGTGTTGTCGGCAACGCCTTGGAATTCAATAAAGGTTCAGCCAGGTTTGAGAAACTAAACATTGATCCCCCCGAAGCTCTTACCATTGAGTTTTGGTTTAAGCCCAGCCAAAAAATTACTGGCGGTAGCAGAATGGATTTGATGTATCGGGCCAGCGGCGGTGGACGTCCACACATTACCTTTAATCGTGGCGGCGTTTTGCTGGGTCACTATTTTGCTACGGACAAAGCCGAATTAGAAATCAAGAGCCAGGCGAAAGAATTTGACACCAAATGGTACTATTATGTTGCCACTTAAACCGGGAGTGAAACCGTACTGTATATCGATGGTGAAGAAGATGGTAAAGCTGCTGCCGGCGGGAGTGTCAGAATAGACTTCATCGAGCACGGTATGTCAATTGCAGCAAATCACGAAGGAGGGAACAACTTTAACGGAGCAATGGACGAAGTTAAAATTTGGAATGTGGCGTTGACGGCCGATGAAGTAAAGAAATCTATGCAAGCCGCTTTAGCCCCCACCACAGCCGTTGATTCTAGAAACCGGCTGACCACTAAATGGGCAGATATCAAGTTTAATCGGTAGGTCATAATATTGAATCAATTGCGGCTGGTAGAGGCCTCACAGACACCGCCTACCGGCCGCAACCTAAACCTAATTTATTACATTGTCTCCCCAGGGTCATGGTTTCCCTGCTAAATCACCCTAGCCCCATACTCCCACTAGCTGGAGTAACTGTTGTGGGCTAAGAGTTTAATGAAAGTTTGATACTGAAATAGTTCCTTGGGCCGAAACGAGATTACAGCCTGCAGCCCGGCGTTAGGCCGCTACGCGGTGATGGAGATGGCACCGGTTCAGGCTGATAGTTCAGTCTAACTGTTGAAGAAGAGCTGACCNGTTAGCCAAGGGTATTTTCACCGATCGGTCGTCGAGGGGTTCAAGACCGAGACTACGATCTCCTTCCAACTGGGCAAATCGGTTAAGGTTAGTATCNAGGGCTACACGTGGCCGGTGGAAGAGCAGGCCTTCTCGGAGNGGAAAGTTGTCTTACCCTGGAATGGCCGTGACTATCACGGACAGGTGATGGCGACCATTGTATATCGTGGCCGTTACAGTTGGCAATGAGGCCTCGACCAAGGTGGTCAAGGTCTGGAACAGTAAAACTCTTACTCATCGATACCNAGGCAAAAGATAACTCGTGTACGGGGGTAATCCGGCGGGTATCANCGCCCTGTTGGTGCCCTTTTTCTTCATTAGTTTNCTGCTTTCTTTCGTCATACTCAATNGAACATAACTGGATTCTATTTAAAAAANAGTATGCACAGAGTCAGTGAGGTCGGGCTAAAGGCCAAAATTGATTTTACCGATAACAAAATTATTGTTATACTTNGTCAACCTNTGATTGTACGAAAAATAGTGCGTTGACCGAAATCGCCAAAGTGAGTATATTAGCGTTGAATCCAATTATGCTATTAACCCAAGGCGTTTGTAGGTGAGAAAATTGCTTTATTTATTAGCCTGGCATATGGCTTGTTCCTATTTTGTCTAGTGGCCTCGGTTGTGGTGCCGGGAGCCCGATTGCATCTCGATGCTTCAAATAATCCTGGGCACCAAAAATCATGGAAAAATATCGGTCTAGCTGGTGGTGAGCTACTAGCAGCAGATGATGCCCCAATGTTAGAAAAAGGGACGATTAAGATTCCAGCATTGGGCATACCCAAGCCGGCGCCAAGTATTACGCCGCCAAAAAAGCGCTCCAAACTTTTGATGGACCAGTGGATAAAAATCCCGAGTTGGCGGTAGAAGATTGGATGCTGGAATTTTTATGTAAGCGAAATGGGGGCTTACGCAGGAGGAACATCACTTCGCCGGTGTCCAGAATGCACCCAAAGAAGGACACCAAGGGATTCGTTTATAGCTGCGATTCGAGGGTGAGAACAAACTAGGAATTTCCATTCATGCTGAAGGCAAAAAGCAAACGGTGAAACCGATCGATATTAAACTGGATGAAGGTGTTTGGACTTGGATTGTTATCGTCGGTACCAATAAGTAAGTCGATGGTAGCCTATCAAGACGGCAAAGAGGTGAGTGAACAACCGGGATTTAAGTTTCAAAAAAAGTGGGTGTTGAACGATATTTCCATTGGTGCTAATTCTCACGCCGAGAGGCGGTACACCTTTAACGGATCTTTTGCCATAGTGCAGGTTTACGATAAAGCCTTGGCCGAAGCCGAGATTAAGGGAAATATAGGTAGTTCATTCGTGGTGCAACCAATTGACGAACTATCAATCATTCGGGCCAAAGTGAAAGACGAGTTTTAGAGCAAACATTAGTCAATCCAAGAAGGTGATAGATAATGACGTCAAAATTTGGAAGTGAACCTTTCATGTTTAACAAGGATTTAGGAAGACCAGTCAAAGCGACTGATCAACACTTTACATTATCTGACGCTGACGGAAGTCCAGTTATTCCACTCACCCAAGAACAAAAGTATATTTTTGATACCAAAGGCTGGCTTCTGATACCCGGTGTATTGTCATCTGATCAATTAGATTCGATGCAGGAATTTATCACCCAACTTCACACAAGTCCTGAATCCATGCCAGACTATAAACGCTCCCCCCTAGGAGGTAGCACTCAATCTTTATCAGATCACCCGATAGCCTTAGGTTTTCTGAACGAGTTTGTTTATCTACCATACACTGATGGTCGAGGGCGTCCATTGGCTAATCAGGATTGTTACGGCTACCGATTAGAGATGAGTGCTTATCGTTATCGAATAAAAGGCCAAGGCAGTTTTGGCCCACACAACGGTAATGGTCAGATGCGTTTCCCTGGTGACCATCACAGGTATCATTGTCTCCCAGGTAAAGCAAACGCCGGCCTAGTTCGCGCCATTTGGGAACTAATGCCTGTCAACGAGGGAGATGGAGGTACAATCTTCATCAGTGGCAGCCACAAATCGGCTTTTACCGCACCCGAATCAGCTTATGATCCAAATTCGTTGCTTTGGGAGACTTATACTTGCCCCGCAGGTTCAGTTCTCTTTTTCAGTGAAGCCGTGACCCACAGTGCTGTAACCTGGAATGCTGCCCATCCCCGTATTGCCGTGCTTAATAGCTACAATTCTATTGGTGGACGTTGGCATAACTGGGAACCCCATCCCAGACTAGTGGCCGAAATGCCACCTCTGCGCCAAACACTATTCCGTTCAGTCCACGTGTCTGAGAACCTGGTTGGTTGACCCATACTAGGCAAAAAGGATACCAAACACCATGAGTAATGGCAGCGTGAGCAGCAAATATTTCGCTTTTAACAAAGACTTGGGGCGACCGATGATACCGGACGAGGAGGCCTATCCACGAACAAACTCAGAAGGCCGCCCTGTGGTTAAGTTGACAGATGAGCAACGGTACCGTTTTGACAAGGATGGTTGGCTTCTGGTGCCCAACGTTTTAGACCCACAGGAAATTGAGGAAATGCGTGAGTACATTATCCGACTGGATAAAGACCCGGACTCAATTCCAGATCATGAGCGTTCATCCATTGGTGGTCCCCTTCAATCTCTAGTTGACCATCCGGTGGTGGTCGGTTTTATGAACGAATTCGTTTATCATCCATTTACCGATGGGCAAAAGGCTCCGCCTTTGGCCAATCAGAATTGTTATGGTTTCCGAATGGAGTACTCCTTCTATCAATACCGTCATGCTAGTCAAGGCAAATTTGTACCCCATAATGGAAATGGAGCATTACGCTTACCTTCCGACCACCATACTTACCACTATTTTCCTGGACACGCACATACGGCCTTAACTAGGGCGGTATGGGAACTGAACCCTGTAATAGAGAAAGCAGGCGGAACGCTCTTTGTAACGGGTAGTCACAAGGCCGCCTTTAGCGCACCAGAATCCATTAGGGAGATGGACTCACCCTTGTGGAGTACCTACTCTTGTCCGGCAGGTTCGGTTCTTTTTTTTACCGAAGCGGTGACTCACAGCTCCAGTATCTGGCGTTTGGAAACACCACGAATAGCTATTTTTAACAGCTATAATGCGATTGGAAATAAATGGCACAACTGGCATCCCGACCCGTACTTATTGGCGCAGATGCCAGCCAAACGACAGACGTTGTATCGCCCAGTGTATATCTCAGGTAATGTTATTA
>PBXZ01000214.1:0-14536 GCA_002729415.1 Candidatus Poribacteria bacterium | reverse complement strand
AGCCCCATTGACCAGGCCGAACCAGTAGTCGAAGCCATGTTCGGCAGGGGTGGGGTTGTCGCGATTGTTTACCGGCATACCGAGATGCCATTTGCCAAAGTGAGCGGTGCCGTAGCCTTCGTCTTTCAGGACTTCGGCGAGCGTCGTTTCACTCCGAAGCAGATGCATTCGGTGACGCTGTTCACTGAGGACGGAATAGACTCCGGCGCGGATGTGGTTGCGGCCGGTGAGAAAGGTGGCGCGCGAAGGGGAGCAGACCGGCGCTCCGGAATGGAAGTCGGTGAAGCGCACGCCTTTGGCGGCCAACTTGTCGAGGACCGGGGTCTTGACTGGACCCCCGTAACAGCCAATGTCGCGGTACCCCAGGTCGTCGACAAGCAGAGTGACGACGTTCGGGCGATTCGGTTTCTTCGATGCGGCAGGCTTGGGCCTGGAAGGCGTCGGTGCTTCATCAACCGAGCCCCAATCAGGCGCCTCGGCCATTACGCTTGCATTGACCTTGAGTAACTGACGTTTGAGTCGTGAGAACACTTCGGGGTGTTGCTTCGACACATCCACCTTCTGTGTCGGATCCGCCGCCAGATCAAACAACTGAAACCGATGGTAGCTGCCCGACTTAAGGACAGGGATCCATGATTCCTGAAACACGTTCAAGCGCATGAACTCGCCACGAAGTCGTTCAGCGTCCTTGTTCTTGAACTTCTTGTAGAAAAAATCGGTTCTCTCAACCCAAGGGGCAAGCTCCGGGCTATTGGCTTTCCTCAAGACTGCTTCGATTTCCTTCTCCACCTGGACGATGGCTTGCCTGTCTCTCGGAAATTCGTAGTCGCGATAGGCAACCATCGAGTAGTTTCCGTCTCGGATTGCCAGGGAAGGGTTGTTTGAAGGCAGATGCCAGTAGAGCGGTTGGTGCCGAGCGAACTCGTTGTTACGGCCGGTGAGCAACGGCGATATATCCGAACCGTCGAGATGGACGCCCTTGGGCTTGTCGATTCCGAGCAGACCACAAACCGTCGGCAGCAGATCGACGACTCCAGCCGGTTCGTGCTCGACATGTCCGCCCTTGATGGTCCCCGGCCAATACAAGATCCCGGGGACTCGGATGCCGCCTTCAAAATTGGAGCCCTTTCTGCCACGGAGGTTTCCGTTGCGATCGTCGCGATAGCTGCCGTTGTCGGATGTGTAGAAGACCAGGGTGTTCTCGAGCGAATCGACTTCCTTCAACTTGTCGAGCAGGCGAGCGATTGCGCGGTCTGTGTTGTCGATCGTGCCGGAGTAGACCGCGGCCTGATCGGTCAAATCTCCATATTGAGAAACGATCGATTCCGGCGCCGCAACGCGGTCGTGGGGTTCGTGGAACCACAGGTTCAGGAAGAACGGCGCTTCCGAATCTCGTTTGTCATCCAGCCACGAGATCGCCTCGTCGACGACTATCTGGCAGGAATATCCCTCAATCTTCCCAACTGGTTTGCCGTTGCGAAGGAAGTTCACGGGGTCCTTGTGGCTGGGGTGGGCCCCGCTGTTCATGCCAAACCAGTAATCAAAACCATGTTCCGCGGGTGTCGGCTTCTTCACGTCGCGCGTGGGCATGCCCAAGTGCCATTTTCCGAAATGAGCCGTCCCATATCCGTGTTTCTTGAGCACTTCGGGTAGGGTGACCTCACGCTGGAGCAGATGCGGTTTCTGGATCGAGTCGAAAATCACATTGCCGTAGATACCGGCGCGGGCGTGATGGCGTCCCGTCAACAACACGGCACGGGAAGGCCCGCAAACGGCCGCCCCGGCGTAGAAATCGGTGAAACGCACGCCATTCGCAGCCAACTCGTCAAGCGCAGGTGTCTTTACCGGTCCACCGTAGCAACCAATGTCTTTCCATCCCAGATCGTCAGCCAGCAGCACGACGACATTGGGGCGTTTGTCTTTGGCAAAACCGGGGCAAACCAGCAGCAGGGAGCATAAAAATGTGAGGATGGTTTTCATGTTATTTGTTCAGTCACTATTCAATCCGGAACGATTTCAGTCTTGGATGATGTTGGAATCGCGGAGCCAGGCGACAAAACTGGTGGGCCAAATAGCCATCGACTTTCCTTGACCAGCGCCGAGACCAAAACCATGGGAGCCCTTGCCAAAAACATGAATCTCGGCTTGGACTCCGGCCTTCAACAACCTTGCGTAAAAATCAAGACACTTGTCCACAGGGGTCAATTTATCAACCCGAGCATTTACGATGAAAAACGGGCAGATGCCGGGCATGGCCGACTCGGGCGCCGTGCGGCTTTCCATGACCTGGGTGATGTCATCAGGAATCCCGGGATAAAACAGACCGGCGAAGTCCGGCATTCCGCTGACTTTGGATTCCGGCAGCTTGGGTTCAGGGCGCAGCGAACAGCTTATCGCGAGGTGGCCACCCGCCGAGAACCCGCAGATGCCAATCTTGTTTGGCTGCAGGCCGAACTCTGAGGCTCCCTGCCTGAGAATTCGAATGGCCTGCCTGCCATCGGCCCGAACAGCGCGCTGGTAGTTCTGCCACGCGTTCGCCGACTTGAGGCTGGCCGGGCGC
This sequence comes from Candidatus Poribacteria bacterium, assembly GCA_002729415.1. Lineage (GTDB taxonomy): Bacteria > Poribacteria > WGA-4E > WGA-4E > UBA9662 > UBA9662. The sequence goes on along the minus strand of PBXZ01000214.1, from coordinate 11,976 downwards.
GTTCGATACTTCAAAACGAGGCACGTCACGTTGTGATCCTTCAGCCAGATCGCCAAATCGTGGCCTTCGCGGTCCAGCCAAACATCGCGGAAGCCGCCGCCCGGGCAAATCACCAGGCCCACGCCATTCGGGTTTTTTGGACGATGGATGCTGTAGGTGGGCGACGACACCGAACTGAACACACGATTCAATCCGGACGGGGATCCGGATCGCGCCTTGTGGGATCGAACCTGCTCTTCGACATCAAGTCGAAACCCATGGTCGGGCGACGACTTCTCCCAGAGCGGCAATTCCGGGGGCAGGTCAACGGCCTTGGCGTCATCGAGCCCCGTCGTGAGTAATCCAAGCGTGATGAGAACGACTTTCTCCATATTAATCATCGGGGGAACTTGCTCTTGCTGAACTCTGTTCACTGAGTTGGCTTCTGTTCAAATTCAGCGCCATGGGTTGTCAGCGTCCAAGTCATTTCACATTCTCGGCCACGTATTCCAGGATCTTCACGAAGGCCACGCCGCGATTGGGCATGTCGGGATCCCTCTTCTGTTTCTCCCTCCACAATTGCCCGATCCTGGCCCGTTGCCCTTCGCTCAATCCCCCGAGGCGCTGATCGACGTATTCCTGATGTTTCCCGGGCCCATACCGTTTTGGCAAGTCGACGGCATCGATCCGGGACCACAGATGTTGATCGGTTGAATTCAGAGGTTTGCCGCTCGGCGCCCTGATGTCGCTTTGAGTCAAATGCCAATCCGGGCCGTCAGCCATGACGCTCGCGGTAATCCTGATCAGTTGTCCTTTAAGTCGGCTGACCAGGTTCGGATGTTGCGCCGACACGTCTGTCTTTTGAGCAAGGTCTTTCTCGAGGTCGTACAATTCGAACTTCTTGTAGCCGCCCGACTTGATGGTTGGGATCCATGCTTCCTGAAACCGGTTGTGTTTTAGAAATTCAATTCGAAGTCGTTCAGCTTCCTTGTTGGCAAACTTGGCGTTGTACATTTTGCTCCTGAAATCGCCATCGCGAAGCTCCGGACTATTCTCCTTCTTCAGGATCTCTTCAACCTGGTTCATCAGGTCGTTCATGGCTTCCACGTTCCGTGGCAACTCGTAATCGCGATACCCAACGAGCGCGAATTTGCCCTCTCGGACAGTCGCTGTCGGGTACGACGTTGGCAGCATGAAAAAAAGGGGTTGATGGCGAGCGAACTCGTCGCGTCGGCCGGTCAGCAACGGCGTGAGGTCCGATCCGTCCAGATGCACGCCCGCCGGCTTGTCGATCCCGGCAAGACCGCAAACTGTCGGGAGCAGATCGACCATCCCGGCCGGTTCCTTTTCGACGAGGCCCTTCATAATTCTGCCGGGCCAGTAGAAGATTCCGGGCACGCGAATGCCGCCCTCAAAGTTGGATCCTTTGGATTGGCGGAGTTTGCCATTGCGTTCCGCTCGGTAGCTGCCGTTGTCGGACGCGAAAACGATGACCGTACCCTCCGGTGAATCAACTTCTTCCAATTTTGCCAGCAGCCGCTTGATGGCTCGATCGGTGTTGTCGATCGTGGCGGTATAGATTGCCGCCGGATCTGTCAGCTTGCCATATTGTGAAACGATCTCATCGGGCGCCGCGATCGGAGCATGGGGCTCGTGGAACCAGATATTGAGGAAAAACGGAGAGTCCGGGTCTCGCTTCTGGTCCAGCCACGAGATGGCTTCATCGATGACAATCTGGCACGCATAGCCTTCGATTTTTCCAACGGGCTTTCCGTTGCGATGGAAATTGATCGGGTCTTTGTGGCTTGGCACCGCGGTGTTTTCAGTGACGAACCAATAGTCGAATCCGTGTTTGTCCGGCGTTGGTTTGTTGCGGCCATGCAACGGCAAACCAACATGCCACTTGCCAAGGTGGACGGTATCGTAGCCGGCGTTTTTCAGAATCTCAGCGATGGTGATTTCCCGCTCCAACAGGTGCATGTTGTGACCGCGGTCATCGATCACATGGTAGACTCCGGCGCGGATGTGGTGTCGGCCCGTCAGTGTGGTGGCCCGTGACGGCGAGCAAACGCCACAACCGGAATGAAAGTCCGTGAAGCGAACTCCCCCCGCGGCGAGGCGATCAAGAGTCGGAGTCTTCGCGGGACCGCCGTAACAGCCGATGTCTTTCCAACCAAGATCGTCAACGAACAACACGACGACATTCGGTCGGCCCTGCCTTTGGGGAACGGCGTCAGGGGCAGCTTGCCGATCCTGCGCCCAAAGCGTCGGGACCGACAGGACGACTACCCCCAGCGTGATGACAAACCGGCGGGTCATTTCTCATTCTCGGCCACGTAGTCCATGATCTTCACGAAAGAAAAACCCCGATTGGGCATTTCGGGATCAATCTCCTGTTTCTCCTTCCACAATTGCCCGATCCTGGCCCGCTGTCCCTCGCTCAATACGGCCATGCGTCGATCGACGTATTCCTGATGCTTCACGGGTTCATAGCCTTCGGGCAGTTCGGCGCCGTCGATCCGGGAAAGAAGTTTTGCCTGGGGTGAGTTCAGAGGCTTGGCGGGTTCCGCCGGTTTCCTTCGCGGCTTGGAGCTCAGATCAACTTCGCCCGGCGCGATCCTCCTGATGAAGATGTTGCGATACTCTATCGGACAAGGATTCATTTTGCCGAGATTATCCCCATCAACAACGATGTGCTTCTGTAGTCGGATCGGCGCCGGTTCCAGGTTCATCATCCAGTCGTGATACACGAAACTGTCATGAATGACTTCGCCGTCATACTCGGCTGAGAAGGTCCGGCCCTTCATGGTCAACTTGACCGTATGCCAGACTCCGACTTCCGGATCGATATGCCTGAGATGAGGTTTCTCCTCCTCCCGGAGTTTCACCTTCGCTGCCGTGTCTTTCGGCAGAAAGTAGTAACTCTCCAGGTGTCCCATTCCGCCCTTGGATCTCAGGTTAAACTGCTCCATGTCTCCGAAGCCCGGAATCTCCGGAATCAGTCGGCGGAAGTTGATGCCGCTGTCGGACAGGGTTGGCATCCGGAAATCGAGCAGCAGTATGAAATCCCGATAATGCTCCTTCGTTGCCAGGCTGGCGCCCCAGTTCTCAATCAGCCCGGGCGACTTGAGTATCCCGTCCTCAATCGACCAGTATTCCCGGACCAGGGGCGGTGTATGCCAGCCGGTGAGGTCCTTGCCGTTGAACAGCGCGCTGAAACCCTCCGGCGGGACGTTCAGTCCGGGAGTCCTGATCTCTTTGATGAAGATATTGCGAAACTCTATCGGACAAGGATTCTTCTCGCCCGGTTTGCCGCCTTCGAGGAAGCGATGTTTCTGAAAGCTGATGACGCAGGGTTCTTGGCTGAGGATCCCTTCCGGATATTCAAAGCGATCGAGGATGATCTCCCCGTCAAGCTCGGCGGTCAGATTCTTGCCGACCAGGGTCAGTTTGACCGTGTGCCAGACCCCGGTTTTCGGCGCTGCGCGTTTGATGCGAGGGAGATCCGCCGCTTTCAATCCCAGTTTCTGTTTCATGGTTTCCGTCATGAAGTCGAAACTCGACAACCGGCCCATGGCGGCGTCTGTCTTGAGGTTAAACTGCTCCGCGTCGCCATACTCCCCAATGACCGCCGGAGCCAGTTTTCGGAGATAGATCCCGCTGTCGGATTGCGTCGGCATCCGGAAATCCACCATCAGCACATAATCCCGATACGTTTTTTCGGTCGCCAGGTCCGCGCCCCAGTCCTCGAGAAGACCGGTTGATTTGAGAACTCCATCCTCAACCGACCACATTTCTGTCACCCTGGGATGCGCGCGCCAGCCGGTGAGGTCCTTGCCGTTGAAGAGCGCTGTGAAGCCTTCCGGCGGCGTGTTCAACATGTCCGTTTTGCCATTCCATTCCTTAACGCGCACGTTGCGCAGCGCAATCGGGCCGTAGTCGCCCTGGATAATGACTGGGCCTTGCGGAAACTGCTTGCGCTCCCAGTTCGTGCCGTTGGCGTAAGGCATTTCGACGTTCTCCTGGATCACCAGGCCGTTGTGCACAACTCTGACAAATTTGGCGTTGGCCGTTTTGGCTCCGGCGTCGTCGAATCGGGGAGATTGGAAGATGATGTCCAAGGTCTGCCATTGACCAGGCGGTTTGGCCGCGTTGACTCTGGGAGGCGAACCCTCGTCAAGATAGCGGTAGGTCGGCCTGGTTTCGGCCCGGGGATAGATCCCGCCGCAATGGACAGCCGTGGGCTTCCTGACATGGCTGCTGTCGAGGATCTGAACTTCATAGTTGCCATGGAACATCACTCCGGAGTTGGACCCTTTGGCCACCATGAACTCCAGGTGGACTTCGACGTCACGATAATCCCGACGTTTGGTGACGAGGCTTGGAGTCCGGCCGGTCCGGCCGTTGATCAGCACGCCGTCGCCCCGATTTCCAAACAGGTGTTTCTCGTTGTGCGGATCGACCGTGGCGTCGCTCGCCAGGTACCAGTCCCCGCCCACCCGCCAGGCTTCGAAGTTCTCACCCGCCCCGGCAGGCATGCCGGATAGAAGCAACGTCGCCGCGGCCAGCGAAGGCAAAATCATCTTTTGCATTCCACCGTTGGTCTTGTTTTTCATAATCGAATTCCTTCTCACAATTCCCAGCCTTTGCGGCTTTCACGACGAATAAACCGGTCCGCCTCCGGACAGTTTGCGGCCCTCAGATTGTCCGAATCCCACTGGAGCTTCTGGCCGGCGCGATAGGCGACATTTCCCAACAGCACGGTCTCGGTCAGGTGGGCGGCATAGTCAAAGCGGCAGGTTGTTGGACGGCCCGTCTTGCATGCCTCCAGCCATTCTCTTGCGTGGCCGATTGATTTGGGAATGGTCTGCGGGGGCGGCTTGAAATCGGCGTATTTCCCCTTCGGATGCAGCTCGAACCGCGGGGGGACCACTTCAAGTTCGGTGATCAACATCCCTTCGGATCCAACGAACAGTACGGCTATGGGCCAGTCGGGCAAGTTTGTCTCTTTCAACAGCGGAGGCCGTTTGCCGCCGTGATACCAGGTCATATTCACCGGCGGCAGATCGCCCCGGGCCGCAAACGTCCAGCGTGCAATCATCCAGTTGGGAACGCTCTCCGGATTCACGGGCGGACCTTCCGCCTTGATTGTGAGCGGGGCTTTCAAGTCCAACGCCCAGACCGGCAGGTCGATTGCGTGAATGCCTATATCGCCCAGCCTTCCGTTGCCGAAGTCCCACCAATCACGCCAGGCGAGAGGGTGATAGGCGGGGTGGTAGGGACGATGGGGAGCCGGGCCCAGCCAAAGGTCCCACTCCAGATGCTTCGGAACAGGTGGGGTGTTTTTTGGCCGATCGCGGTTGCCCCAGGCCTGATCGCACCAGACATGGACATCCCGGACTTCTCCTATGGCGCCGGATTGGACCAACTCCACGACACGGCGGAAGGTCTGGCTGGAGTGATTCCCAATCCCCATCTGAGTGGCCACCCCATGCTCTCTGGCCACTTCGGCCGCCATGCGAACTTCATGGATGTTCTGGCCCAGCGGCTTCTCGCAGTAAACGTGCTTGCCCATCTTCATTGCCATCACACTTGCGGGGATGTGCACATGGTCGGGCGTGGCAACCACAACCGCATCAATGTTCTTCTCTTCTCTGTCGAGCAGCTTGCGGAAATCCTGGTATTGTGACGCCTTGGGAAACCTCTTGAAGCCGGCATGGTTCACGGCATGAAACGGATCCGTCCGAACGGTTGTCTCACTCGCGCGTTTTTCATCCACGTCGCAAACCGCGACAACATTCACGCCTACCATCCCTCTCGCTTGACCCAGGATCTCGTTAATCAGAAAAGCCCCGTGCCCCCCCGCTCCGACAAGGGCCAGATTGAGCGTTTCGCTCGGCGCCGCAAAGCCGACGCCGCCCAGCAGACGCCGCGGAACAATCATGGCCGCAGACACTGACGCCGCCGCGCCCGCAAACTCACGTCTTGTAAGTCCTGACTTGCGGGTTGTCTTGTTCTTCATAATCGAATTCCTTCTCACAATTCCCAACCCTTGCGGTACTCGCGCCGGATGAACGCGTCCGCCTCGGGGCAATTCACGGCCTTCAGGTTCAACGCGTCCCACTCAAGCTTTTGGCCAGCCCGATAGGCGGTCGAGCCGAGAAGGACCGTCTCGGTCAGCGGCCCGGTGTAGTCGAGATTGCAGAGGGCGGGAACGCCGCCCTTGCAGGCCGCCAGCCACTCTGTTTTGTGGCCCGGGGAGTTGGGAATCGTCTGGGGCGGAGATTCGATGTCGGCGAATTTCTGCTTGGGATAGAGCTCGCGTCGCCCGTAATCGGCGACCAACATCCCTTCCGAACCGACGAACAACACGCCCTGTTTCCAGTCGGGCAAGTTCTTTTCCTTCAATAACGGCGGACGCTTGTCGCCGTCATACCAGGTCAGTGTGACCGGCGGCTGCTTGCCCCGGGCGGGGAACTCCCACCGGGAAATCAGCCAGCGCGGGGGGCCATCCGGATGGACGGGCGGACCTTCCGCCTCGACCGTGAGCGGATACTTCAAATCGAGCGCCCAAAACGGCAAGTCGATGAAATGGCAGCCCATGTCGCCGAGCCTTCCGTTGCCGAAGCCCCACCATGAGCGCCAGGTCACGGGAACATAGCGGGGGTGGTAAGGCCGATACGGCGCCGGGCCCAGCCACAGGTCCCAGTCAAGCCACTCGGGAACGGGGGGCGTGTCCTTCGGTCGATTCGCCGGAGCCCAGCCGTCATCACACCAAATGTGGACTTCTCGAACGTCGCCGATCGTCCCCGACTGAATCCGCTCAACGACGCGCCGATAGTTCTGGCTGGCGTGCGTGATCGTCCCCAGCTGGGTGGCCACTCCCTGCTCCCGCGCCACCTCGGTTGTGACGCGGACTTCATGGATATTCTGCCCCAGTGGTTTTTCACAGTAGACGTGTTTGCCCATTTTCATCGCCGTGGTCGCGGCGACCGCGTGCACATGATCGGGCGTCGCGATCAACACGGCGTCGATATCCTTCCCCTGTTTTTCGAGCATTTCCCGGAAATCAATGTATTCGGCGCAGACCCGGCCTTTGCGGCCGCGTTTCTCATTGTCCCGGTTGATGTGTGCGGCCACGGGCCGTCGCCCGGCAACGCTCTTGTAATAGAAATTGGCGTAGCTCATCTCGGCCGTTGGATCCGCGACCGCGACAATTTGGGCGTGGTCTTCCCTAAGGAGTTCTCTTACGTTTACAAGCCCCTGTCCGCCTGCCCCGATAATCGCCACATTGACGACCTCGCTGGGAGGTGTGTTCTTCGGTCCGCCCAGGACATGCGAAGGCAGGATTGAAAATGCGGCCGCGCCCGCAAATGTATTGTTCAGAAACTCACGGCGGTTTGTTTTCTTGATTGTGCTCATCGATCACTCCTTCTAATTGCGCTGGCTGTGGCCATCAGTTTTGGGTTGAAAACGATTCAAAGTTCACGCGGTCATGCCGCATGTGTTAAAGTTCATCAGTCTCATTATCTGTTTGCTCCGAAACAGACTGGGTGTGTTACAGCGAATCCGCCCCCGAGCGATTCAGTCGCCCACTCGTCAAGCTTGCCCGGCCGCCGCACGCGCACCTGATGCGTCGTCTTGCGAAGTCCCTTCAATTCGAACTTACCGTCCGGCGCCGTGAAGACGGACGCGCTCATCTCCAGCGCCTCGTCATACGCCGTCACCATTACGCCCGCCATCGAGTGCCGCCCATGCAGATCCTTCTGCGCCTCTGTCAGTTTCGCCATTCGCGCATCGACCCATGCCTGGCGGTTCTTGCCGATATACGTGTCCGGCATCGCCTGGGAATCGATTATCTTCAGCAGCTCAGCCAGTTTGACGTCGCCGGGCTGTTTGTCCTTGGCAAAACCGGGACAAACCAGCAGCAGGAAGCAAAAAAATGTGAGGATGGGTTTCATGTTATTTCTTCAGTCACTGTTTACTTTTCCGCTTGCGTGTAGCTCGATTTTTTTCTGAGGCGTCTCCTGGCGTCCCTGGAACCTGCTGCAGCGACAGCCAGTCGAGTTGGGGCCATCTCTGCAGGACGGTTTTCTGGCGAGGTCCCGGCGTGCTGCGTCCTTTCCTGACATATTCGGCGGCGAGAGCAGTCAATTCACTGACGACTTCGGGACGTTTCTCGATCAGATTGGTCGTCTCATCCGGATCAGTCCGCATGTTGTAGAGCTGGCGGTTCGCGGTTTTGAATGACTTCTGTTCGATCGTTCCCTTGTACCTGCTGCTGCGTTTTCCGGCTCCGTAACCGTTCCCTCCGGATCCCGCGTGCAAGAGCAATTTCCAGTCACCCCTGCGGATCGCAAATCGACCACTCGATGAGTGATGGATGATCGCATGGCTTCCCCGGTAGCCACCATTTTTGCCCTGCATCAATGGAAGAATGGAGACGCTGTCGACCCCCTGATCTTCGGGTAGTTCGACAGACACCATTTCCGCGAATGTCGCCATCATGTCGACAAGACAGAACGGAGTGTCGCACTTCGAGCCTGGCGCGATCACTCCCGGCCAGCGAGCAATGAAGGGAACCCGGTGTCCGCCTTCCCAGTTGTCGCGTTTGGCCCCCAGGAAGTGGGAGGAGCTGTCGTGACCAAACTTACTCCGGCGTGGATACATGTTGGTCTCAGGTCCATTGTCACTGGTCACAATCACCAGGGTGTTGTCTGAGAGTTTCAATCGATCCANCTCNTCCANCACCCTTCCNATGTGATGATCCACNTCCACCATGAAATCGCCGTAGANATCCAATTTGCTTTTACCGACGAAGGCATCACCGGGCGCGTGNGGTGTGTGAGGTGCATTGAGCGGCATGTAAACGAAAAAGGGACTTTGCTTGTTGCGTTGGATGAAGGAGATGACCTCGTCGGTAAAGGTCGGCATGACGTGTTTATGCCGCCAGCCAGGAACAGCAGGCCCCTGCCGGCCACCTTTGTCTTCTTCCTTCAAACTGGAAGTGGGTTGCTCGGTGACACGGTCATTCCGAATGAAAACGTAGGGGGGCATGTCCAGAGATGCGGCAATCCCGAAGTATTCGTCGAATCCGTTTACAATGGCGGTGTTCTGAATCGGTTTTGTGAAATCTATCCCCTCCGAATTGTTGCGCATGTTGTAGCCCTTTTCTCCGCGCATTCCTCCGGCCCAGTCCATTCCCAGATGCCACTTCCCAATGCAGGCAGTCCGATAGCCCTTGTCCTGAAACAGATGAGCCAGAGTCATGCGCCCCTTCTCAATCAGGGGCTGTGAGAAGCCACCGAGAACGCCACTCTTCAATCCGGTTCGCCACGAGTAACGGCCGGTCAGCAAGGCATAGCGTGAAGGCGTACAGACAGCGGAGGCGGAATGAGCATCGGTGAATCGCATGCCACCCTTGGCCAGCCGGTCGAGATTTGGCGTGTGGATTTTGGATTTGGCGTCGTAGCTGGTTACGTCGCCATAGCCCATGTCATCAGCAAAAATCAAAACGACATTGGGGGAGGATGCAGCAGAAACCGAAGTCAGGCTGGCTACCAGAAGGGAGCAGAGTGCAAGTTTGGTTTTCATAGCAATAAAGGCAGGGCGTGCCGCCGCCGGGCAAGGAAATAGGAGCCAGGTTGGATCTGCTCCGGAGAGGATTATTTGAACAACCGGTCGAACTCGCGCTGAAAGACGTTGCTGTAAGAATAGGTAAGCCGGTCGGTGCGAAAGGGAACACCGCTAATCGATTTGGGGGCCTGAAAGCGGATCACCTGCTGGCCATTACGGACAATACGGACTTGAACCGGCCCGGGTTGGCTGGGGATGGAATGGATCTGCAGACCCTCCTGAACCAGACCAAGTGGCTTCTCATTCAAGTAGCAGATAGCCGGTTCTCGAAGCAGGGTCACCAGTTCGACTCGATCCTCACTGGCAAGATCCTTGTTCTTGCTCTTGATCCTGAGGCTCACCGAATACTCAGGCTGGGCATCGTGCCGGTACTTCTTGTAAAAGACAATCGCCTGATCCTCTCTCAGTCCCGCGCGGGGAGTCCTCCACTGCTCTTTGAAGTATCGCAGTACTAGAGAAAAACCAAAGTTGTGATTAATCTCCGGTGCCAAATGATGTCCCTCAGGGAAATCATTCCAGGTGACGTAGTTGATGATCCGCACGTCATGTTTGATGGCACGCCGCAGCAGCTGAACCTGGGTTCCGGCCAAGTTGGTGACCCGATAGTGTCGCTCGATTTTCTCCACGCCGATCTCAAGAGCCAGTGCGCTGGGGAGAATCGCGTCATTGGTGCTTCCCTTGCGGTAGACTTTGGAGGTGTAGTAGTCGGGGTAAACTGACTGCGTATAAAGGCACCCTGTTTCCTTGCAGCGCCCTGCTAGCGCGTCCCAGAATTCGATATTTTCCTCACTGGCAGTCCAGCCCCAGACCGCCGGGAAGGTCCCGACGATGCTATCGATATAAGCCGGGTCAATCTCGGGACGACGGACCTGGTAGACGTACTCAATTGGGGTTCCGATTGCCTGGGAAAGGTGTTGATAAGCCTGTCCAACCCTACGAACTTGCTCTGCTGATTGGGGCAGGCTCCCCACACCATCTGCCAGGGCATCTCCCACCCAGAGATAAAACAACAACGAACCTGAATCGGTCCGCAGCCAGGCAGGAGAATCTCGAGTGGCCTGGACAAGATTCCGAATCGACGGGCTCCAGAGGGCGATCCGCTCCGCTTCGCTCATGGCTTTTTGGCTATTGGGATGAGAAAGGCAGAGGCTTACACGGAAACCAGGGTAACGGGTTTCGCTGAGCTGTATGAAAGTACGAATGATCTGGTTATAGCGTGGTGCGAGCGTGACGGTGCTGTCGACTAACGGATAGTAGAACTGGAATCCATCCACACCTAGTTGTCTGGCAGCCCGAATCTCAAAATCGACGGCCTGGACCAGATTCATGTTCGGTAGATGCAGAAAGGCCATTGGCTTGGTCTGATGCAGCCCGCCAACCGCAGCTGTACTTCCACGGGGATCAGCCAGTTCGGGATCGACCCAACGTATTGGTGTGCGGTTGGTCTGTGGCACCATATCAGTCATATAGTGGGCGATGACGAGTTTCTCGTCATCGGCAGCGAGTACCGAGGACAGGGCCAAACAGGTAATTAGCAACATGGCAGTCGTTTCATAAAAACCTCAGTCGGGAGTTGCATTCACCCTGCTGTAAACGAGGCGAACAATTACTTGATAGATTGCCACCATCCTGCCCCACCACCGTCCAGCGATTCAAACAAAAACTTTCGATCACGCCTCATGCCCCGCGTCGCGGAGCCGGACGGGTTTTGGGAGGGAGGGTTAGCAGGGTGTGGATTCGATGTGTCATTTGTTGCTTTGGTTGGTTGTTAAATGTTAGATGTAGACCCAAATCGCATCGTGATTGTTTACCGTCCCCGAACTGATCTTGGTGAGATTCTGGGACGTGCGTTACGTTGGTCTGCGTCATGGATGCAGATCGCCGACAACCGATTGAGGAAATCGAACGTCTTCGTTCGGAGAACGCCGACTTGAAGGCGAGCGTGGAACGGCTGACAACGCAAAATGAGCAGTTGACCAAGCAGGTCGACAAGTTGACGGCCGCGTTGGAAGAGGCACGCCAAGCCGGTAAGCGACAGGCGGCGCCGTTTCGCAAGAAAACGAAATCGCAAAAGCCCAAAAAGCCCGGTCGCAAGCCGGGAGATCAATACGGCCAGCAGGCCCGAAGGGCTGTCCCCACACCCGATCAAATCACGGAGCACTACGAAGTTCCTCTTCCCGAAGCGTGTACGTGCTGTGAGTGCATCGACATCGAGCCTGGCGAGCCCGTTGTGCAGTATCAGGTCGAGATTCCTCAGGCTCCCATTTATCGCCAGTTCACGATCGAGACGGGGCGCTGCAAGAAATGCGGAAAGATGGTTCGCGGCCGGCATGAGTTGCAGACTTCCGACGCGACAGGAGC
>PBXZ01000213.1:0-9995 GCA_002729415.1 Candidatus Poribacteria bacterium | reverse complement strand
CGGGGGGGATCCTTCGGATCGGGATGCAATTGGCCCTTCTCTCCGGCGTTCTGGAACATCTCGTCGGCCTCGGTCTGCCCGTCACTCAGAGGGGCCTCAGGCTTGTGCTGCAGAGCGAGTTGCTGGATGCGGCGCCGGTGCTTCAGCAGGTTGCCGCGGTCCAGCCCCAACTCTTTGGCCAGATGCGAAGTCGGGACGCCTTGGAGGAATCCCCTCATCAGCAGCGTCACGATCCGGATGTCGTAATGGCTCCCCGACCAGAGCGTTCCAGTGAAAAGATGATACACCGCTCCGCAGAGGCGGCATTTGTATTTGAAAATCGGGGCCCGTCCGGGGTCGTGGGGGGCCTGTCCCACCGGAAGCGGGTGACCGCGGGGGCAGCGCAAGCCCTCTGGATGGAGAGTACGCTCCAAGTAGTCGAGGCACTCCTCTTCACTCAGCAAAGCCTTGATGGGAAACTGGATCATCTCTGTATTCCTGCTGGAAGGTTGTCAATTCAAAAGGATCATAATACACCAAGACAACACCGGCTTCACCTATTTGCCGACATGAGCCTCAATTTTTATGCCGACCTCCGTCAACATTCAGTGTCTGGCCGGTAATGTTTTTGCCTTCTTCTGATACTAGAAAAATCACCGCTTGCCCAATGTCCTCGACTGTTTGCTCTCTCATGAGCGGTGTCAGCGGCGCCAGTTCTGGGTATTTTCCTTCATTCAAACGATCAAACCACTCCTTGGGATCGAGCCCTTTGTATTCCTCCCTGGTTTCGACCATTCGCCTAGCACTTTTTTCCCAAGTCACCGAATAGACATACCCCGGGCAGACACCGTTTACATTGATGTTGTGTGGTCCCAGTTTGTCTGCCAAAGATTGAGTGTAACGAATTAAACCGGCTTTCATTGCCTGATAGGAGATAGGAGATGTCTTGGAAGCATAGGTGTTTCTTCCGGCTCCGGAAGCAATATTGACAATCTTGCCGCTTTTCTGCTTGATGAGGTGAGGGGCGACCGCCTGGCACATCATCATCGGTGCTTTGAGATTCTGCTGATACATTTCGTCCCATTCTGTCTCCAAACGCCCGAGCAAGCTGTCATCAGATGCTCCGGGAGTGGGGGGGCCTCCACCGACATTGTTGACCAGAATATCAATCCGGCCAAAAGTATCCAGGGTGAGGTCAATTACCTGACTAATCGTGCTAATCTGGGCAATATCCCCCGATATGGGGAGTGCTTGTCTGCCCAATGCTTCAACCTCGCCAGCGACCTTTGCCGTTGTTTCTTTTTGAAAGGAGTTGACCACAAGATTGGCACCCGCTTCTGCCAGACATAACGCGATGCCGCGTCCGATGCCGCGTCCGGCCGCAGTCACAATGGCGACTTTGTTCTCTAATTTCATAAGCATATCTCCAAATGAAGAGTTAATTACTGATGTCACGCACTCGGATTTTAACTCATTGGAATCATTGTGTTTTTAAAATCCATCAAAATTATAACCATCAATAAAATCAATAACTTACGAAGGGGACTGCGTGACATCAGTTAATTAACCCGAGTAAGCCACTCGCTATGCGAGTGAGACTAGAATAGGCTAGCCGATGCGTGGTATAATACCTCCCTTGGAAAGCCCNTGGAGTCTTTCTTCAGGAGGTATCAATGCAAGAGTATCAGAACCTATCCCACGTCAGGTGGGAATGCAAGTACCATTATGACAAGTTGAGGTAGTCCCCCTCTTGAGTGTGGTGCCTGTCCTCAGCAAGATTCACCCTGTAAAGTGTTGTAATTTTGCAAATAGGTAGCGTTTTCCGGTGCGTTTCCCCCGGTTTACAGTTATTGTTCCCGATTTTCAGAGGAACAACACTCAAGGGGGAGACTGCCGGAATATGTGTGAAAAAAGGGCATGTCAAACAAAATGGGTTGAGCCGTTCATCTTTTCTCCAATGCTTCGGCAGTGGACTCAAGTGGTCGCAAAATGGGACTTGGGAAGAGTGGGCGTGCTCAGCCTGACGCACAGGTCAGGCTCTGGCCGAACTGCGACGCGTCCGCAACGAGTTCACCCACGATTATCCCGAACTCCCGGACGAGCGCCCGCAACACAGGAGGATACAGAGGTTGCTCCCGGCGAGATGAAACCCGGCAAGAGGCCGGGGAGTCAAGCAGGAGGCGTCATTCAGGAAAAACGGTTGCTGGTCCTTGACCCACGCGCTAAGGTGCCTGCTGATTGTTGAACCACCCAAAAAAAGCGAGGCAGGGGATGAGTGAACGTCCGGTGATCATTGACGCGCTTCAGTACAACCACTGGTCGGAGGGTGTTTTCCGGCAGATGCAGGAGGGCGGCGTGAGCGCGGTCCACGTCACAATCTGCTACCACGAGGATTTCCGGGAGACGGTGGAGAACATCGTGGACTGGAACCGCCGCTTTGCGCGGCACCCGGANCTGATCCTGCCGGGACGCAGCGCGCAGGACGTGCGTCGGGCGCAGCAGGAGGGCCGCACCGCGATCATCTTCGGTTTCCAGAACTGCTCCCCGATCGAGGACGACATCGGACTGGTGGAGATTCTGCACCAGTTGGGCGCCCGCTTCATGCAGTTGTCCTACAACAACCAGAGTCTGCTCGCAACGGGTTGCTACGAGTCGGACGATCCGGGCATCACGCGCATGGGCCGTCAGGTCATCAGGGAGATGAACCGCGTGGGGCTGGTGGTGGACATGAGCCATTCGGCAGAACGCTCAACGCTGGAGGCGATCGAGATTTCCGAACGACCGCTTGCGATCACCCATGCGAATCCGTCGTTCTGGCATCCGGCGCTCCGCAACAAATCCGACACGGTGCTGAACGCCCTTGCGGGAAGCGGCGGGATGCTGGGCTTCTCCCTCTACCCCCACCACCTCAAGGACAAGTCCGACTGCTCCCTTGAGAGCTTCTGCGAGATGATCGCCCGCACCGCCGAACTGATGGGCGTCTCTCACATCGGCCTCGGCAGCGACCTCTGCCAGAACCAGCCGGACTCGGTGGTGGCGTGGATGCGCAACGGACGCTGGAGCAAGGAAACCGACTACGGCGAGGGTTCGGCNCAGCAGGCGGGCTTTCCCCCCCAGCCTGCATGGTTCCAGAACAACCGGGATTTCCGCAACATCGAATCCGGGCTGCGGCAAGTCGGCTTTGCTCCGGAAGAAGTCGCCGCGGTCATGGGCGAGAACTGGCTCCGCTTCTTCGAGCAGTCGTTTGGGCCAAGGGCGTAGCTCCAAATCCGCAATGGACTTCCCGCTTCGTCCCCCGGAACAGGTGATGCGGCTCGCCCGCATGGGCAGTTTCTTTGCNACNCGNNTGAGNTTCATGCCCAGCCTGCTGCGGCAGATGGCGGCAGAGGGCTGGAGGATNGANCGCACCCGCTGGGACATGGATGCCGATGGTTTTGGACGGGCGGTCNATTGCGCAAAATCCCCAGAATGGACCTACAGCCTGGTCGCGTTTTCCAATGACCTCGACCCCAAGCTGCGCTCCGACCGCGTGATCGCCGAGGCGTGGGACTCGAGCTTCGTGCTCTTTGACGGGGAGCCGTCCGACGACGACCTCGATCGCCTCGCACAGAACGCGCCGCGTCAGGAAGCTGGACGCTACCTCCCCAGCGAACTCGTGCTGTCGCGGGCGAACAAGAGCGCGCGCTTCTTCTCGCATGTGGTGGAGCGCCTCGCCAGCGGACGGCAACCGGACCTCGATCTGCTCCGCAGCGTCGGCTACCTGATGCGCACCACGGCGGTCTACGGCAACGGCAAGTTTGGAGTCGCCGACCGCGCCAAGATCGCCCGGCGTCCCGCCATGTCCGGACCCTTCCGGGCGGAACTGCTCACAGTCTATCTCATCCGCGCCTTCACCCACGATCTGGTGGAACACATCGCCCGCTGCCGCTCCCCGGAAAGCTTCGCGCCGCTGCATCCGGACAGCAAGCGGCATCTCGGCATCGGCAACGCAACCGGACTTGGCATGGCACCCTTTCTCGTCAGCCACCCCATCCTGATCCACAAGTGGATGCACGCCCGTGAAACCGCGCTGGCGCGAGTGCGGGGGCAAGTCCAAACCAAGCCGGAATGCCTTGAACACTTCTGGAACTTACTGGACCATGCCCAGCAGCATGTTGCCGAGTGGAGCGTTCCGGATGCCCGGCAAACCGCACGGATCGTCGAGTTGCGAAAAAATCTCGACACCCTGCGCTCGTGGCTGGACGCCGATCCGGATTGGGGATCGCAGCCCTCCCCGTGGGATCAGCTTTACCGGCGGGTCGAGGCCAAGCTCTCGCTGGAAGCGCAGGAACTGGTGGTGAGCCTGCTGGTGGAGGTGCATGGCGACTTGGTGGACGAACTCGCAGAGACGATGAGCACGGAAGACCACGAGTGCCACGACCCCACGATGTCCGTTCGCGTTCTCAAGCAACTCGTGCAGCAGCACTACGCCTGGGCGCTGGAGGTTGATCTTTCCAAACCCGAATCCCAACAGCGTTTCTGGTACGTTTCAGAGGAAAAACTCGAACCGCGTTTTGGGGATCGCTTTCAGGAGGAGGGTGCCGAGAAGGAAATGCCGCACGCGCTTGCGCGGGAGTTTCAGCACCTCTGGCAAGTGCTGGAGGAATCCGATCTGGAGGAAAGCACCGCCGTTTTGATGCTCCGGTATCCCGAAGTGCGCCGCACGATCCGGCGTATGCAGACCGTCGCCCGGCACCCCTATGCGGAAATCCGGGACAACCTCGTGGCGGCGGATTGCCTGCCCATCGACCTGCTGCGCTGCAAGCTCTCGTTTTTCGGTGCGTCCAAGTTTGATCCCAAGTCCGATCTCTGGACCCGCATCAACCTCTACCAAGGGGCGCCGCTGCCGGAGGATCTGAAGCGCAGGCAACACCTCGACTGGAGCTTCCCGGTGCTGCCGCAGGCGGTTGCATGAGGGTTTCTTTCAGCGAAATCGAAGTCACCCTCCGGAAAGCCGCACTTGGTGCCGGAATCCCTCTGGGGCTGGCGGAGGATTTTGGACGCATCGGCTGCTGGCTGGCGATGCGACGGGTGAATCCGCTTCCTTCCGGACTGGCGGCGCTGGATGCCTTTGATTCTGAAAATTCCGGGGCGGGTGAGGTTGTCGGAACCAAGCAAGAACTGACCCTTGCTTCCAAAACAGGGCAGAGCGTGTCGGCTCTTTACGCGGGATCGTCCGCTTGCGACTTGCTCTGCGTTCAGCACTCCGCCGTTCAACTCCGGCAGGTGGATGCTCCGTTACTCGTATTGGTGTCGGCGGCCTTGGCATCCGGAGAGCATTCGCTGACAATTCAGGTGGAATTGCTTTCTGCTGACAGAAGCACGGCTGTGGTGTGTTGTGACTCCGGAATGGTTTGCACCGAACTTGTTGTGCTGGAGCAGTTCTGCTCCACTTTTGCTTTGGACATGCGGCTGGAACTGGCTGGTTCCAAGCATTCCAGAAACGGCTCCGTGCTGCTTCCTGCCACGCCTCCGGACGAGGTTTTTACAGAAGGAGCTTCGGTGGACGAAGCGGAGTGGAGCAGGATTCAGCAGTACGCCAAGCGCATGCTCGTTCCTGCGTCGGAAACCTCACGTGCCGGGGCGGGTGCCGGAGAGATTGACACCGATTGAGTTCACACCCTCTTGCAGACGCAGGAGGGTTTCATTCAACACCCATTGAAAGCAAGACAACGATGAGCACACAACACTTGAGTTTGCAGGAAGTGGAAAACCTGGCGACCGAAGCTTTGGTTGGTGCGGGAACCCGTCTGGAGTCGGCGCAGTCGCTGGCACGAGCAGTGATGGCGGCGGAGCGGGACGGCATCCGCAGCCATGGATTGCTGTACGTTCCCACCTACTGCGAGCATGTGCGCTGTGGAAAAGTGGATGGCACGGCGGTTCCCGAAGTCACGCAGCCCCGTGCGTCCGCGCTGCAGGTGGACGCGAAAACCGGATTTGCACACCCTGCAATTGACGCGGGCTTTGAGGCGTTGATCCCGCTTGCGCAAGCGAACGGTTGTGTGGGTATGACAATCCGCAATTCCTACAACTGCGGGGTGCTGGGTTATCACGTCAAACAGCTGGCCGAGGCCGGACTCGTGGGGATCGGCTTCACGAACGCTCCAGCCTCCATCGCTCCGGTGGGAGGATGCAAGCCCGTGATCGGCACCAACCCGTTTGCCCTCGCCGTTCCGGATTTTTCGGGAGGCACGGCCTTCGTGGTGGACCAGAGCGCAAGCGTGGTGGCGAAGAGCGAGATCATGATGCACGCCCGCGAGGGTCATACGATTCCGGAAGGCTGGGCGCTTGATGCCGAGGGCCAACCGACCACCAATCCGGAAGTTGCACTCAAGGGGAGCATGGCCCCCAGCGGGGGCTACAAGGGTTTTGGCATCGGATTGCTCGTTGAGGTGATGGCGGCCGCACTCAGTGGTGCAACACTTGGAATTGATGCAAGTCCCTTTTCCGGCACGGCAGGAGGTCCACCCAAAACCGGACAGTGCTTCCTTGCGTTCGATCCCAACGCCTTCGCTGGAACTGCCTTTGCCGGGCGCATCCGGGCGTTGACGGAAGCCATCTGTGCTCAGGAGGGGGCCCGACTTCCCGGAGATCGCCGCAAGGAGAATCGTCAACGTATTGAATCCGAAGGTGTGGACGTCGCCGCAGCCTTGCTGGAAAAAATTCGTGCGTTCCGCGTCTGACGCTTTCCTCTTGCACCGTTTACCCGGAGCCTGTCGCAGGGCCAAACCGCCCCTGCATCGACAGGCTCCGCATGCACAGGGGAAGTCCATTGCCTTCCCACGCTTGACAAACCCTCCATCCATCTTTATCTTGGAAAAAGGACCCATTCCCCCCTCAGCTTTGATCAACCACAAGCGAAAAGGACGCAAGGCATGCTGGATTTAGGATTGGACGGCAAGATTGCCATCATCACCGGAGGAAGCGATGGACTGGGACGCGCCACTGCGTACCGCATGGCCTCGGAGGGCGCAAAAGTCGTGATTTGTGGACGTCGCGCCGAGCATTTGGAGCAAAATGCTGCAGCACTCCGCAACGAAACCGGAGGTGCCGTGCTGGGTGTGCGTGCGGATGTCTGCAATGTGGACGACTGCACCAACCTGATTGTGGAGACGGTGAAGGCGTTTGGCGGTGTGGACATTCTGGTCAACAATGCCGGCGCCTCTGCCGCTGCGTCTCTGGAAAAGGTGACCGATGAGGAGTGGCGGGCCGATTTTGAACTCAAGGTGATGGGAGCGGTCCGCATGTGTCGCGGGGTGGTTCCGATCATGCGGGAGCGTGGCGGGGGAGCCATCGTCAACGCGACCATCGGCGGCGGCAAGGCTCCGGCCGCTCAAGCCCTGCCCACCACGCTGTCACGTGCGGCAGGTAACAACCTCACCAAGTCGCTGGCCAACGAATACGCAAAGGACAACATCCGTGTGAACGCGGTCTGCATCGGGCTCATCAAAAGCTCGCAGTGGGAACGCCGGGCCGGAGATAGCCCCCTTGAAGAGCTTTATGCCAAGCAGGCCCAAAAAGTGCCGCTTGGACGGGTGGGCGAAACGGAGGAGTACGGAGACTTGGTGACCTTCCTCTGCTCGGCCCGGGGGGCGTACATCACCGGAACCGCCATCAATCTCGATGGCGGCATGTGCCCGGTGATTTGAGAAAACACCCCTGTTGTGTCAATTACGCGGGTAGGCTTTGGTCAACCCGCAAACCCGTGAGAGGCTGATGCATCCCATGACCCCTCAAGGCTTCATGTTCCACGCTCGGGTGCGTGTACATCTGCTTCGAACGATGGTGTTCCGACTCCAACTCTTTCAAGCGCTGCAACTCCGACTTGGGCTTCTTTGAGGATGCCTGCAATCTGGATTTCCCGCAACCGACTTCTTTTCAGAGACCTCCTGCTAAAAAGGGAATGGGGTGCAGCATCTCCGATTTGTCTCCACTTGAAAATAGCCCCATCAAAGGGGAATAGGATCTCTCTTTTGTTGTAAATCATGAGCATTTTCAACCAATTCATAGGTTGATTTCCAACAATTCTCACAAAATTCCTCAAACTCAATGTAGTCTCCATTCTCAATGATTAGCGGTTTTCCAACGGTGGGCCGACCTGTTGAGATTTGCCACCTTGCTAAAGTTTGGATGTATTGAGATCTTCTTGTATTATCTATTACAAGAGGGGGAAGTCCTAAGATGATTAAGGGCAAGTTTGATAATAATCTCGCTAATCTTCCATTCCCATCCGCAAATGGATGAATTCTCACAAAGGCAGCATGGAGCCATGTATAGTCTTTTACAGGTTTGACACTTGGGTTGGTGAGAAAACTATTTAATTTTTCAATCCATACTTTCATCAAATCAGATACATCTCCAGGCAAGGCATACGTATCATTAATGACAGTTTTCTCATCTAAAACAATACTTGTTGAATTAGGTTCCTTTTTCCAGTCTCCTATTGGATGATACATGTCCATAATAACTTGAGTCTGAACCGTTTGATGAAGATCAAATATTTCTTGAGGAGTAATTGGAATGTTTTTTTGAGTATATTCTTGGATTAAATCAATGGCTTTTGCATGACCGACCACTTCATTATGATGAGACAAGGGTTTTCCGTTTATAGTCAATCCCTCTGTAAGCACTTGATAGGTTTCTCCTAATGTTAAAGTGTTTCCTTCTATAGCATTGGAAGTATGGGTCCATAATATTCTCAATTGTTCTTGTAGAGATTTTTTTAAATCATCATCTAGCCCACTAAGATAGTTTTTAGCCATGAATTCTCCAATAAGGGTTACCTTTCCCTAGCTCGCGCTGGCTTGGAAGCATGGCCGCCTGGCAGTGCGTCGGCGGGTCAAACGGCCCCCCGTACACTCAGTCATCACCTTCTTCTGCTCCTCAAGGGGGGCAGCGGCTTCGGCGGCTGCAACCCTGGCGTCCATCACAGGGTTCTGTTGTCCCCGATGCGACCCAGAAAGATTTCCTTGGACTGATCGAATAATTCCTGATTTTCGTTTTCATCCACGGGGACATAGCGCCTGATCAGGGAAATGCTCTTGTTCGCCCATGTTCTCCATTCGGGCCATTTTTTTCTGATCATTGTCTTTTCTCCTTTCCCTTGTTTCTTCTTTTTGTTCTCAAGAGTCGTTTCTTATTTCTTGGGCAAACCCAAACAGCCTGCTTTGCCGCGCAAACGGGGTGGCCCTGCCCAGAAAAAAGAGACAATGAGTTAAGGGTGGCAATCGAGTTCATCAAAGAACTCACGTTCGGCTTGCTCAGGAGTTTTCCATGAGTTTGCCGAGTGTTTTCGATAGCGAGCATAATAGCAATCGATGTAAACAAACAAGTCCTGCCTAAGCGAATCTTCATTTTGATAGGTTGTGCCTTCAGTGAGTCTTCCCTTGAGGTGGCTGAAAAAGGACTCGGCCACAGCGTTGTCCCAACAGTTGCCTTTTCGACTCATGCTCTGCACGAGTTCTTGTTTTGCGATGATCTCCCGGAAATCATTGCTGGTATACTGCACTCCCTGGTCACTATGCACCATCAACCCGGCGGCCGGTCGGCGTGTGCGGATGGCTTGCCTAAAGGCGGTGAGAACGCCTTCGGCCTCAAGGGAATCGCGCAGGTCCCAGCCTACGACCTTGCGGGAAAACAGGTCGAGAAACACGCTCAGGTAGTGCCATTTTGGGCCCACAGCCAGATAGGTGATGTCCGACACCCAAACCAGATTGGGCGCCTCGACCTTGAAGCATCGTTCAAGTTGATTGGACGCAACCAGCTGACCATGACGGCTCTGGGTGGTGCAGACTTTACGCGCCGGACGAACCCGGCAACGCAAGCCCAGGGCTTTCATCTCCCGGGCGACACGGGTTCGACTCACATGAGACCAGCCGTCCTCACCCCTGAGATCGGCAGCGATCAAAGGACTCCCCGCCGTTCCTCCGTGGAAATGGTAATACTTCCCGATCGCCTCGCGCAAAGCAACGCGTTCT
>PBXZ01000212.1:0-12444 GCA_002729415.1 Candidatus Poribacteria bacterium | reverse complement strand
GGTAAATCTATGAGTTGATACCATTCCGGTAGGTGAATGCGCTGTTGGTTGAAAGAATAGCGCGCATACCCACGATTTGCGCGTTCAACAGGTATTTCTGCCATCTGATTGGCCATTTCTCGTCTGGTACCAGATTGAGCCAAGGCCAATTGGTCCGGCGTAAGTGCATCCCGAATGATAACAAAACCGTCACGATTAAAAACGGATACGGACCTGTCAATCTCCGTGTGGAAAATCACCTCGAAATCAAGCATGAGTATAGGAGGTCAAGATTTGGTGAGCAGTCATGTTTTTTACCGACAGCAGGAATTACTTGACATTATATCATTTGTCGTAAAACATGACTGAAATTAATCCTTTTGATTGAAAATCTAAAGGAGGCGCGTATGGAGACCGATGTCTTAACTTCAGAACAAAAGCGGAAATGGAATAAAAATGGATATCTTGTACTGAGGAACGTTCTGTCCCAACAGGAAATCAAGAACTTAACAACGGTGGTTGATCAAATGTACCAGGAGTATCTTCAACAATCCGAGGTTAAACCGAATGCTGAATTTGACAGAAGGAACGTCATGGAAGAAAACGATGTTTTTATCCCGTTGATGGATCATCCCGTGACATTCCCAATTGTATTAGAGCTAATGGATCCTTATATATTGCTAGGTATGTCCGAGGTCATTGTTCGCCCACCTAACCCAGAATCAAGTGGGATTTTACACACAGATGGCGGCCAAGCAATGCGGCAAATAAGAGTTAGCCAAAGCAGTTTGCCGTTACAGATTAAAATCCAGTATTTTCTCACAGACCTTGAGGAAGAAGATAAAGGGAATTTTACGATTGTTCCGGGCAGTCACAATCGCCCATTTCCAGAAGGAGGATTCAAAGATGGGCCATACATTCCTGAAGCCATTCAGCTGCGTGTACGCGCAGGCGATGCCGTTGTTTTTCCTCACGCATTATGGCACGGTTTCGTTGCCAACAAGTCAATAAACTCGCGTAAAACGCTAGTTTACTGTTATGTTCATCAATGCCTTCGTGCTTTCGATTATTATGATGTTTCGGATGAACTTATGGGACGCTGTACGCCAAGACAACAACGGTTGATTGGTGATATCGGAAAATGGCAACCAGGTTCTTATTTCTATTCGCCGCCGGATCAGGTACAGATGATAGAAGGCGTTACAGATGAATAAGCTCATGATTTAGAAAGATTTGATTTTTCCCCACGTCAAACCAAGCTTATTTTTAGGTTCTACTGAAAATGGACGATAACCGTTTTGGAATTCCTCTTTAATTGCATCCTCGGATAAGGCAACATCCAATATACGGGCTTCATCAAGTAACCCAGTGAAAAAATTGTTCCCCCAAGTCCCAATAAAGACAGACCCTTCAGAGGTTCTGGCTGCTTTGGCTAGAGGTGCTTTGTCAGCTTGTTCTCCGTCGATATAACACTTTACTGCTTTCCCGTCATACGTACCGACAAGAAAGTGCCAATCATCGTTTTCCCAATCACCGTTTTTGCTGACCCATTTCACTGTATCATTAGGTTCAACTAGATACATAGATACTGATTTACTACCACCTGTTAGATAGATTCCCCATTCGTAGTTTCTGCCACCACCAAGATGTACCTTATAAATCAAAAACCGTCCTTTTTGTGGTAACTTAGTTCTGAACCATATCTGAAGTGTTATCTCTTTTGACATATTAAGACTCTTCGAGTGCGGTACTTCGATCTTTGATGCGCCATCAAATTCCATAGCACCGCCAAATTTACCAACCTTTGTCCATTTTGATTTACCTATAATTTTCCCGTGGTTACTGTATTCTGATTGATCTTGGACAACGTCTTTGATAGGTGGTTGGTCAAACGACATATATAGAACAATATTATCAGGCTGATATGCTATTGCTTTGGTTAAGCAACCTAAGACTCCAATTAAAACAAGAAATACTGTATTTCGCATTTTGTAACTCCTTGATTATAGCTTGAGTACATTATCCTTATAATATCTGCATTTCTGCTGGTGTGTTAGTATCAGTTGAGATATCAGTGAAGGCGATAGATAAAGTGAAAGCCGTTTCATCATAGGCGTCCAGCCAATGTGGCGCTTTACATGGGCTCCATATTGCGTTACCTGGTTCCAATTCATATATCAATATGTCATCTTCAGATAATCCGGTTGGTCTTACCATAGCCTGGTGTTTTTGTTCTAGCACATCATCCGAACACCAGTATTCGGGGGATTTTAGGCTATAAAACCTTTTTCGCCCGTGTAACTGCACGATCAACACACTTGAAGGATCCCAATGATAGTTTGTTGAACAGTTTGGTCCACTTAAAAATAATATCGGATAGACTTTCTGCCACCTTAATCCGTGGCTTTTCCATAATTGCGTCAAAGGCAAGTATACTTGTTGTATAACTTCAACCAAGGCGCCATCTGATTCTCTCATTGGGCCTAAATCAAACAATGAAAGATGGATTGGAGTTTTTAGCGATTCTGCTAATGGTAAGGTTCTGAAGTCGGTATCTGGTTCTTGAAGGGTCAAAAAAATCCGATCTCCCCGTTCCCCTTTGGTTATCCTTGTTTTTGGGTCATTTCGTGCTTGTTCAATGACCTGACATGGATCCGGTTTAGGAACTGTGTACGGAAATACCTCGCCGTTTACAAGGTGCGCAATTGAATTCGGTAATACTTTACGAAACTGATCGAAGGTGGTTATCACACTGTTATCTATCCCCCTAATCGGGCCTCTGTCGTTTCCCTGTTTCGTAGTCAATTTCAACCAGTAATTCTAGGACTTCTTCAAGCGGAAGATTAGAATCATCCTCTACTCGTTGGATGTACTCGCGAGTTTTTCGATTAAAAACGCTATAAAAATCCCTTACGTCTGAATCTGGATGGTCTCTCCACAGACGGGTGGTAATAATTGAATCTTCGCTTAGGTAAGGTTGATGTTGATGTCCATAATAAACCTGAACAGATTTTCTTTCCTGATTAGTTTTTCGTGTAGTTGCTGTGTGTAAAACGGATACATTGAATAGTATGGCTGTGCCGGATTCGCCATACAAGTCCTGTATCCCTCCATGTTCAAGCTGTGCTTCGGTATCTAAAACATCCTGGTCTATGGATTCAGGAGATATGGAGAAGCAGTGTGTTGTTTCATCAACATCAGCTAAATACACCATCAGTTGAATATAGTCCATTCGAAGCGGATGGTCTAATAAATGGGCGCGATCACGATGCCAACCCCGATGAAGTTCTCCTTCGTACGGTTCCATATGACGAATACAAATCTCTGAAAAGCAGGTCTTACCTCCCATTAATTCAGATATTGGTTCCATCACTTTTGGATGCCTTAGAAGGTCATCAAATTCAGGAGAAGTTGCAAGAGCATCACAATTAATTGACTGATGATGACCAAATTCATACCAATGGTATCCGGTCTTTTCTCGGTCACGATCAAATACTTTTACAAAGGTTTCTGTTTCGTTTTTATCTAGAATTTTACCCAAAGGTAAGTAACCATTTTTCCTAAAAAATTGGTAATCCTCTTTCTTCACTCAATTACCTCAATGTATATTTTTACTGTATAAAACCTAACGTTGACCTAATAAATGAAGCATGATACGTTAATCTTTTTTCCACTTTAGCATGCTTAACAATCTTAATTCAAATTAAAAAGGGGGAGAGGTAGGATGAAAACTGAACGGCTCCAAAGAAAGAATATAGATTTAGCGATATCTTTCTTAAACAACACTTATGTGAACACAGAAGGGTTTGAGGAGGTAAATACAGAGGATATCGAAGAATCGAAAGAGACGATTGCATTTACTGGGTGGATAGGTAGTGAGTTGATCAGTATTGTTCATGGTAAAATGCTGGATNNAAGTAATGGAAGCATTGATTGGGCTTGTGTTAAAAGAGATTTTAGAGNTGAATGTTACAGTGTGGAGCCAATGAAGGCTTGTATTATTGAGCTAAAGGAAAAAGGTGCTAATAGAATCCATGTTTCTCGTTGGTTAGATTCCCCTTATCGGCGAGTGTTGGATTTTTTCGAGTCGTTCGGGATAAAGGTAGAACATGGACAACTAACTTTGTGTTTGGATATGGATCAATGCAAAGATGGAGTGCAACCAATTAAACCGGGGTATAAGTTACGCTCCTTTAGNGAAGGTGANGATCAAACTTGGGCAAAGGTAAAAAACGAAATTTTCGGTAGTTCATCCACTGCATCGGATTTCTGGGCTCAAGAATTTCTGGGTGTTGACATGAATTCAGACTTCGACCCACAAGGTTTTTTCTTTGCTGAACAGGAAGGTAATCCTATTGGGATTTGTGCTGGGATAATCTTGCATAACAGAAAAAAAATTGGTGGGTTTCACATCGGTGGTATTGGNTGGACGGGCGTTGAAGAAAAACACAGGGGCGAGGGATTAGGCCGGGCACTAATGATGGAATCGTTAAATTACCTTGATGGAAAAGATGTTGTCNTGACAGAAGTAGGAACCCAATTTTATAGGACCGCAGCNCTTAATTTGTACGAAAGNATTGGTTTTCGTATACAAATTTCTTCGTTCGATCTGTTTTTATAGATGTAATTACCAATTACACGCAGTCAGTATACTCCCTACCACGTAAGAGCGGGAAGTTTGGTTTGTTTTCTATATCTCCCAACCATTGAGAATCTGACCGCATGTAACTGGTTACTAATCCACGTCGACGGTGAGGGGTCTTGTTTTCGAAACTCCCATGTACGGTTAAGCTGTGATGAAAACTGCATCCTCCAGCTTCAAGTACTACGGAAGTCGCTTTTGATACATCTACACCTTGAGCATGTAAGAAATCCTTCCGATCATGAGGCCAGAGCCCTTTCTTATAGCTACNGGGTAACATTCGTACACAACCGTTTTCTTCTGTTGCATCGTCCAGAGCTGTCCAGCAGCTAACCAGCGCTGAAGGGCTAACAGATGTCCAGTAAGCAGAATCCTGATGCCAAGAGACAATTGAACCATGAAAAGCGGGTTTCATTAACGTTTGAGTGTGAAAAAGCTTTATGTCTTCTGTACCGATAAGTTGAGCGACGATGTCCAAAATTTTAGGGTTGTTGGCGTGCTTAAAAATAATATCATCGTGAAGGTGTGGGTCTAAAATTTGCCAGACCTTGTCACGTTTCGGAATATCCTGGAGTTCTCCCATTTGAACAGCAGCCTCCAAACGTATCCCGGTCTTTTCCGCATTACAATGCTCCCCTGATGCAAGCGCGTCAATTCTCTGCCGTAAACCTTCTAGTTCCTCTTCTAACAGGATAGAACCGTAGATCAAGAAACCATCACGTTCATAATTTATTTTTTGAGCGTCTGTTAAAATCATTTAAAGTTCCTTTGTTCCCCGAAACCAAATAACGAGGAACATTTAAATTCAGACCTGGTCCTGAGTTGACAGCCGATACCATCTATAATAAGATTATTTTATCCTAGCACCTTATTATAATAAAATCAATGACAACTGATTACATAGAATTAAGTTAAGGAAGGGGAAGGGTAAATGAACCCGAAAATTGAAAAACTTTTTCGTTCTCCATATTCAGTACCTAACGGTTTACAGGTAACAGATGAAGGCGTGTGGATTGTCGATCAAATCACTGACAGAGTCGCTTTGGTTGAACTTACTGAATCTTCTGATTACGGAGTAACCAAACTTATTAGGGACGTACCAACCGAGTCTTCAAATACTAGCGGATTGGCGTATGGTGGAGATACTCTTTGGCTGGCTGCTAACGGTTCAGGTAATATGTGGCGACAGGTAAGACCTACCGATGCAAATGAAGGGGAAATATTAAAAGTAGATCCTCAAACAGGCAAAACATTACAGAGATACAAAATACCTGATGGTGGCGGGACTCACGGGTTAGAATATGACAATTACGAATACGGTTACGTTTGGATCGAAACATTGAAGAATAAAGTTTTGCACAAGNTTCGTATCAGNGACTGGTCNGTACAACATACTATACCTCTTCCTTATGACCGTGCACATGGAGTGGTTCGGGTTGAAGATGGGATATGGGTTGTACACACCTCTGACAGGTTGATAATAAAACTTGATATCGAAGATGGTAGTAAATTGGATGAGATTCACGTTTCGAATGAATACCCGGAACCACACGGGCTTTCCCTCTCAGGAGATGATTTACTGTACTGCGACGCTACTTCCGGTTGGGTAGTAAAAATAACGTTTTAGTTCGAAATTATCACGGAGGATTGTTATGAGTAGCAGTATCATTTCAAACTTAATTAATCTGATCGATGCTAATCAGTTGCGTCAAAATCTGTTCTACTTGTCCAAAGACCCGTTACCTTATCGTAGACTTAATTATACTGTATCCAGAACAGGTAAAAACACTTTGTACCAAGCAGATGATTTTATTCAGAGTAAATTGGAGTCTTGGGGGTATTCGGTGGAAANAGAAGGTGTAGAAGTACGTGCTTTTAACTGTGATACTTCCAANCCGAAGGCACATCAATATTCCTCACCTTCTGAGGAATCTCCTTGGTTTACAGCGTACAATTTGTATGCCAAAAAAGTTGGAGTGGTTCACCCAGAAGACATTATTCTTTTTCTATCACACAAGGATTCACAAAGTTGGGTGGACTCGCCGGGAGCATACGATAACTGCGCTGGTACTGTTTCTACTATGGAGGTTGCCCGTATTTTGAAGGATTATCCATCTCGATGTTCTATTTGGTTCTTATTTTGCAATGAGGAACACACACCGTGGACAAGCGTGACAGCTGCTCAAAATGCCAAGTTGCGTAATGATAATCTAATTGCTATTTTTAATTTGGACTCGATGGGGGGGAAGTCGCAAGCAGATATTAATGCCAACCGAAAAACGAATGTTACTTTGTTTACCGAACCGGAAGGAGAACGCTTTGCCGATTTAATGGATGAAGTCAACGAAATTTATCAAATCGGGTTAACTCAGCGCAAGCATCAACGACAGAGTCCTGGCGATGATGACGGTTCGTTCATCAAAGCTGGGTTTCCAATGGCCATAATGAATGTAGGATCATTTCCTTATGCAGATCCAAATTATCATTTGGAGACTGATATCCCAGAATTAGTGGACATCCAGAACTTATGTATGTCTACTCAGGCTAGCTTAGCGGCAGGGTTAAGTGTTGATCTTGAAAAAGCATGAGTGCTCGAAGTGTAGCGACTAGCGCGCTATAAACTACACCCCCAATTAACGAGTGAACGGGATGTTTACCGTGCATGCCATGGGCCAGCATAGGAACGACCGAATGGTAACCCAAATGGCTCTTCAAATGGTCGAAATGGGACCATGNCAGCAATTTCTCTTAAGGATTCCAAGATATCTGTTGGTAGAGGCCCTGCGTTAACAGATTCGACATTTTGTTCCACTTCATCTACAGATCTTGCACCCATGAGCACAGTTGAAATATCTGGATTAGATAACACCATACGCAAAGAAACTTCCGGCAACGAAAGTTGGATGTCGTCCAAAAAGGCATAAAGCTGTTTGAATTGGTTTTGGCGTTGCGGGCTCAACCACCAAGCACCTGTTTTGATTTCCGGGTGGCGGCGAGACAATGCCCCCTGCTGAAGAGGTGACCCGACAATGATTCCCATGTTCTGTTTCTTTGCTTCAGGGAGAATGGCAATCAAGGCTTCACGCCAAAGTAAACTGTAATTGAAAGCCGTTAATACCACATCGTAGTGGCCAGTGGCCATAATGTGAGGCAGTTGATAGGCTGTTGTTCCTCCTAATCCAGTAAAACGGATGATTTTTTCGGTTTTTAATTGGTCTAGAAAATCACATACAGGTCCATGAAAGTCATCATAGTTATCCCACCAATCGTATTGACCAGGTCGGTCTGGCTCNTGAATCATCAANACGTCGATGGTATTGCGTTTAAGTAGGCGAAGNCTTTCTTCTACTGATTTTCGCAACAGGTCACTGTTCTTTGGGTCAAAGGGTTGTGGTCTTCCTCCAATTTTTGTGGAAAGGCAGTATGGCTTGGTTATTCCCTCTAGTGCATGACCGAGAACTTCCTCACTATCAGCATAACTTGGGGCGGTATCTACATAATTTACGCCTAACTCCAAGGCTCGCTTAACTGCTTGACAAGAGCGCTCACGGTCANTTTCACCAAGTTTTGAAACGAATAATCCTCCCATCCCTAATACACTGACTTCAAGCCCCGTTCTACCGAGTAATCGTTTCTCCATCATATTCCTTCCTTGGTGAAAAATTAGAGTTCTATGTATTTTGACAGATCTCGCAAAGCAATGACAGTAAATCCATGGTCATTCAAGAAATCCATATACACTTTAAAATCGTCCGGGAAAGTGTTAACCCAGGGATGTTCCAAAGCAGGCACTCCGTGAAACGTTAATACTGCTATTTTTTCATCCTTAGCCTGCTCAACAGCCCACACGAAATCATCAAAACTCCAATTGGGGCCAGAGGCGCCGGTAGTAGGGATTAGCAGTCGGTGATGAATGTTGGGATCATAAGCGGGACCACGTCCTCCTTCTGACTCGT
This sequence comes from Candidatus Poribacteria bacterium, assembly GCA_002729415.1. Taxonomy (GTDB): domain Bacteria; phylum Poribacteria; class WGA-4E; order WGA-4E; family UBA9662; genus UBA9662. The sequence continues at coordinate 3,867 of PBXZ01000212.1, read as the reverse complement.
GAGGAAACTCAGGAGAAATNCCACGCCGTGCAAAGCGCATCCCTTTTTTTGTTAGCACCTCTAGAGCTTGCGGGCCGTGGTTATATCCCGGATAACAAAAGGTTTCCGGGATCGGGATATTATATTGTTGGCAACGGGTATCTATATATTTCAGGTCGGCGAGGAGTTCTTCCTGAGTTTGGCTGTTTACATTTTTGTGGTGTCGAGTATGATTACCTATTTCAAAACCAGATTGATGTAGTTGATGTACTTCTTCCCAAGTTAAATAATACTCTTTATTCTCAAGAAAATTGAGGCCTTCAGTAATGTAGAAGGTTGCACCAAATCCGTATCGATTCAGCAATGGTGCGACGTAAGTAAAATCAGATTTATTACCATCATCGAATGTTAAAACAACTAACCCGTTTGGTATAGGAAGCAATGACATTTGATCCTCCTTTCATTCATTATTCGTTTGTACGTTNTTATTACGCTGNCAATTTTTTGTGTTTATCATATANTTGCTGACAATTCACAATCTGTACATTGTTGTCTTTAGCCATTTCAATCAACCATTCAAGATGTNTTAGCTCTGGGTCAAAACGATAAACCGACCAAGGATGCATTGCGGGNCCATAGGTCAAATTATTATCAATAGCATGNTGAAATTCCTTTCTTCGTGCCTGAAATCCTTCTTCTATAGTTGTCGGTAATTTTGATAAGATGGTTCCGTCAACAAAACCGGGGCTTGGCTCCCAACCGTCGCTTTGGTTTCCCGTATTGAATAGGAGGTTGCAGTGCCATCCGGTTGCTGGTATCTCAAGCAAGTCTGGAAACCCATCTTGAGTATGCCAATAAGGCTGGGTAAAAAGAGCTGGCATGGGTTGCTCTGGTGGTCCTACACCGTCGGTGCGAATAAATCTATGACCATGATCCCATAGAATTCTGAGTTGCTCCGGATGTCCTCGTAATCCTCTGTAAAATCCANCGGGAGCGCAAAATCCAAGTGGTTCTTTGTCGAAGTGTTTTAGGATAAGTTTGGATGTTTTGATCAGCTCACGTTTAAATTGATTGATTACTTCGGAGTGGGTACTTAAGATCTCCATATGACTGTAAGTATGCGAACCAATATCAAACAGAAAGCTATCATTCAGCAAGTCTGAAAGGTCCTGACCAGCTCTTTCAATNACTTTACCTACAATAAAGAAAGTCGCCGGAACTTCATGCTTTTTAAGAATCCGAGTAATTTGNGTAATACTAGCTAGTGTTTCTTCCAACCAAGTGTCCCAGTTATTATCGGATTCTATGCTTGGGTTGAGTGCATAAGCACTTTCAATGTCAAAGGTAAGGATAAACATTCGCCCTCTTTTATGTCTTTGTGTTCCAAATTTGTGGAAGGATGGAAGATTCCCCGTGTTTCTTATGGTANATTGTTTCCCTTTNCGTCTTGTTATTAAAGCTACGAGGAAATGTTATTTACAAATTTGTTATTGTATTGTTTTACTAATGGGAAACTGGGAGAGTTCATTATAAAGATATATGGTAAAAAGCGCAAAGGATAATCTCAATCCCCAAACTAAAACAAAGAGACTCGCCGATGCAATATCGATTTACCCCTCGCCTTCCATTACTGAAATTTCAATCTAAAAAAGGAGATATTTTAGTAGGATNGGCATAGGTGTTATAATGTTTTTATGAATAACCACGAAGAATGTACTTAGTAGTTNATAAGCTAAAGATCAAATTCGGCGAGGACCGCCCTGAGCAGGTAATGCAATTAGGGGGTGGTGTAATTGTGTTGANGATAGCCAGTTAAGAGGAAGCAAATGGAAGCCCAAGCACTAATTTGTGATAATAATCAGCGATTTACGATGGAAACAGTTCAGCTCAAGGGGGTAGAACCTGATCAGATTGGAATTAGAACGCACTATACTGGAGTTAGTATCGGCACAGAGTTTGCGCTGATTCGCGGAAAGATATCTTGGGAGCCATACCCTTTGTGTACTGGATATATGGGCAGTGGCGTTGTGGAATCTGTTGGTGCAGAGATCACCAATTTTAAAATTGGTGACCAAGTGTATTTCCGTGGTAACACATATATGCAAATGAAGGACGGTATGAGTGTTAGCTGTGTTTCTGGTGCCCACTGCTCCCATATTATTCTCAATCCTAATACTACTCATGGTGCAGCACTCCTTCCTGACGGAGCATCTATGGAAACGACATCTATGTTTGTTATGCCAGCTGTTGCACTGTATGGTGTAGATATGGCAAATCCAAGAATGGGGCAAACGGTGGTAGTGCACGGGACGGGACTGATTGGTTTAGGGGTTGTAGCTGCATGCTCGAGTCGCGGTTGCACAGTTGTTGCTGTTGATCTTTCACCTAAACGCTTAGAGATTGCTCGAAAGATGGGAGCTGATTACTTGATCTGTGCTGAGGATCAAGATGTAGAAACCGAAGTTATGAATATTGTTTCTGATGGGGCAGATTGCGTCTTTGAGTGTACTGGTTTACCTGATTGTATTGATCTATCTATCAGGCTTTGTCGGCAGTTTGGTAGTTTTGTGTGGCAAGGCCATTATGGTAATAAACCGATCGAGATGGACTTTTCATCGCCACACGGGCGGAGGCTGCAAATGTTCTTTCCTTGTGACGATGGTTGGCAACCATGTCGTCGTGCCGTGATAAAGAACATCGCTATGGGCACACTCCAGTGGGAACAGTGTATCAGTCATCGAATATCTTGGAGGGATAGTCCGGAGATGTTTGATGAGATCAACCGACATTGTAATACCGACATTGTTGGAGTAGTAATTAACTGGACAAACTAATAAATAAATTTTGTTTAGGAGGGTACCATGAGCAATATATTGATCACGGGGGCGAGTGGTTTTATCGGTAAAAGTCTGAGTCTTAGGTTGGCAGAGAACCATCAGGTTATATGTATGAGCCGAAAAGATCCTGGATTNAACTTGCCTTGGGTAAAGGGTACTTTTGCTTCGTTTGAGGACTTAGCTCGGGTTGACAATTATCAAGTTGACATGCTTGTTCATTTGGGAGCTGTGACGGGCGGAGTAACAGAACGTGAATGCATTCTGGTTAACGTTGAGGGGACCCGATGCTTATTACAATATCTAATAAATCGAGGTTGCAAGAAGTATGTTTTAGCTAGTTCCATTGCCGCAGTCGGGTTTCAAGACAGAAAGTTCCGGCCTCTCTATTTACCCATCACTGATGATCATCCTTGTCTTGATCGAAGCGGTTACGGTATCTCCAAGTATTTTATGGAAGAAATTAGCAAATACTGTTATCGACAGAACGAAGATATTGATGTTATTAATTTGCGACTGTCAAGTGTGTGTACTGATGACAATATGCCGCCGCTGAGAGAGATCGGTCCTTTAACAGAATGGAGTCTTGGTGGTATTACGATTATGAACTTAACTGACGCTATTCGGGCATTCACTATGTCGGTAGAGAATCCTTATAAACCGGGGGTTAGGATAATGAATGCGACTGGTCCTAAAGCTTGGACTTCTGTACCTGTAGCAGAAATTTTAAGAAATTGGTGGGGAGATGATGTTGATTTGTCTTATTTCGAGCAACTAGGAAATGAATATCATTCAGTGTATGACGTGAGTCGCATTCAACAGGAAATTGGGTTTATTGCTTTACATACACCCGAAATAATTACATCTTCATGAGTTTTTAGATTTTCGCTGAAACTTGTTAATGATATCAACATACACCATATATGAGCATGGAACTAAAAAAAGAATTAATGGTGTCGCAAAGACTAGCCCGTAGCCTAGCGACAGAGCCATTGGTGCCATAAACGGGTCGGTACCTCCTAGGCCATAAACAGTAGGAGTGACACCTGCAACC
>PBXZ01000211.1:0-18755 GCA_002729415.1 Candidatus Poribacteria bacterium | reverse complement strand
CGTAGAGTTCGGGCATCTTGTCGATCGGATGGTGCAGTTCCCAGCCCAACTCCCCCACGTAGGACACCCTCAGGGCAATACAGGGCACGCTGGCGACGGTGATTTCCTGACCTGTCAGCCAGGGGAACGCGTCGTTTCCGAGGTCGGCGTCTGTCAGGCCGGCCAGCACATCGCGTGCCCGGGGGCCGCTCACGGCGAGCAGACCCAGGTTGGCGGTCACGTCGGTGACGGTCACCTGTTCTCCGGGATGGATGTGTTGTACGAGCCAGTCCAAATCGTGGGTCTCACCCGAAACCGACGAGTTCAGGTAGAAGCGGTCGTCGGCCAGCCTTGTGATGGTCATCTCGCACTCGATGCCACCCAGGTCGGTGAGCATGTGCACCAGGCGGGTGCCGCCCTGCCGGCTGGGTAGGCGGTTGGCTGACAACCGGTCCAGCAGGGCCGAGGCGTCGGAACCGGCGACCTCGAACTTGGCGAACGCGGTCAGGTCGATGATGCCGACCCGTTCGCGTACTCCCCTGCATTCTTCACCGACCTGGTCGAATGCGTTTGAGCGGCGCCACGAGTATTTCTCGGGTTGGCCGTAGTACCTGACCCGTTCCCAGCCCCAGACGTCCTGCCACTGGGCGCCGCGGGCCTCCAGTTCGGCCCAGATGGGGGTCTTTCCCAGGGGCCGCCCGGCGTCTCTGTATTCGCCGGGCATTGCTACCTGGTACATCTCGTGGTATTCGTCGGTCGACTTGTCGATCGTGTAGTCGAGGCTCGCCCATGGTCCGAACCGGCGTGGGTCCATTTCGCGGACGTTCACCTCGGTCTGGCCGTGCACCATCCACTGGGCCAGGTACTTTCCGTCGCCGGGGCCCTGGGCGACCCCGATGGCTGAGCCGACGCACATCCAGTAGTTGCGCATTCCCGGTGCCGGGCCCATCAGGTAGCCGCCGTCGGGTGTGTGGGTAATGGGGCCGCTGATCACCTTCTTGATACCGGCTTCGCCGAACACCGGGATGCGTTGTGCGGCCAACTCCAGCCAGGGTGCGAGCACGTCCACATCTGGTGGTGTGAGGTGGAAGTGGAGGTTCCAGTCGATGCCCTCTACTCCGTAGGTGCGTGCGCCCGCCCGTTCGTAGGGGCCCACCAGGAGGCCGTTGATCTCGCGGCGGTAGTAACACGATGCCCTGGGGTCGCGCAGCACGGGCGGTTCGAAGTCCAGGTCGACCATCTCTTGGAGTGGTTCGGTGATGAGGTACTGGTGGATCATCGAGACGATCGGTACCTCCATGCCGACCATCGCCGCCACCTGGGGGCCGTAGTGGCCTGCGGCGTTCACGACGTGTTCGGCTATCACCTCGTCGCGTTCACCCTCGTGTTCGGTGATGACCTGCCAGCGACCGTCTGGCAGCTGGTTCATGTCGGTGACGAGGGTGTGGCGGGCGATCTCACAGCCCAGTTGGCGGGCACCTGCTGCCATGGCGTTGGTCGCGCTGGTGGGGTCGGTCCATCCGTCGTCGGGTGTCCAGAGTCCGACCATGACGTCGGAGAGGTCGTCTACGAGTGGCTGCTTCTGGCGGATGTCATCGTGGCCGATGAGGTGTGCCTCGACGTCGATGGAGTTGAGCATTCCCTTGACGTAGTGGAACCAGTCGACCTCGTCCTGGTTGGTGGCCAGACGGATGGATCCACAGGAGTGCCAGCCGGTGGACAGGCCGGTCTCGGCCTCGAGTTGCTGGTAGAGCTTGACGCCGTGCTCGTGGACCTTGGCCATGTTGAGGCTGCCGATGAGGTTTGTGACGAGGCCTGCGGCGTGCCATGTTGAGCCGGAGCTGAGCTCTCCCTTTTCTATGAGGAGGGTGTCGGTCCAGCCCTCGTGGGCCAGGTGGTACAGCAGGCCCACGCCCATGGCGCCTCCACCCACGATCACGCACTGTGCCTCGTCGCGCATACGCCGCCTCCCGGTGGTTCGCTGGGCGAGAAGTTACACCCGTGCAGGCTCGTGGTCTACGTGATCCGGGCGGTCTACGGTTGTCGTCCATGACTATCAGCGACTATCGGTCCGCACTGGTTACGGGTGCCTCGGCAGGCATCGGGGCTGCTGTTGTGGCAGACCTCTGCGCCCGTGGCCTGACGGTGCACGCCGTTGCCCGGCGCGAGGACAGGCTGAAGGCACTGGCTGAGTCCACAGGGTGCATCACCCACGTCCTCGACGTGAGGGACACCGCCGCCATGGACGACCTGTTCGGCTCGCTCGGGGTGGACGTGCTCATCAACAACGCCGGTGTGGGTCGGGCCATCCAGTCGCTTCCCGATGCAGACCCGGCCGACATCGACCAGACAATCGGAACCAACGTGACAGCGGCGCTGCATGCGGTCCGCTCGGTTCTCGGACCGATGATCGAGCGGGGACGCGGCCACATCGTCAACGTGGGATCGGTTGCAGGCCTCTACCCACTCCTGTCAGGGGTCTACGGGGCCTCCAAGGGGGCAATCCACCTGATGTCTCTCAACCTGCGCCTGGAGTTGGCGGGTACCGGCGTGCGGGTTACCGAGATCTGTCCCGGGCGGGTACGAACCGAGTTCTACGACGCCGCCATAGACGACTCGAACCTGCGGCACCGGTTCAAGGAGATCGGAATCACCGAGATAGCCAGCGAGGACGTTGCCGCCTCGATCTCGTACGCACTGGATGCACCCTGGTACGTGAACGTGGCCCGGGTGGAGTTGCAACCGACGGAACAGACATATGGGGGCGTCAACTTCGATCCCCTGGAGGGACGGGACGAATGAGAGATGGCACGCTCGCCGGGAAGGTCGCCGTTGTCACCGGTGGGGCCTCGGGCATGGGCGCGGCCACGGTGCGGGCCTTCGTCGAGGCTGGTGCCCTGGTCACGCTGCTGGATCGGGACGAGGCCGGTGCGGCCCTCGTGGCCGATGAGACAGGGGCTGCGGTGGTGGTCGGAGATGTCAGTGACCCGGTGTTCTGTGACGGCACGGTCGACACCGTGGTGTCCACACACGGTTGTATCGACGTGCTCGTCAACGCAGCGGGAGTGATCCACCGGGCGGCCGCCCCGGGTACCGGCGATGACGACTGGCGACGGGTCATGTCGGTCAACGTGGACGGTGTCTTCTACATGTCCCGCGCAGCGGTGCGCCATATGGTCCCACGGGGGTTTGGCTCGATAGTCAACTTCGGATCCATCTGGGGTGGGATTGGTGCGGCCGGGGTGCTTGCCTACTGCGCATCCAAGGGAGCCGTGCACCAGATGACGAGGGCCATGGCACTCGACCACGCTGACGAGGGCGTCCGCATCAACGCCGTGGCTCCCGGGCACATCGACACCCCGATGCTGGTCTCCGAACGCGACAGGCCACCCACCGCAGCCGACCTTGATCAGCTGGCCGAGGCGACCATCCCCATGAAGCGCCTGGCCCAGCCCGACGAGGTAGCCGGTGTGGTGTTGTTCCTGGCGTCAGACGAGGCCCGCTACATCACCGGTGCCATCCTGCCGGTGGACGGCGGTATTTCAGCCGGCTGACCGGTCCTACTGCTGTTGTTGCTGTTGGGACTGGAAGCCTGAGTACTCCATGTCGGTATGGGTCAGCGGCGGCTGAACGACCGTTGCCTGATGTGACGGATCCATACGGCGAATCTCCACACTCGTCTCGACCTCGGTGCCTGCCCCACCCGACACCGAACCCCGCAGCGGTGGCACATCGTCGTAGTCGCGGCCGTGTCCGATCTTGACGTGTCTGGGCCCGACCTCACGGCCGTTGGTGGGGTCCATTGCCATCCAGCCCTGCCCCGGTATGGCCGCCTCGAACCATGCGTGGGTCTCCACGTCGACCACGTCGTTGTCGGTGTCCTCGCCGGTTTCGTCACTGGCTGTGAACAGGTAGCCCGACACGTACCGTGCCGGAACCCCGAGGCTCCGGCAGATTGCGACCGACAGGTGTGCGAAGTCCTGGCACACCCCGTGGCCGTCGGAGAGAACCTTCTCGACGTCGATTCCGATGTGGGTCGAACCGGTCTCGTAGTTCATCCGCTCACGGACCAGGTCGTGGATGCCGACAACCGTGGCAACCAGGTCATCGCCGACACGTGCCTCCATGCCGGCTTCGGTCAGGTGGTCTCCCCAGTCGGCGTGAGGTGTGCGCTCCAGGTACTCGAGGTGCAGGTCCCTGAAGGTGGGGTCGGCAAGTCCATCCCATCCGCACGGTTCCGGCCGGGGACCGGCCTCGCTGGTCTCGACGGCCGCCTCGGCGACGATCTCCATGGAGATGTGTGGCTCACGGATGCCGAAGGCGTCGACGCGGGTGCCCCAGTAGTCGTAGAAGGCCAGAGAACGGCTCGCCGGGGCGAGGCTCAGCCGGTAGGCGATGAGGTGTTGGTGGGTGTCGCTGGTGGGGCAGGTGCGAACCTCGTTCTGGGACTCCCGGACAATGNCGTCGAAGCGGTAGAGCGTGCGGTTGGAGATGTCGAGCCTCATCGGTGCCCTCCCATGGACACCACCGTGGCCTGGGGCCTGATGCTGAGCTGGTCGACGTTGCGGAAGTACTGGTGCGCCATGGCGTCGGCCACCTGACGGATCCCGTCGTCCAGTTCGGCACAGAAGGCGGGGATGTCCACGGACCCCTCGTCCAGTTCGGCGAACTCAAGGCTGGATCTCACCCGCCCGAGCACGGTTTCGGTCCGTCCCCTGCCCGGAACACGGTCGACCAGGTTGTCGAGCAGCAGTTCTGCACGCGACAGGCAGTAGAGGGTGCTGCGCGGGAACAGGGCATCGCGCAATAGGAACGACGAGATTGCCACGGGGTCGGTTGCTGACTGGTGACGGCGCCGGAACGCCTCTGCCGCCGACACCGACGAGAGGGTGAGCATTGCATCCTCGAAGGTGCCCGCGGCCATGTGTCCCCACCTGATGCTCAGCAACCTCGATGTCATCAGCGCCCGCTCGATCAGCACCCCGATGGTGAGGAACCGGTAGCCGTCGCTTCTGGGCATGTTCTGCTCGATGGCGCCCGAGACCGTCTGGCAGTGGGTCTTGACCAGGTCGAAGAGGATGTAGGGCTCGCCGTCAAGGTCGGCGGCAAGGTCATGTGACGACAACTCCAGGTGGAACCGGTTGGCGGTCTCCCACACCTCGCTGGGTATCTGCTCCCGGACGCTTCGCAGGTTCTCCCGCGCTGTCTGGACGGCTGAGGCGATTGATCCGGGGTTCTCCGGGTTTGCGACGAGGAAGTTGCCGACGCCGCGCCAGTCGACCTCACTTTCGGTTGCCTCGAACTCCTCGTGGATGCGCAGGACGGTGAGCAGGTCGCCCCACTGCTCGGCGGCGTTGGGCCTGATGATGGTGGCGTGCTGGGTGGCGTCGAGGATCCTGGCGGTGTCCTCGGCACGCTCCAGGTAGCGGCCGGCCCAGAAGAGGCTCTCGGCGTGTCTGGCCAGCATCAGCCCGCAGCCCCGGTGGCCTGGTCTTCGAGCACCCAGGTGTCCTTTGAGCCGCCTCCCCGGGAGGAGTTCACTATGAGCGAACCCTTTCGCATGGCGACGCGGGTCAGACCACCCGGGAGCACCTCGATTGACTCGCCGGTGAGGATGAAGGGACGCAGGTCGACATGGCGACCCTCGAGGCCTCCGTCGATGCAGCTGGGTACCCGGCTGAGCTGCACGACCTCCTGGGCTATCCATCCGCGGGGGTCGGCCTCGACGGTCGCGTGCACTCCGGCCAGTTCCTCGTCGGTCGCTGACGGGCCGATGACTATGCCGTAGCCGCCTGACTCGGCGACCGGTTTCCAGACCAGCTCGTCGGCCCGTTCCAGGGCGGCGGCCCGCTGGTCGTTGTCCCAGAGCACGTAGGTGGTGGCGTTTGGCAGGATCGGCTCTTCTCCCAGGTAGTAGTCGATCATGGCCGGTACGTACGGGTACACGGCCTTGTCGTCGGCCACCCCGTTACCCACGGCGTTTGACACGGTGACCGTGCCGGCGCGCACCGCTGCCATGAGGCCGGGTACGCCGACGGTCGAGCCGGTGTCAAAGACGGCAGGGTCGAGGAAGTGGTCGTCGATGCGCCGGTAGATGACGTCGACCTTGCGCAGGCCACCGGTTGTTCGCATCGCCACGATGTGGTCGTCGACGACAAGGTCGCGGCCCTCGACCAGTTCGACGCCCATCTGTCGGGCCAGGAATGCGTGTTCGAAGTAGGCGGAGTTGTAGATGCCGGGCGTGAGCACGCAGACGATCGGGTTGTCGCCGGCAGCGGGCGGGGCGGCGTGCTTCAGGGCGGCGAGCAGGGATCGGCCGTAGTGGTCGACCGAGCGGATCGCCATCTCCTCGAAGGCTCCGGTCAGCACCCTGGCCATGGTCGCCCGGTTCTCCAGTACGTAGCTGACGCCCGAGGGGTTGCGCAGGTTGTCCTCGAGCACCAGGAACTGGCCGTCGGCTCCCCTCACGATGTCGATACCGGAGACGAGGCAGCGGGCGCCGTTCGGTACCGCAACGTTGAAGGCCTCGCGCTCGAAGCCTGCCGATGACATGACCAGCCAACGCGGCACGACCCCGTCCTCGAGGATGGCCTGCTCGCCTACGTAGAGGTCCTCCAGGAAGCGGTTGACGGCGTTGACCCTCTGAGCGAGGCCCTGTTCGAGGACCGTCCATTCGGCGGCGGTAATGACCCGTGGAAAGAGGTCCATGGGCCAGGTCCGTTCAATGCCCTGGGATTCGCCGTAGACGGTGAAGGTGATTCCCCGGCTCAGGAGCAGATCGTCGCGCAGGGTCGAGTGGTAGCGCAGGTCATCGGCAGACAGGGAGTCGAACCAGCCGACCAGGCTCTCCTGGCCGGGTCTGGCCGCGCCATCCGCGCCGATGGCCTCGTCAAAGAATCCACCCCTGTCGTAGCCATCCAGAAGTCCGCCGGTCATGCATCGAAGGTAGCCCAGATGCCGGTGGCCGGCTTTGGGGCGGTCGGGTTAGGCCTGCCTCCCGGCCACGATCAGAGGGACCGGAGTCGTTCGATCCGTTCGTCGTGGCCGCCAAGTAGGACCACGAGTTCTCCCAGCACGGCAGCCCTGTCGAGGGTGCCGGCCGATGCCATTTCCTCGAGGTCGGCCCAGTCCTTCGTGCGGTTGAAGAACGCCTTGAACACGGCGAGGTCACGACACGCCAGAAACGGGACGGTAGTGCCGCCGAACTGCTCGGTCCGCGCCCGCATGGCGACGTCGGCGTGGAAGGCGGTGGTGCTGAAGAAGACGTCCACGGGGGTGTGGTCCCACCAGAGCCGCGTCTGGCCGTCGGCGGCAATAGCTTCCCGGTCGGAGTCGCTGACCGTTATCCCGGGCGGGAGGGCGGTCAGTGCTGTCTCGGCAGCGTCGACCCCGACGAAGAGGTTCAGGTTGATGTCGGTCGTCGCCCTGGCGCGCTGCGTGCACCAGGCCAGAGCGAGGGCGCCACCGAAGGCATGTGGGACCTCGGACTCATCGAGGGCGTGGTGGATGGCGACTATCTGATCGACCAGGGATGTCATGTTTCAACCGGTTGGGGAAACGGGGGGTAGGTCAGGGTCGCTGAGTGTCTTGCTGGAAAGGCTCCCGCCAGGTCCAGCACGGCTTCCAACTCCTCACCCTTTGATGATCCTGATCCGATGTCCACTCGGGTGCTGAGCGTGGCGTCCATGGCGAACCCGGCGGCCCGCACGATGCGATCGAGGGTGGCCACCGACGGCGTCTTGGTGCCGGCCTCGTAGGCCGAAAGGGTTGCATGGGAGGTGCCGGCCGCTCGGCCGAGTGAGCGCAGGCTGAGGTTTGCCCGTGTCCGGGCCAACCTCAGGATCGTTGCGGCTTCCATGTCTGCATACTAACAAAATGGTATCTGATCGGATACCACTCAGGCGAGTTGGCCGACTTCCTCGTTGACCGCCGCCAGGAGGCCGCCCGAGGCCAGCAGGTCCTCGATGGCCTGCAGTTCGGGGGAGAGGAACCGGTCGGGCCCGGGCCCGGGTGCCACGGTCCTTATCGCCGCCAGCGCAGCCCCGGTTCCGGGCGCAGGTAGGAGCGGGCTTCGCAGGTCAACCGCTCTGGTGCTGACGGTTAGCTCGATGGCCAGAATGCGCCGTAGGTTGTCGACGACGCGCCGCAGCTTTCTGACCGCTCCCCAGGCCATTGAGACATGGTCCTCCTGCATGCCCGACGTGGGGAGAGAGTCGACGCTGGCTGGACCCGCCAGACGACGATTCTCGGCACACATCGCAGCAGCCGTGTACTGGCCGATCATCATCCCGCTGTCGACACCCGGGTCGTCGGCCAGGAACGGCGGCAGGCCGTGTGATCTGGTGTGGTCGAGCACCCTGTCGATACGCCGCTCGGCGATGGCACCAACCTCGGTCAGGGCTATTGCCAGGAAGTCGGCGGCGAACCCGAGTGGTGCACCGTGGAAGTTGCCGCAGGACTCGACGCGGCCGTCGGGGAGCACCATCGGGTTGTCGATGGCCGATGCCAGCTCTGTCTCTGCTGTGGTGGTGGTGAAGGTAAGGGTGTCGCGTGCCGCTCCGTTGACCTGGGGGGTGCAGCGGATTGAGTACGCGTCCTGGACCCGCAGGTCGTCGGTGCGGTGGCTGGCCACGATCGGTGACCCGGCCAGGAGCGCACGCAGGTTGGCTGCGCTGGTCGCCTGGCCGGGGTGTGGACGCAGCGCGGTGAGGTCGGCGGCGAAGGCCCGGTCGGTCGCGAGGACACCCTCGACGGTCATTGCTGCGGCGATGTCGGCCTGGGTGAGCAGGTGGCCGGCATCGTGGCAGGCCAGGCAGAGCATGCCGAGGATCCCGTCGGTGCCGTTGGTCAGGGCGAGGCCCTCCTTGTCGGCCAGCGTGAGTGCTGACAGGCCGGCACCTGCCAGCGCCTCGGCGGCCGGAATGACGGCACCGTCGACTTCGACGTTGCCTTCGCCGATGAGAGCCAGTGCGGCGTGGGCCAGGGGTGCCAGGTCTCCGCTGGCTCCCAGCGAGCCATGCTCGGGAACCACCGGGGCAATGCCGGCGTTGATGAGGTTCAGTAGCCCTTCGGCCACGATCGGCCGGGCACCGCTGTGGCCGAGCGCCAGCGTGCGTGCCCGTAGGAACACCATTGCCCGAACCACCTCGGGCTCCACCGGCGGACCCATGCCTGCGGCGTGTGAGCGAACCAGTGCGGCCTGAAGGTCCGCTCGCCGCTCAGGGGCGATGGTCACGGTGGCCAGGGCGCCAAAGCCCGTTGAGACCCCGTAGGTGGGGTCGGCATCGGCGAGTGTCTCGACAATGGCTCGTGCGCTGTCCATGCGCTCAAGGGCAGCGTCGGTGAGGGCCACGGGTTCGTGGTTGCGGGCGACCTCCACGACATCGGCGATGGTGACGCCGGGGCCATCCAGCCTGATGGTCATGTCGGGCCCCGCAGATCGCGGCTTAGGGCCTCGGCCGCTACCAGCACGGCGGTGGTCACGGTGTCGGTTGAGGTGTCGTCGAGGCGGGAGGAGGGTCCAAGCACCGAGATTGCGGCGACGACCGTTCCGTCCGGGCCCATTACCGGTGCGACGGCTGCGGCCACGTCGGGTTCGACGCCTCCGGTGTTTCGTAGGACGGTCGCCTCTCCGTCGCCGGTGAGGGTGGTTCCCACGGCGGTGCCGCTGAGTGGAACGGTTCTTCCGACCCAGCCCACGTGGCGGATAGCCCTGGTGCTCTCGGCAGTTGCGATGTACACGGCCCTCGACCTCTCGCGCACCGCCAGGTAGGCCGACTCGCCGGTGGTCTCGGCCAGTCGGTCAAGATGTGGCCTTGCCGCGGTGGTGAGGTGTGCCGCCGGCCCCTCGCGGAGCGAGGTGAGGGCCAGGCGGAGGAAGGTTGGTCCGACGCTGAACATGCCGTGGGGGTCGCGGTCCAGGTAGCCGTCGTGTTCGAGGGCCCTGAGGTGGCGCAGAGCGGTGCTGGTGGGTAGGTCGACGGCCCGTGCGGCATCGCCGAGGCTGATACTTCCGGCCGTGACGACGGTATCGAGCAGGTGCAGTGCCCGCTCGGCGGATCTGGACTTGTGCAGTGTGGATGAGGTCATAGTGATTTCACTAGATGAAAGAAGATGTCGTCTGTTGACAACTTAGGTTCAGTCGGGCAGCATTGCAACAAGATCCCGTTCAGGCCGAGGAACCCCGATGACAAGCCCAGACAGCCAGATTCGTGCACCGCGTGGAACCGACCTGACCTGTCGCGGCTGGGGCCAGGAGGCCGCCTTCCGGATGCTCCAGAACAACCTGGATCCCGAGGTTGCCGAGCGTCCCGACGACCTTGTCGTCTACGGCGGCACCGGCAGGGCCGCCCGATCGTGGCCCGCGTACCACGCCATGCTTCGCACCCTCACGACGCTTGCCGACGACGAGACCATGATCGTGCAGTCCGGCAAGCCGGTCGGCGTGTTCCGCACCCACGAGTGGGCTCCCAGGGTGCTGTTGGCCAACTCGAACCTGGTTCCGGACTGGGCCGACTGGGACGAGTTCCGGCGCCTCGAGGACGCAGGCCTCATGATGTACGGCCAGATGACCGCAGGTTCCTGGATCTACATCGGGACCCAGGGAATCCTCCAGGGCACCTACGAGTGCTTTGCCGAGATCGCCCGCCTCCGCTTCGGCAGCACCCTGGCCGGAACCCTCACCGTGACTGCCGGTCTCGGCGGCATGGGAGGGGCCCAACCCCTTGCAGTGACGATGAACGACGGTGTTGCGCTCTGTATCGAGGTTGACCCCGAACGGGCACAGCGCCGGGTCGAACACCGCTACCTCGACGAGGTTGCCGACGACTACGACGACGCCGTCAAGCGCTGCCTCGAGGCCAAGGCGGCTCGTAGGCCTCTATCGGTCGGCCTCGTCGGCAATGCCGCCGACCTGTTGCCGAGGTTGCTGGCCGACGGTCTCGAAGCCGACATCGTCACCGACCAGACCTCGGCGCACGACCCTCTCAGCTACCTCCCCACCGACCTCACCGAGGCGGCAGCCGAGGAACTCCGCCGCAACGACCCGGCCGAGTTCACCCGCCGGGCCCGGGCATCCATGGCCACCCACGTCGAGGCAATGGTCGGTTTCATGGACGCCGGCGCCGAGGTATTTGACTACGGCAACAGCCTGCGTGCCGAGGCCGAACTGGGCGGCTATAACAGGGCCTTCGCCTATCCGGGCTTTCTACCCGCCTACATACGACCGCTGTTCTGCGAGGGGAAGGGACCGTTCCGCTGGGTGGCGCTGTCAGGCGACCCGGCCGACATTGCCGCCACCGACAGGGCGGTGCTCGAGGAGTTCCCCGACGACGAGGACCTCGCCAGGTGGATTCGACTGGCTGGCGAGCGTGTCTCCTTTCAGGGGCTACCGGCTCGTATCTGCTGGCTTGGTTATGGCGAGCGCCACCGCCTCGGCCTGCGCCTGAACGAGATGGTCGCCAGCGGTGAGTTGAAGGCACCCATCGTCATAGGCCGTGACCACCTCGACTCCGGGTCGGTCGCCTCCCCGTACCGGGAGACCGAGGACATGCTCGACGGCTCCGACGCGGTTGCCGACTGGCCGCTGCTGAATGCCCTGCTGAACACCTCGTCGGGTGCCACGTGGGTGAGCATCCACCACGGTGGCGGGGTTGGAATCGGGCGGTCCATCCATGCCGGTCAGGTCAGCGTGGCCGACGGCACCGACCTTGCTGCTGCCAAGTTGGAAAGGGTGCTCACCAACGACCCGGGCATGGGGGTTATCCGCCACGCTGACGCTGGCTACGACCTTGCCACCGACGTCGCCGACGAGCGGGGTGTCAGGATTCCCATGAGGGAAGGCACCTGACCGGTGGCCGTACGCACGATCCTGTCGATCGGCCACCCGGTGCTTCGCAGTGCGACACGCCGACTGACCGACGACGAGATCACCTCACCCGAGGTGCAGGGCCTCATTGACGACATGGTCGACACGATGCGCCACGCTCGAGGTGCCGGCATCGCCGCCAACCAGATCGGTGAACCAGTTAGGGTCGCTGTGCTTGAGGTGACCGATAATCCCCGGTACCCCTACAAACCCCAGATCCCGCTGACCGTGGCCGTCAACCCTGTGGTCGAGCCTATTGACAACGAGGTGTTCGTGAACAACGAGGGTTGCCTGTCGGTTCCACTGCGTGGCGAGGTGGAGCGTTACGTCAACGTTCGGGTCCGCTACGAGGACCGCAGCGGAAACCACCATGACGAGGTTGTGAGGGGCCTCACCGCGGCGACATGGCAGCACGAGTGCGACCATCTCGACGGGGTGCTTTTCGTGGACAGGGTGGTTGATCCGGCGACCCTGTCGACATGGGAGGAGTTCGAGGCCCACCACCGTGATGAGTTCGTCGAGCGCATCACCGCCTTTGTGGAGCGTGTCGGGTCGTGAGCACCTACTGGTGTGAGGCGGCGTGGCTGGGCCGCGGACAGGTGGAACCCGGCATCCTCATAGATACTGCTGATGGCTTCGTGTCCGCCGTTGTCGCCGGAGTGGGCGCACCACCACCGGGCGCCACGCGACTTACGGGCCTCACCCTTCCCGGCTTTGCCAATACCCACAGCCACGCCTTCCACCGGGCCCTGCGGGGACGGACCCATGTAGGGGCCGGCACCTTCTGGACCTGGAGGGAGCAGATGTATGAGGTGGCCCGCCGGCTGGACCCTGACACCTGTTACGCACTTGCGAGGGCCACCTACGGAGAGATGGCACTATCCGGTGTGTCGGCCGTTGGGGAGTTCCACTACCTCCACCACCAGCTCGATGGTACGCCGTACGCAAATCCGAATGCCATGGGTGAGGCGATCCTGGCGGCGGCAGCCGATGTTGGCATCAGGATCACCCTGCTGGATGCCTCCTACCTGCACGGTGGCCTGTCGGCAGACGGGTACCTTCCGCTCGAAGAGGACCAGAGGCGTTTCGGAGACGGATCGGCGGATGCCTGGGCACAGCGGCTTGAGGAACTGCAGCCGGGGCCACGGGCGCAGATAGGGGCGGCCGTGCACTCGGTCCGCGCCGTCGATCCGGCGGCGATCGCGGAGGTGGCGGCATGGGCTGAAGGCCGGGAGGCACCCCTGCACGTGCACCTCTCGGAGCGGTCAGAGGAGAACGAGCAGTGCGAGGCCCACTTCGGATGCACGCCCACGGGGCTGTTGGCCTCGGTGGGTGCGCTGACCGATCGGCTCACGGCCGTGCATGCCACCCACCTGACTGAAGACGACATCGGGCTACTCGGTGGAGCAGGGGCCGGCATCTGCATGTGTCCGACCACAGAGCGCGATCTGGCCGACGGCATCGGTCCTTCCGGGGCGTTGGCGGCCGCCGGTTCCCCACTCAGCCTGGGATCCGACAGCCATGCCGTCATCGACATGTTCGAGGAGGCGAGGGCGGTTGAGTTGGACGAGCGGCTCGCGACGCTCGAGCGTGGCACCCACGGGGTCGACGACCTCCTGGCAATGGCTACCGTCAACGGCTACCGGTCGCTGGGTTGGACTGGTGGTGGAATACTTGAGCCGGGAGCACTGGCCGACATGGTGACCGTGGCACTGGACTCGGTGCGTCTGGCGGGTGCCGAAGCAGAGACTGCAATGGCGTCGATCGTGTTTGCCGCCTCAGCGGCCGATGTCACGGATCTGGTGGTTGCTGGCGAGGTGGTTGTGCGTGACAGGGTCCACGTGTCGGTGGATGTCGCCTCCGAGTTGGCCGAGGCGGTGAGGGAGGTCACCTCGTGACGCTGGCTGTCGACCGGATCGGCATGCTCGTCACCAATGACCCGGCTCTGGGCGAGGGCCCGTTGGGCCTCGTACGCGACGCCTCCGTGGTGATAGCCGACGGCCTCGTGTTGTCCGTTGGGCCTGCCGGACAGGTGGCCGACGAGCGGATCGACGTGGACGGTGCCTGTGTGCTGCCGGGCTTCGTGGATTCCCACACCCATCTCATCTTTGCTGGCGACAGGGCCGAGGAGTTCACGGCACGCATGACCGGACAGCCCTATGACGGTGGTGGAATCCGCGTGACGACCGAGGCGACCAGGACAGCGTCAGGCGACGAGCTGCGGGCTCTGACTGCCAGTCGAATTGCTGAACTTCGGGCGGGCGGCACGACCACCGTCGAGGTCAAGTCCGGTTACGGCCTCAACGTCGACGACGAGGCCCGTATTCTCCGCCTGGCCTCCGAGTTCACCGAGGAAACCACATTTCTCGGGGCGCACCTCCTGCCCACCGAGTTCGAGGGGCGGGCCGACGACTACATCGACCTGGTTTGTGGTCCGATGCTCGAGGCATGCGCGCCGCACTCTCGTTGGATCGACGCCTTCTGTGAGAAGGGGGCGTTTGACGTCGATCAGTGTCGGGCCGTTCTGGATGCCGGCCGGGAGGCCGGTCTGGGCCTACGGCTCCACGGCAACCAGTTGGACCACGGCCCGGGCGTGCAGTTGGCAGTTGAGTCAGGCTGCGCCTCCGTCGACCACTGCACCTACCTCGCCGACGCCGATGTCGAGGCGCTCGCCGGGAGCGACACGGTTGCCACGTTCCTGCCGGCGACGGACTTCTCCACGCGTCAGCCGTATCCGGATGCCCGGCGGGTCATCGACGCCGGCGCCACGGTGGCGCTGGCCACGAACTGCAACCCGGGGTCCAGCTACACCACCTCGATGGCGTTCTGCATCGCGCTGGCGGTGCGCGACATGAACATGACGATTGACGAGGCGGTCCAGGCGGCAACCCTCGGCGGTGCCACAGCACTGCGGCGAACCGACGTTGGTCGACTCACCCCCGGTTCGGCCGCACACCTGGCCATTCTTGACGCCCCCAGCCACCACCATCTCGCCTACCGTCCGGGCGTGCCGCTCGTCCGACAGACGATCTGTTGATCCGTTCCGCTGCCCCGGTTGGCGGCTGGGTTGCCGGGCTGCCCATGTACGACTGGCCCGAGGTCCGCGACGAGGTCGACGCACTCTGGGCGGCGATCGCCAGGCGCCTCTGTCAGGTCGGAGTGGACGCGCCAGTTGGGCTGTGGAGGCCGGATCACGTGTCTGAACTCTGGGTTGCGCCGAACCTGCTGGCCGCCCAGGTGTGTGGCCTGAATGTCGTGGGCTCGTTGCGCGGCAGGGTGGAGGTGCTCGGGGCGCTCGACTACGGGGTGGAGGGATGTCAGCCGGGCGACTACCGGTCCGTGGTCGCGTGCCACGCTGGCGACCCGGCTGACGGCCTGGACGACTTCCGCGGCAGATGTGCGGCGATCAACGGTCGGGAGTCGCAGTCGGGGCATGCTGCGCTCGTCGACCTGATAGCTCCGCTGGCTGAGGGTGGCAGGTTCTTCGACGAGGTGGTTGAGACCGGCTCGCACCGCGCTTCCATCCGTGCCGTGGCAGAGGGGCGAGCCGACCTGACTTCCATCGACGCGGTGGCCTGGAGCCTGGCAACCAGTCATGAACCCGCGGTCGACGAGCTGAGGATCATCGGGTGGACCGAGCCGATGCCAGCTCCTCCCCTGGTTATCGGTTGGGCTCACGTCGGGTTGCGGGAGACCGTTAACGCCGCGGTGTCAGAGGCAGTGGCGTTGCTGGGTGAAGAGGTGCGTCGACCTCTTGACCTGTACGGCTACCGGGTGAGGTCCACCTCTGACTACGAGGTACTTGCCGACCGTCTGGCAGCCGCCGAGGTTGGTGGTTACCCGGTAGTGGCCTGACCGTCTCGCGGAGGGGGAATCCGCACTGATGTAGTCACAAAAGGTTGTTATAGTGACTACATGAACGTCGGTATCCGTGAACTGAAGGCGAAGCTGTCCGAGTACCTCGGCCGGGTGGCCGATGGAGAGGCTGTCGTGGTCACCGACCGTGGTCGCCCCGTGGCCCGCCTCGTTCCGTACGACCACGGTTCGGCTGTGGAGCGGGGAATCGCCGAGGGCTGGATTCAGCCACCTCTGCGAACCGGCCTTCAGCCGTCGGTTCGGGTGCGTGCCGCCATGAGTAGCCAAGAGGCGCTCGACGAGGATCGTGGTCGGTGACCCTCTATGTCGACTCAAGTGCACTGATCAAGCGCTACCTGAAGGAGGACGGTGCGGCGGAGGCTGTGGCTCACATGGCCTCGGATCCGGTGTTGGTGACCTCGGCGCTGACAGCGATCGAGGTGAGGCGGAACCTGACAAGGATCCTGACCGACGACCTTGAGGTGATGAGAGCCCGCTTTGTAGTGGACCTTGATGCCTTCGCGGTTATCCCACTTGATGCTCAGGTCTGTGCCGAGGCGGCCCGCATCGCCGAGAAGACGCTTTGCCGTTCACTCGACTCCATCCACCTGGCTGCCGCACGTCGTGCCGGATCGGCGACGACCGTGCTGACCTTCGACCAGCGGCAGGCCGAGGCCGCACGGTCGATCGGCCTGTCGGTCAGCGGCTGCTGAAGACGGCGCCTGTCTGATGTTCACCGAACGGATGGACATGTTTCGCCGTCGCCTGGCCGACGAGGGCATCGACGTGGCGCTAATCACCGACGATGACAGCGTCTACTACCTGACCGGCTACTACGACTACCTGCACATGGAGTTCGGGAGACCGACCATCCTGGTCGTACCGCATCAGGACGAGAGCCTGCTCATCACGCCGAACATGGAGGCTGACATGGCCGCTGCGGCGGCTCGGGTGGACCGGATCGCCGTGTGGAACGACGGCCTTGGCAACGAATGGCGCCAGGAACTGCTGGCGGTGTTAGCCAGCGCCTACCAGGTGGCAGTCGAGCCGGACCTCATGCCTCCGCTGGTACGCAACTTTGTGGACACGCTGGTCGAGGAGGGCCGGCTGGCCGATGTGACCCCGGTGGTTGGGGCCATGCGGATGGTCAAGTCGCCTGCAGAACTGCAGTTGGCGCGCCATGCCGGTCAGGTGGCCGACGCCATGATGGATGCTGGCCGCGCTGCCATTGGCGCAGGCGTACCGGAGTTCGAGGTGGCTCTCGCGACCTCAGATGCCGGCACCCGCAAGGCGGCCGAACTCCTCGACGCCCACTACGACGACACCTGTATGTCACCCAACACGCACTTCCTCCAGATCATGGCCTCGGGTAGCGAGATCACCAAGCCGCATCACAGGGCCTCGACCCGGGTCATGCGACACGGCGAGCCGGTGTTCCTCTGCTTCTGCGGCATGACCAACTTCCACCGCTTCAAGCTGGGCTTCGACCGCACGTTCTGGATCGGAGAGGTCGTGGACCGCCAGCAGGCCGACGTCTACCAGGTGGCCCTCGCCAGCCAGGCTGCCGCCCTCTCGGCACTCCGCCCCGGGGCAACTGCGGACTCAGTTCATGCGGCCTACGCAGAGGTGATCAGCGATGCTGGCTTTGACTACCCGTTCCGCTGTGGCCGGGCCACCGGCTACAGCTACCTGGAGAAGCCCGAGTTGGTGTTCGGCGACACGACGGTCCTAGAGCCGGGCATGGTGCTGGCCGTCGATGGATCGGTCAGCGTGTCGGGGACCTTCCGAGCACAGGTGGGTGACAGCTTCATCGTCACCGACGACGGCTACGAGCAGATCACCAACCACCCAAAGGACCTGAGCGACGTCGTTGTCGGGTAGGAGCCGCCCGCGCCGACCGTTAGCCTCCTCGCTGCGGGGTGGAGCAGTCTGGTAGCTCGTCGGGCTCATAACCCGAAGGTCGCAGGTTCAAATCCTGCCCCCGCTACCAAGGGGCCTCGGTAGGTTATTGAAATCGGCTCGGCAGGTTTCGACCACTGTCCCAGAGTTGGTTGAGTGACCGACCAATAACGATCGAAGCGACCCAAAGGAACCATCCATGACCCGGCTTGGCTACCAGGTCCCGAACTTCACCTACCCGGATATCCCGGAGGCGGGTATTTTCGACTCGGTTGTAGCCCAGGCCAGGGCGGCAGAAGCTGCCGGTTTCGATCGGGTTTTCGTTATGGATCACCTTTACCAGCTCCCGGGAATTGGAGCCCCGGAAGAGCCAATGTTCGAGTGCTATTCGGTCCTGTCGGCACTTGCTCAGCACACCGAGACAGTCCGTCTCGCGGCGTTGGTGACCGGTAACACATACCGGCATCCCACCCTCCTGGCCAAGACGGTGACCGCTCTCGATCACGTATCGTCGGGTAGGGCGACGTTGGGGATTGGTGCCGGTTGGTTCCAACTCGAACATGACTCCCTTGGCTTTGAGTTCGGTACGTTCACCGACCGGTTCGAGAAGCTCGAAGAGGCACTACGGATTGTGATTCCGATGCTTCGCGGGGGAAAGGTGAGTCTCGCGGGGAAGCACTACCAGGTCTCCGAAGCGGTCAACTCCCCGCTGCCTGTTTCCCGTATTCCGATCATGATCGGAGGTAGTGGTGAGAAAAAGACGCTGCGGATGGTCGCCGAGTACGCCGATGAGTCCAACCTCTCGAGCGGTCCGATCACCGAGATTCCACACAAGCTCGAGGTTCTTGAGGAGCATTGTGAACGTCTAGGTCGCGACCGATCAGAGATCGTGGTTACAAAGCTGCAGATGGTCTGTGTTGCTCCAACCATGGAAGAGGCGGAATCGGACTTGCGCGAGGTTGGAGCAGCAAAGGGATGGTCCGATGAGGTCATCGAGATGGCCAAGATGATCCTGATCTACGGCGATCCCGACACCGTCGGTGAAAAACTCCAGGCGTGTATGGACACGGGTATCGACGGGATGACCATCAACCTTGCCGCCAACGGTCACAAGACTGAGCGGATCGGCCTTCTTGGCGAAATCGGATTGGCGGCA
>PBXZ01000210.1:0-8468 GCA_002729415.1 Candidatus Poribacteria bacterium | reverse complement strand
CCACAGCGGTTCAGAATGCAGGGATGACCGACTCTGCAGACCTCATTGAGCTTCTTCCAAAAATTATCGAGGGTGCGCAAGGAAGCCTCTCTGACATGGGACTCTCCTCCTCTGAGACGATCAAGGTCATTCAGGTCATTGTTTTCAGCATGACCAAGTCTCTCAGCGGTCGTGATGCCTACCTGCCCTCTGGATCTTCTGCCAGTGGATCGACTCCACTGGAGACAGCCCTCTCGAAGGTCGCGGAAACCTCGATTAGCCAACTCGATGAAGCAGGATTGGGCACCAGCGACATTGCAACGGCCTCCAGTGCTTTGGTGGGAACCCTGGTCGGCAGCCTTGATGACGGTGGGCTGCAAGTTTCAGAGCTGAGCGGCGCCGTAGAGAAAATCACCTCCGGGGCAACAGGGGCACTAGGGAATGTCAATGGTATCAGCGTCAGCGATCTCGCCGGTGTGGTGGAGGGCATCACCTCCGGGGCAACGGGGGCGCTTGACGACATCAGCATCAGTGGTTACGACTCCAGCAAGCTCTCGACTCTGGTGGAGAAAGTCACATCCGGGGCAACCTCCGCTCTGGGGAACATCGAGATGACGGGCTACTCCTCGGACAATCTCACCGCGATGGTGGAGAAGGTCACTGCAGGGGCAACCTCCGCTCTGGGAAACATCGAGATGACGGGTTACTCCTCGGATGACCTCGCCTCGATGGTGGAGAAGGTCACGGCAGGGGCGACTGGTGCGCTCGGGAGCATCAGCATGACCGGATACGACGCCGCCGACCTCACCGGCATGATAGAGAAGGTGACCGCCGGGGCGACCGGTGCGCTGGGAGACATCAGCATGACGGGCTATGACGCTGCGGATCTCTCCTCAATGGTCAAAAAAGTCACATCGGGAGCCACTGCGGCTCTCGGCAACATTTCGATGACGGGATTCTCCTCGGACAACCTTTCTGCAATGGTGGAGAAGGTCACATCAGGGGCAACAGGTGCCCTTGCGAACATCTCGATGACGGGTTACTCCTCCGACAACCTCACAAGTCTGACCTCGAACATCACCTCCTCGACCACAAGTGCGCTCAGCAGCATCAGCATGACCGGGTTTGACCCCAACAACATCCCCTCAAGCATCACCAACAGTGTCACCACCGGGGCCGACAAGGGTAAGTTGAAGCAGCCCTCAATGCTCACTGAGCTTACTGCAGTCACCACCCCGACAAAAGACAATACACCCAGTTATACCTTCAACTCTTCCAAGGCCGGAACTGTCACCTATGGCGGGAACTGCAGCAGTTCGACCACATCTGCCGCTGCAGACAACATCACCATCACTTTCAATGCCCTGGCTGACGGAACCTACAGCAACTGCACCGTCAGGGTGACGGACAATGCCAGCAATCAGAGTAAAACACTTGCGGTCAGTTCATTCACCGTTGATACCACTGCACCGACTGTGGCTCAGGTGACGGCAGTCACCACCCCGACCAATGACACCACCCCAAGTTACGTATTCAGTTCAAACGAAGCAGGAACTATAAGCTACGGGGGAAGCTGCAGCAGTTCTACAACCTCTGCTTCTTCAGGCAGCAATAGCATTGCATTCAACACACTGAGTGCAGAGACCTATAGCAACTGCACCATCACCGTTACAGATTCTGCAGGAAATGCCAGCAGTGCATTGAGTGTGAATACATTTGTGGTGGATACAACTGCACCATACATATCCCTGATAACGGCTGTAACTACGCCAACCAGTGACTCCACACCAAATTACACTTTTGCATCAACCGAAGTAGGAACCATCATCTATGGAGGTTCCTGTTCATCAGGAACAATCTCTGCAACTAGTGGAAACAACACAATAACCCTTGTTGCTTTGAGTGATGGAACTTATTCTGACTGTACAATTACAGTTACTGATTCTTCTGGGAATGTAAGTAATACAATTACATTAACGTCATTTGTTGTAGATCAAAGAGCAATAACACCGGTAGAAGTCGCTCAAACCTTCGGAAACGACGGATATCTTGCCGGATCTTTTGTAGTACCTAACAATGGTATTTCTTTTCTGTTATCCACTTTCCTAGATAACAATTCACTGGTTGGGTTTTATTCTCTTACTGATCCTGATGGAACGAATATCTTAAGTTCTTATTCAGCATTATATAATAAAGTATCCGGAAGTACGGGACGCTATGGATATGCCAATGTTCTGGTCCCACAGTCCCCTAGCTTCAGTGCAAAAGCTGGAACATGGACATTTAAAAACTACCCTAACGATCGGGTAAAACTAATCATGCGTAGTGGTACTACTCCTTCTAATGCAATCATAGACATTCAACCCTATATCACTGGAACAACTTGGACGGCCAGTGATATTTCAGAGGCATTGAGTGTAATGTTCGTTATATATGCAAAAAATGGAATCACTCTTAATATAAAAAGCACAATCACAATTAGTGACAGTCAATATGCCTCAGTATCTGATACATTTACTGATTCAACAACTTCCGCTCTTGTTTCACAGGGGTCTACAGATGCTGTGAATTTATTTTTTGTTGAAGACCAGTCGTCCGGGAGTTATTTAGGTGTTGCTGCAGGAATACCGGGATCAATGAAGATNGCAAATTCTTGGAATGGAGTGTTGAACTTTCTCACTCCTCATGCAACTGGAAGCACACTAAACTCACAACTGCTCGGTGAAACCGCTGCTCATGAAATGGGGCACCTGCTTGGATTGTTCCATACATCTGAAAGAGGAGGAACTAGTTTTGATATTTTGTCAGACACTCCAGAATGTGCAATTAGCCGTGATAGTAACAGCAGTGGGACAGTATCTGCAGAAGAATGCGATGGGTATGGAGCAGAAAATTTAATGTTCTGGACTACTTGGTCATCATCATCACAAGCTGCCGGGAAAAAAAATGATACATTATCCAGTTATCAGCAATACGTTTTGAAGTATTCACCAATTGCAAATATAGACACAAATCCAGACACCACCTCCCCCACTGTAGCATCCACCAGCCCATCAAATGGAACCACATCAGTATCATTATCTTCATCCATCTCAGTGACTTTCTCCGAGCCAATAGATACCACTTCGGTCACCACTAACTCATCTGGGACTTCTTGTTCCGGAACCATTCAATTATCATCTAACAATTTCAGTACATGTGTCCAGATGTCGTCATCACCATCAGAATCAAATTCTTATAAGACTTTTTCAGTCACACCTTCTTCAAGTTTGTCTTCATCAACTACATATAAGATCAGAGTGGCCACTGGAGTAAAGGATTTTTCTGGGAATTATTTGAGTAGTCAATATGAGACATCAAGTGGGTTCACAACTGCTTTTTCCTATGTTAGTGCTTGGGTAAAATATAGCGACAACACTATCGCATTGGATTGGAAAAGTGATAGTTTTATTTATGGGTGCCTTGTAAGCGATTACACTTATGCAGTTCAGGGCTCTTATAGTAGTTCAAATACAAGACTGACATGGTGGGATGGTTCTTATAATACCGTGACTACTTCAGGGAGCAACATTCTTCTTGATTCTGCAACTTATGTCCCAGCAGTATTAACTTCAGCATGCAACCCATTTTGGACAAATTCAACAAGTGAAAACACTTACTACACTATTGCTGCAAGAAGTATTGGGTACTGGAAATTTACATATACGCTAATATCTACTTGGAACAATTACGCCTTAATGAGTTCTATTTCGAACAGAAGAACAAGTGATTATAATTATTATAATTATGGAACAAATGAATATGATAATGTAATTACTGGAACTTATTCAACTTCAGATGGGACATGGGACATTCTTGATGATAGTAGCAGTATTATTAGTCAATATTATGTTTTTACAATGAATTCGTCAAATTCTGGAATAACTAGTGGTTGTTATTATCAATATAGCAAGTCCAGTCAATCTTGGAGTAGTTGTTTTGCAATGACTGGATTAAAAGTTTATGGAACTCCGAGGTCTTACAGGACTCTTAATGAAAAATCAGTTGATAAAATAATGAGGGAGAAGGAACAAGAAATGATTCAAGTTAAATCTTTACATCGGAATAGTAGATTAACCGGTGAAGACCAGAAGGCATTCAATAGATACCAAAAACTTCTTCAAACACTTGATAGCACGGAAAAGGAACCACTTAAAAAATACTTGAGGTCATTACGTACAAAATGATGTTGAAAAGATTTGTAATAATCTCAATCTTATTGCTCGTTGTCGGCTGCGATGCTGAATCAAAAACAATTTGAGATAATAGCACCAGTACTGACACAGATACAGACGGATAGTAATATAAATGAATATTCAGGAACAACTATCACCGGGAAAAGGAGTATCATGAAGTATGTATTTATCATTTGTGCTTTATTCAGTTATTTAACAGGAATCGCAGTTGCCGCTCCGGAAAAATCTCAAGTTATGGAGCTGCTAGAAGGACGACATTGGAGTCTGGACGTTGAGGTATTTCAGCGTCTGGGAGAGGGAACAGACAGAGTTTTGATAGAAATTGCCGAAGACAAATTATTAATCAACTATTTGCGATTTCGAGCACTTGAGGCGTTGTCACTGTTTCCCACAGAAAACGTAGCTACTTTTTTGGAGAGTACCGCAGATAAATCATTTGCACCTATGGCACGCCGTGGATTTGAGGCATTGAAACGAGGTTTTACCAAAACTCAGCCAAAGAGAGTAAAAGAGTTAGCCGCTCGTTTATTGAATCACCAAAATGCGCATGTACGGATTTCAGCGGCTCGTTTCATTCAGTCAATAGATGTACCTCGATTCAAGAGTTTCCTGGAAACAGAGCAAGGCGCATGGGTGAGAAAAGAAGCACAAAAATAAATAAACACTAACCGAGAAAACGCAATCCTCCCCTCCGAAAGAATCATCTACCGAAGGCGAGAGACGTAAAAACTGTTGAGTTAGAAATCCATCACATCCTTTTAAATGGAGCGCGAAGTCAAACAGTGGACGAAACAATTGGGGACCTCTGTATATGACCGTGGGCAAGGAGTGACGGTGGATTCCTCGGACAACATCTACGTGACGGGGAGAACCGAAGGAGACCTCGACGGGAACACCAAGATGGGAGGTTCAGACTTCTTTGTGGTGAAGTACAACTCTTCCGGCAACAAGCAGTGAGAATGCAGTTGAACCATTTGGCTTGGCAAAAATCCGGGTATTGTTTTCAGGAAGAAAGAAACCATCTGAATTTTCAACAATGAGCAAATTTGATTTAAGTCTTGATTTCTTGGAGGTGAAAATGTTCTGGAAACCGTGGTTGATCAGTTCAGTAAGTTTCATGATTTTTCTGGTGACGGCATGCAGTCCAGAAACACACAAGGAATCTGAACATCGTGACTTGGCAAAAACAGGAAACTTGAACCAGCCAGTTTCATCCTCCATTTTGAACGACACTTCCCCCCCTGTTCTATCCCTCATCGAGACCCCGCCTCTGGATGGAAGCAACATCATTTCATTTGGATTCAGGAGTTCGGAACCCGGGAAGATCCGTTATTCAGGCAGTTGCATCGGATCAACCACGAATGCACTCATGGGAGATCACCACATCAAATTTGTCGCCATGGTTGAAGGAACCTACGATGACTGTGTCCTTCAGGTGACCGATGCGTCGGGCAACACAAGCGCACCCCTGCAGGTTCCGGCATTCACGGTGGATTTCACGGCACCAGAACTCACTGCCGGAATGGGGGTGACCCCGAGGGTCGTGGGCAGGACTGCGGCAATGAGTCTCCACGCAAGTGAACCGGGAACGCTCGCCCATGACGGCAATTGCAGTGGACCCCCACAGCAAATCACTGAGGGGCAGAACAAGGTTCTCATCCGCTTTCCAGGTGACGGACAGTTCAGCGACTGTGAACTGACTCTGAGGGATGCCTCTGGGAACACCAGTGAACCCCTGGCCCTAGGCACGATCCGGATCGATGCCACACCACCTGTTCTCGCAGAGATCAAGCCTGTACCGGAAAAGATATCCACTGACCGGCCGAGCTACTCGTTCAAAACCTCCAAGTCCGGAACCCTCAACTTCAGCGGAAAGTGCAAAGGCAACGTCAACAGGGCGGTTGCGGGGGTCAACCACATCGCCCTGCTGACCAACGAACCCGGAGCCTACGACGACTGTTCTCTGACTCTCACCGATTCCTCCAACAACCGCAGCCTGCCTCTCAAGATCTCTCCCTTCGTTGTTGCTGAAAGCTCCTAGACGCATTAGCAGGATGCTTATTTTTAATTTTCTGTCAGACTGTGNCCTGNCCCGGNTGCAGTTGATGCCAACAAACAAGTTGCAACTCTGAACTCGGATGGNTGGAGATTGGAGTNGTTCTTCAGGCTCGGATCAAATGGACGGAATAGCGGGCGAATTCGAGGGGTTGGAACCTCTTTCTCGTGGAATACAGCTCAAGTGGAACCAAACAGTGGACCCAGTAATTTGGAACTTCTTCAGGTGATTTCGGTCGTGGTGTTGCGGTGGACTCTTGGGACAACATCTATGTAACAGGTGAAACTAAAGGGGGATTGAACGGGAATACCAACTCAGGGGAGAGTGACCTCTTTCTTGTGAAGTTCAACTCAGATGGAGTCAAACAATAAATTTGAGGCTCATGTCGGGAAACAGGTGAAATGCGATCTGGTAGCACGGGGCGGTACACCCGTGCTCACGCCCTTATGACACCTGACTCATTAAAAACCTTCCCATGGATTATGCGACTTCGTGCAGAATGAAAAGGGTGAAGATCCAGCAAAAAGTTGTGGACGAGGGAGAAGAGTTTTTAGAATATTTTCCTGAAACAGTGGATAGACGAATGGATTTTCAGCCAGTTCAGACTTTTGAAATGGCAATCAGGACGAGTCCGACACCAACGCAGACAGTACCAATGGCGATGCTCCAGGTGAGGGGTTCCTGGAGCAGCCAGGCGGAGAGCAGCACGCCGCAGACCGGGGCAATGAAGCCGAAACTTGATACCAGGGTCGGGCTGTAGAATTTATAGATCAACCCCATGGCCATGAACCCGAATCCGGCGATCACCACCCCCTGGTAGAGGATCCCCACGAGGGGCGGCCAGTCCAGGTTTTCCCATCTGATTTCCTCGAAGATCAGCCCTCCCAGCATGAAGGCCCAGAGGGCAAGAATCATCATCCAGACCACCACCCTTGTTGGCTCGGTTTGCCTCACCATCTGAGCGGAGAGGATCAGCCGTAATCCAAGCAGCATGGCACTAACCAGGACGATCGCTGCTCCCCACGCCGAAAATTCCTCAACACTGAGTCCTCCACGACGCATTACGATCAGGCTTGTTCCCGAAAACGCGATCGCCAACCCCAATGTGCGCAACAGGGTCAACTGGTCTCCCTTGATCATTAAGTGCGAGAAAAAAGCGGCAAACAGTGGAAACGTCGAAATCAGGACCGACGAAATGACTCCTGAAGAAAGTTCAAAACCGGCATTCATGAGCCAGATCTGTATGAAAAAAATGAAACTGAGGATGGAAAAAGGCCTCAGTTCCTCACGCTTCAGCATCATTGGAATACCCTTGAACCGGGCCCAAACAAGAATGCAGAGAATGGCGATGGAAAAACGAAGGAAACCGCTCCACAACGGAGGAAATACCTGGAGTCCGAATTTGACTGCCACCGGATTTCCCCCCCAAAGCGCGTGAATAAGCGAAATCACCATTGCCGAACGGAAAGTAATCGCCATTTCTGCCTAGATCTAAAATCCTTGGAATTTATTTGACACAATAGGGGTCAGGCCTTTGATTATATGATTAAACATGATATTCTGGCATTAATGTTTTGGCTCATGTCGGGAAACAGGTGAAATGCGATCTGGTAGCACGGGGCGGTACACCCGTGCTCACGCCCTGATAAGCGGTCTTTGCAGGCGCAAGCGCCGGTGCGCCACCCGGCGCTACCTTCCTAGGTGTCATCGCTTCACCTATTTGCCGACATGAGCCAAATTTGAATAGTCATGAAGGTGACGAGGTCTCTACTCTCCTTCATTCTTCTTCTCTTAGTCTCCCTTCAGCTTTCGGCCTGCCCGAAGTACAACCGCAAAAACTACCGTCACTGGATTGACGAAGACCGTGACTGTCAGAACACTCGCAATGAAGTCCTGATCCAGGAGTCTCTGGAGCCTGTAACCTGCAAATCCAGCAAAGGCTGCAAGGTCTCCAGCGGAAAATGGCATGGTTCCTTTACAAGTAAACTGTTGCCCATCCTCTGGAACCTGACGTGTCCAGACTTTCAGGTGCAAGCGGAGGGATCAATCCTGAAGCTGAAGAGGGTCTGTGAACGGCACTACCCGAAGCTTTAATTGACGGTAAATCCCTTAGCCCACATTGAGCAGGTACTAAATAACTGAAATTTAAGAGAATTTTTTTTAACAGTCAGTTAATGACGTTTAATTTGAGTGTATTT
>PBXZ01000209.1:0-10647 GCA_002729415.1 Candidatus Poribacteria bacterium | reverse complement strand
CCGAGTACAGGGGTAGGGGGGTTTCTCCATCCCATCCCCAGCACTATCGGAATTCTTGTTGTGAAAGGGGGTCGCATAAATTGCTTTCAGGTCCAGACTGTCTGGCGACAAAATCGCCTGAACAACTGCAAACTGATCATCAATCTCGTTAAAAGTATCGGTATCGAGTACCATATGGACCTTTCCTGTGGGTGGCGTAAGTTGGTCCAACAAAGTGGTCGTTGAGATCTTAGGAAACTCCATCCGCTTTTACTCCTTATTGTTATTGGTAATTGTATAAATAAGCAAACATACCAAATTAGTAGCTACTCAATGTCATTAAGTTAGAATAGATATGAAGTGTCGAGAAAATAGAATGGAAAATCTGTCAAAGAGTGGGAGCAGTTCTCTGCTTCACTGCCGTTTCTGCATGCCATAATTAACGGGTGTAGTATTCTACTGTCGCTTGATGTTCCTCCGCAACATCGGCCCCAATCCTGAATGGAATCCATTGAACTCTCCTAACCGGATATTGTGCGTCTTCAGGAACTCCCTGGCATCTTCAACTTACCAATCTCTCTAGCCCGTCGGTATCGTCATCGAGACGACCTTCACATCTGTGATGCCAGCATGCGGTGGCAAGCTCATCGGAGCCATGATACCCTCTTAATTTCTTGAGTTGATTTGATGTTTTCGGTTTTGATTCTGCATTCAATTAGAAGCAGGTAAAAAATAATTATTGACCTCAGAACTGGGGTTCGGTAACAAACATAGAGGGTTGATACGGTAAAAACTGCCCCTGTTTTTCATACAGGCGATGGTATTTCTTTACTTTTTCCTCATCGACGGAGACACACAGGCCAACACCTTGCGGTGTCTCCCAGTCAGGGCTATTGGCTATAGGAAGGGGCTCAGTCAGGATATCATCCTGCATCATTCCAGCGGTTTGTTGATTCCCATCCACTAGATTTGGCAGGGAAAGGCAAACTTGATGGGAAGCAGCGGCCATCAATCCCAACTCACCGTGCGTATGACGACAAACATGCAATCCTTCCAAATGTGCCAGATAACTTAAGCGATGAAACTGGGTCAGTGTCCCAACCCAGTTGCTACTAAAACACAGAACATCAGCCGCGCGTTGGCGAACAACTTCATAGACATCACTCACTCGCCATAACCCTTCGTTGGCGGCCAGGGCAACGGGTGTTCGGTTTCGGACCTCGACCATATTGCGAATTGGATCCGGCCAAACCGGCTGTTCGGCAAAATCTATCTGATAACGATCAAATTGGTTCAGGTAGCGGACTGCCTGATTAACAGACCAAACGCCATTGGCATCAATCCGAATTTTGCAGCTTGGGCCAATGGTTTCCCGCAAGGCGGCAATCATCGAGAGTTCCGCTTCCAAATTAAGACCCACCTTGATATAGAAAACGGTATAACCCATTTCCAGACCACGCTTAGCCTGAGAGGTAACCGAATCGGCATCACCATAAGCCAGGTAGTAGAAGTAATTTACCGATTGACGATAGAGACCACCAAAAAGGTTGTAGACTGGCTGACCGCAGGCCTTACCAAAGATGTCCCATAGGGCCATATCGATGCCAGCAAAAGCAAAATTTCCCGACATTTCCCGGTGAAACCAGTGAGCGGTAGAGAAAAAATCCTGTGCTATCGCTTCACGGTCGACCGGATTCCGTCCGGTAAAAACCGGTATAATGGATACGATAATCTGGTAGATGCTCTCCACATTTGGACCAGGGCAACTCTCCCCCCAACCGACAATCCCAGCATCGGTGGTAATTTTGACCAGTACAGCCGTAACACCATCCCGTTGCACTCGGGTACTGGTTTCCCGGTGTTTATAGGGGACGTTAACAATAATCGGTTCAATATTGGTGATTTTCAATTTTAGCTGATCCTATATTTTTCCAAATCTGCAACGCGGCCACCAGAAGAAAATTGGCCTCCACAATCTTTGACTTCAGATGATGATCCTTTTATTAAACTTGATTCTATCACACTCTAATAGAATAGTGGCATTAGAATTAGTTCTAAAATCTAAATC
The DNA here is from genome assembly GCA_002729415.1 of Candidatus Poribacteria bacterium. GTDB lineage: Bacteria > Poribacteria > WGA-4E > WGA-4E > UBA9662 > UBA9662. The sequence continues at coordinate 8,600 of PBXZ01000209.1, read as the reverse complement.
ATATAGTGTCTGTTATTGACTGCTGATACACCACCAGTTCATCATCTGAAAAAAAGATCGTTTGGTTCAACTTCATATCCGTTTTAACAAAGAATTTACCACAACCTACCGCTATCTCNTATCCAAGGCACACTGGTAATTTATTTCAATTCATCTGATATAATCTCGACGCCGCACAGAATCGGTTGGCCTTTGACAGGTGAAAACGAAATTTTAAGAGCACTCTTGATTTGAATGTTTTTGAAGGTTTTAACTATGCTGAGATTTCTATTCCCGCTTTCTTGCATGGCGTCAAAACTTTTCAAAACCAGCTTGTCTTGAAGATAGACATCAAATACACGTTCACCGGCATCAAGACCAGTTGTTTCGGCAAAAAACAGACTCACGGTGTAGGCTCGAGGTTCTTGAAAACTCCCTAGAATTTCGTCGTCGGACCAGATCTTCCATCGGCTCCGGTTCTTTAGGAATCCTTGCTCTTTGAGGATAAGACCAAGCGTGGTTTTTTGGGTTCTGGAACCAGCCGGAATGCCCTGTTTGTTCAAACTAACGGGTTGATCAATATTCCCCGGCTGAATAAACGGATGTATCCAGACTTCGCGGATACCTTCTATTCCAGAGGCCGTTACCCAGTTAAACTCGCCTGCGACTTTCGATTGGTGATGATGAAACCATTTTGGATTCTGACTCACCGTCCGAACCGGAATGTCGGGCGAAACACCGCCAATACTTGGATACTCTATCCACAAGACTCCATTTTCCCCGAAGCGGTTTCCTGGCGCACCTAAATTAAGTCCCACATGCGTTACAGGCGTGGCTTTATCCACGTTAGGATAGTAATCAAAACTCCAGGCTTCACCTTCAGGTGTGTGAACCATAGCCAATGAAGCCTGATTTTGATAGCTACAGGTACAGGTGCGTGTGTAGTCTGGTGCGCTTAACACACCATTAGCTGGCATCAAATTCGAGGTACAACCGGCTCGGAATCCACCCAGATTTGAGGTCCCTTGGCCTTTTGCCAGGTCAACGAAAGATGCCGATCCGGAACGGAAAGTCATCAGGTTTTCACTGGCAATGGCAGTATTACATCCTTTAAAACGGAGCCACTGCCAAGGGATTGTTTCTTTGGTTAAAGGATGTATTCGTGTAACATGTTCTCCAGTAAAAATGTTGAGGGCTTTTGTTATCGGATACCCAGAGTTGCTGCCACCTCCCGATTGTGTAATAACCATATCGTGGTGTAGAATCACAGGACCATAATAGGCTCCCTCTTTCTGGTCATGAAACCATAATACTTTCCCATCCGAACCACGATAAGCGGTGATTTTTCCGAAATAACTAGGTTCGTGCTCGTCTTCCGCACTGTCACCTGAGTGTCTGGTTGCTTCGATTACCACGTCATGTTCCACCGAATAACTTAACCAAGTGCCGAAAATGTTGTCTGCGTTTGACCAGATCGTTTTCCCCGTTTCAAGATCGAAAGCGTACAAGACAGGAATTTCCGGGTTGACGATCCCCCGGCGTTTCAGCCNAGCTGTTTTTTGCTCAGACATTTTGTCCAAACAGAAAATTTTGTTGTTTCCAACAGCAATCGCGTTGTGTCTAAAACCGTGTTTAGCCTGTTTTGACCATAGAATTTCACCTGTATAACGATTCAACGCCAGCAACGTTCTGCTAGCCGAAGAAAAGGGTACATTGCCCGCGATATCCTTTACCTGTCCAGTTAGATTGAATAGCTCCTTGCCGCCGTCGGTATCCCAGCATCTGGTTGTTTTATCCAGACTGGCTGTTATAATTCGTTTGCCATCTGGGCTCCACGCGATGGAAGTTAGCTCATCCGTATGACCAATATACGAAAAGAGAAGTTGGCCTCTACTGACACTTTCGGTTTGAGCATCCCAAACCTTGGCTGTTTCGTCTTCACTGGCTGTTACGATTTTTGTTCCATCCGGACTCCACGCGATGGAGGTTAGTTTATCCGCATGGCCAACACACGAAAAGAGGTGTTGACCTCTACTGACACTTTCGGTTTGAGCATCCCAAACCTTGGCCGTCTCATCTCCGCTAGCTGAAGCCAGCAATTTACCATTCGGACTCCATGCGATCGAGGCAACATCACCTGAGTGCCCAATACATGAAAATAATTCTTGGCCATCGCTAACATCTAAAATCTTTATGGTTCGATCTCCGAATACCATAGCTATCCGCTTTCCGTCAGGGCTGTATGCGACCGCTTGTTTCGAAAGATACTCTTTAACCGTTCCCGTGCCTGTTACGACCCATTTGTTATCTGTTGTAGAGGCAACAGCACTAACCTCGTTTATGTAACCGATAAGGTTATATAGTTCCCTTGTGTTAGACAAACTTATAGTTTGTGCATCCCAGACCTTAGCCGTTCTGTCCTCACTGGTTGTTACTATTTGCTTACCGTCTGGACTCCACGTCACTGAGTTAACTGCTTCGGTATGGCCTTCTAGCACGAATAGCTCTTGGCCACNGTCAGCATCCCAGACTCTAGCAGTTTTGTCCTCGCTGGCGATTGCGACTCGCTTGCTATCCGGACCCCATGCCACTGAAGTTACATATTTGGAGTGACCCTTCAGCACAGACAACTCTTGACCACTATCAGCATCCCAGATCGTAGCCATTTTTTCGCTGGCAGTTACGATTCGCTTACCGTTCGGGCTGTACGCTACTGCGTTCACTATCGGCGCACTGACACTGCCAATTCCAATTGGCGAGGATGTTGCAACCAGTAAATCACCAGCAACTGATATATACCCCCAATTAGGAGGATTACGGTCTTCAGCAGAGGGTAACTGAAATTGGTCCAAGGTCTTACCGGTATTTGTGTCTATCACATGGCATATGGAACCATTGACCAGATAGATACGATCCTCAAGGGACACGATATTCGATCCAAATTCGTTGGCTCCCGGAATATGATTTTGTCTAATACCTNCACTTCGGACGTAACTGCTATCATAATACATACCAAAGGTATTAAAATTGTCGAGTTCTTTTTGCCATAGTGTTTTTCCGGTGTAGACATCGCGAGCGCCCAAGACATTCACGCCTTGGATGATCAACCGTCCACCGACAACATGTGGCATCGGGCCGTGTGCATGCCGGGGCAAAACATCCAGATTTGTCTGTTGAGAACCGAACCACAGCAACCCGAGAGGCGCTTTTATCCGATCGGCCGAAAAGACGTTATTTGATGGATCCGAATAGTGGTGTGTCCAATCCGCTGAATTTGGCAAGGCACCAACACGTTTTAGCACGACAAAATTTTCGAGATCCTGATATTCCGCCTTTGGGAGGCCGGAATTACCGATCCATTTTATAAGCGAATTTCTGTTCTTTCCAGCACCCAACCAAGCGGTACCACCATAAGGACGGATTGGCTGATACAGGTTGTTAGGATCGTGTTTGGCGGAATCAAAACCAGCGGCAAAGACATCTTCCGATACCACAAGTCTAGCTAGATATGGCGGTAAAGGATAGTCAAACGGATCTCCAATGAACGCGGTCAAACGATGTCCATATACTTCCGCTGCGTTCATACGTTGACGAAAGGTTTTGATATCATCAGGATTGTGGTCAATCACCACAATGTGAAACTGTGATTGATGAATCAGTTCTTGTATCAGGTACCCACTACCAAGACCAAGTGAAACGCAATAGCCGTCCTTGACCTCTAATTTCGCTAAGATGTCCGCAGCAACTTTCGACCAGACCTGATCATGTTCAAGCATTTTGATCTTTGGTTCATAACGTTTGGCTATACTGTAGCCTGCCCCAAAACAATAGATTTTACCTTCTATAGTGCTGACGAAAAGTTTGTTATCTGCTGCCAGAACACTCCAGGGTGTCCCTTCTATTTTTCCTTTTACTGCACTTTTGATGAGGTTTAGATCTTTAACATTGACGGTAATTATATTTCCGTCTTTGTCAATCGTCACCAGGTCATCCCCGGCTTTTATGTATAAGCGACCCGGTTTGGGTGAAACCGGTTGAGAACTGAGTAATTTGTAGGTGTAGTGTGTGGTTTTTGCCCCCTTTCTATCGATAGATTCTCGATAATAGCCTGGAAATTCATAGATAGCTGTTTCGTTACCACCTACATGATAAAGTCGATCTGCTGTAATCAGCGATCCATCCTTTTGTCGGATAATCTCTGCGCCGTTGGCCGCGTTGAAAATGGAGCCGCCGTTTATATACATCTCTCCTGAGGCTGAGACCTCGTATCCACCGAGTTTATTATTTGGATCGTAGTATAGAAATTCCCCCGTCAGTCGGTCGTAACAAGCAGGAACAGTCCGACCGCCTGAGACAAACAGGTGCTTTGGGGTGGCAACCAAGTATCCCTGGGGAGAGATGCCGGCGAAAGAAGGGGCTGAGTGTGCTTGCAGGATATAAACAGAATTACTTCCGCTGTTTGTCCAGACGACTTTGCCGGTTTCAGCCTCAAGCGCGTGTAAGTAGGTACCAACAAACGGGTAAATACCAGCCGCAAAATAGATCTTACCATCGTAGAAAACAGGACTACCTCGGGCTGGATTCTCATTGACTAAACGACCATTTCCTAAAACCTTTTTGTCTGAAGGTCCTCCTCGAAATTTCCATAACAGGTTTCCATCAACAGCATTCAAACAATAAAGGTAGCCATCATCGCTGACAAAATAGACTTTGCCGTTTCGAGCAATTGGGGCCAAGCGGACCGGCGCGTCGGCAAAGAATCTCCAATATTCTCGGCCTGTTTCTGTGTGGTAAGCGGTGACGCTATCGTTTACCATCGATGGTACAAAGATTTGTTTGCCCATAACCACAGGCTCGTACGATAGATCAAACTGTAGTTTCGTTTGTCCCTTAGGCCAAGCAGGTTGAGGTAAATCGAGCTGACGCACCCATTTTAAGCGCAGCTTGGACGGTAGTTTGCTGGGTGAAGACGGTAGTCGTCCAGCACTATAACGCCACTGTGGCCAGTCAACGCTGTCCTTGTTTGTGTCTTTAGAGCAGGCCAAAACAATGGTTAGTAGCGCACACGCAGCAAAGATCAAAATCTGGCTTTTTCGGTAACTTCCCATATTTTTTAAACCGCCTACAGCAGTGCTCTATATATCAGCTATATCAGCAAGAATAGTTCCATCGCTCATCTGGACGATATTATCGGCATAAGATGCAACACGCAGATCGTGCGTTACCAGTAGCACCATTCCACCATTAGCAGCATACTCAGCAAGATGCTGACATACTACCTCCGTATTTTTGTCATCCAGATTACCAGTCGGTTCATCAGCTAGCAGCAGACGCGGCTGGTTAAGTAAAGCCCGTGCTAGGGCAGCACGTTGCCGTTCCCCTGTAGACAGTTTTGAAGGGACATGTGACAACCGGTCTGTTAACCTAAACCGTTCAATTAATTCCAGTGCACGGTCACGTAGATCTATTTTTATTTGCCGATGAATACCTTCAAGTGCCAATGAAGCAGTCAGGACATTATCAAGTACATTTAGATACGGCACTAAGTGAAATTGTTGGAAAACAAAACCGATTTCTGCGGCACGATACTGTGCACGCTGCTCAGCAGAGATTGCGTATAGATTCGTCTCATCAATCTTAACAATGCCATCATCAGGCCGTAGTAACCCTCCAGCAGCAAATAACATAGTGGATTTTCCGCATCCGCTTGGCCCGCATACCGCAACGAAACTCCCACGATCCAACTGCAACGTAACCTGACGTAAGGCATAGATCTGTTGTTTCTTGTAAGTGTAAGTTTTCTGAACCCGATCCAATTGAAGCATCTCTTAGTCCTGACGTAAGGTTTCAGCTGGATCTTGCCCTGCCGCCATGAAGGCTGGTAACCAACCCGCGACTGCCGCTAATACTGTCACACAGATTACTATGAGTAGTCCTAACCTCCAAGAAAAGATCTGCGCGAATGATAGCGGACTCGATTTGATGGCGGGGGAATTAATCTTCATGACACCCAATAACCCGATAAAACAACCGAGCATCGCCCCTAAAAGTCCAACGATGATCGATTTGAAGAGAAACAATTTAATAATCTGACCGGATCCAACCCCAACTGCACGCAAGATACCGATCTCCGGTCTCCGATTACGAACATTGATCAGTGACAGAAATGCAATCCAAATACCACCAGCGACAACTGAAGCAGAGATGACATTCGCGGCTAGAGTTCGATACCTGTTTCCCAGATGTTGCTGATGCATCTTTTCTTGTTTAAGGGTTTGTTCAGCTAATTTGGCCGCTTCCATCCGCATGTTTGCTCGAGCTTGCGCCTTGGTGAACTTTTCAACCACCTGAGTATCAGGTAAATACGCCGCAATTTCCTGAGTGACTTTGGGTAAATCCGCCATCGCACATCGGCACTCAATCGCCCATATAGCGTTGATCAGCCCCTCCTTTTTTAGCATCTGCTGTGCGGTTGTCAAGTGGATCCAGATTGTAACGTCATCTTTGTTCCCGCGCGGATCATGTACCTGTGAGACGGTGAATTTCTCGCTCTTCAGAGTAACCTTATCACCAACTTCGAGGCTCTCGACTATGGCAATTTCACTACCGAGTACCATTTGTCCCAGCGGCACTTTCTGCGCAATCGGTTTTTGAGGTTGCCGATGCATAATTGGCACCTGACCACGGATCCCAACTAGAAACACCATCCGGTTGTTGCGTTCAGGCCAACGGATTCGCTGTTCAACCGTCGGCAACAAATGGTTGATGGTCACAATTTCGCTCTCAGCTAACTTTGAGGCATACGATTCTGGCATAAACTTTGAAGCATAATTGTTGGAATAAAGTTCGCTCAGGTTTTGATCTTTCGGCAAAATCAAAATGTTAAACCCCAACCCTTTACTGATTTTACGCATCTGATCCTCAAGTTCTTCGTTACGTTTTTGAACAACTTGCCTTTGGTCCCATAGGATCTGCTTAGTCTGCATGTCATACACGACAAGTAATACAATGACGCTTGTACTACAAGCAACCGCAGTCATTACACCCAGCACCGCAAGCCCAAAATGAAACTTGCGGTGGCGTATCTCACCAAGGATGAGGTGCCAAGTATTGATCATATATGCACAAATAGCTAATTGTAATTAGGTGTCGCGACGGGATTTGATAACAAATGAGGCACCTACTACACCCAGCAAACTAACGATAACAACAACGCCGACAGGAATCAGGAATCCTATGTTCAGAGGTTGACTTTCGACCGCAGTCGTTTCGGCAGTGAGAGGTAAATTTAAAGATTGTTGCTCAGCTAGATTTTCAGAAAAATCTCTCGTTTCCACGCGGTCAGCCAATGCTGTCATGCTCATCAAGTCGGGTAGAGGTTGCGGCCGGATAGCAGTTCCTGTAATGATCTGACGCCAGTTTGCTGCGAACACCAGATCTGCCCCGGGATTTTGCTCTTTTACCTGACATGAACACGCTCCAGTCAAAAATTGACTGCTATCAGTGATAGTTTGAGTGTTGATTCCTTTACCGACGAGTGCAAAATAGGATCGGCCTTGGCCAAAAACAGGTATTGCTATCGGTTCGCTAAATTGATGAAGATCCGGCTCGCTGTTAATCAGCAACGAAGCAAAGATCTCCTCGGTAGGATCATCGTGCTTTATACGCAAGATAGAGAAAGCTAAACGCAACTCAACCTGTGTTTCCGGCTGAAAGGCTTCGTCACTCTCAATCATCTCACGGCTCGGTAGTCGCAATCTCTGTTGTAGAAGATCCAGGTTTTCTCGAAGACGACTTGCCGCAGCATCGTCTTTCGATTGGTCGCCGCTTTCAATCAGTACCCACACGGCCGACTCCCCTTCGCTGATTCGCTCAATAATTGTTTGTCTCGCAGGTGAATCAATCAAAGCTTCAACAGATTCTCTACTCAGAGTTCCCGTCCATGCCAGGCGGTTCGTTTTCACCCATTGAGGATAACGTACAACCATCAGGGGGTATTGATCTCTAGAGTATTCATTTGCCAGAAATTCCCTGGAATATTGAGGGTTTTTGTTTAGATCAAGCAGTTGAACTTCAATATTCGCTGGTCTTTCTAACTCTAAAGCGGATTGTTTCAGTCGGTCGACTAAACTGAGGTTTTCTGCCGATAATGGGCTATGATGCAATACCAACACCGAAAAAAGATCTGGACTCCACTTTTCCAACGCATATCGAAAGACAGGAATCTGACAGGTTATGGCTGAAGAGACATAAATTAGGAGGCAGGTTATTATGCTTGCCGAATATATTACGACACGACTTTCAAAATTCCTTCGCATCATTTCAAATCAAGCTAAGTTTTGATATTGTGATTTCTGCACTGTTTACCCGCTTTCAAAGTATACAGCAAGAACTGATAAATGTGAATATCTTCTAGTACTTTGAACACTATAGAAACAGGTTTCAAAGATCTCCTTTTGCCACTGTTTAAACCATTTGTAACCTTTCTGTATTCAGTTGCAATTCCAGTAATTATAGCTAAACCCATATAAAAAGTCATATCTTAGATAGACTGAAATAAGGTGTCAACATCACATCTCAATTTCCTACGAATAGCTTTAAGTTGAGCCCAGGTGTGCTCA
>PBXZ01000208.1:0-7882 GCA_002729415.1 Candidatus Poribacteria bacterium | reverse complement strand
TTGAGAATAATCCAATATTGTATCAATCTAGGTGGAATTGATGAAAAAAACTATCAACGATCGCGAATATTCATTTGCCCCCAACGCCAACCTTAAAAATGCTAATCTTAAAAATGCTAACTTGACACATGTTGACTTAAGTGGAGCTAATCTTCAACATGCCAATTTGAACCATGCTTTTTTATTTGAAGCGGATTTTAGTGGTGCAGATTTAAGAAAATCGAATTTAAGTCATAGCAGGTTGAATGACGCAAACTTGAGTGGCGCGGATCTACGTGAATCTAATTTGAAAAATGCTTTATTGAAGCGAGTGAAATTTCAGAACGCGGATTTGCAGGGAGCAGATCTGCACGATGCCGATTTAGCGGGGGCGAACTTGAGTAATGCCAATTTAAGCGAAGTTGTACTAGGCAAAGCTGATTTAGGTAAAGCTCTCCTCATTGGGGCAAACTTGAGTGGTGTTGACTTACGGTTAGCAAATTTATCCGGCGCAGATTTAAGCGACGTGAAAACTGATAGCCATACCCAGTTTCCGCGAGGAATAGATCTGGATTAGTGAACCTAAGGTTGCTCGGCAATTTTACCGTTTCAGGTGTTGGATTTGATTAAAAGAAGATGCTTAATTTGCTATGCACTAGCACCTGAGAGGTAAATAACGAAACCTTAACCCTGTCTGTTTCTGTCGGTTTTTTTCAATTGCAATTATGTTTGTTCAACAGTTCTATTGTACTGATGATAGCGACTTGCATAGACGAATTCATCACAGGAGAGAATATGTTGACTAAAGCCCAAATAGCAATGTACGAACAAGATGGGTATGTCAAAATTGAGGGGCTTTTTACCGAAGAAGAGGTAAAAGAACTTCAAACTGAAATGAACTGGATTATCGAGGAATGGTGGGGTGAAAATAGCATTGGGTGGCGCGGACCATGGAGAGAGTATTATCTATCGGAAGAAGAACGTCAAAATACAAAGGCTATTTTCATTTCGAATCCCCAGTTCTATTCGGCGGCATGGGGAAGGATTATTTTTCATAAAAATCTTGTCAGTGTAATTCAATCACTGATTGGCAAAAATGTGCAGTGGCATCATACAATCCTCCATGGCAAACCTCCTGAGTTGGGGACACCTTTCCCAATGCATCAGGACTATCCTTTCTATCCACATGATGGCCCTAATTTTATTGATTGCCTTTTACACCTTGATGACACGCCAGTTGAGAGTGGATGTTTCCATGTGATGCCGGGGAGCCATGAAAATGGACCACTCGAACATATTACTGGAGATCATACTCGTCCGTACCTTCCCCCTGAAAAGTATCATCCGGATAAGATTGAAACAGTTGCTATACCAGCGAAAATTGGAGATGTAATTTTCTTTAGCTATTATGTGATTCACTGGTCTGATGTCAATCGAACCAAAGAATGGCGAAAATCGGTTCGAATTGGTTACCACACGACAGAAAATCGTCCGGTCAATATATCTTTGGAAACACCAAATCATAAACTTGTCGTTGGCGGATTCAAAGAGAGAGGAAAAGAACCTAAATTAACATACCGCTAAAAACCCGTTTCACTGTTTATTGCCAAGAAGAACTTTATTTTGCTTGGTAAAGTTGTTAGTTATCTGGTTAATTAAGCATGTAAAAATAGTGAAGGAATTGTGAAATCTGGGTTTAGAGCCAGTAAGACAGGGAAGGATTGATGGTATATAAATTTAAAATCGACCTTCAAGTTAGAGACTATGAATGTGATATGCAAGGTTATGTGAACAATGCTATTTATCAGAACTATTTGGAACATGCTCGGCATGAATATCTACAGAGGCTAGGGATCAACTTTGCCATACTAGCAAAACAAAAAGTTAACTTGGTAGTGATTAGAGCAGAATTAGATTATAAGTTTCCATTGCGGAGCGGCGATCATTTCTGGATTGGGTTAAACTTAGGGAGGGTTTCAAAAATAAGGTTCAAATTCTGGCAAGATTTATACAGGTATCCGGATGACAAACTCATTTTGAAATCCATCATAATTGGAACCTCTCTGAATGAAAAAGGTCGCCCTCAGTTATTTAGAGAAGTAGATGATTTGTTGCCGGATTGAACTTTTAAATCGAAGCTATTTTACTCTGTAGGATCTATAGTGTTGTCCCCCATTCCAGTTATGATTGTCAGATATGAGATGGTTATAATTCTGTAAATGTTAAAAACGATCCGCAATTTGGTGTTTCCATAATGTTTAGACGGGTAGCTTGAATGGGAAATATTGACTATTCATACTGTCAGTGCTGTGTGTAGTTTTTGTCTTTAGAAAAAGGTAGCTCATAGTTGCGTTTACATTGACATAGCTCGAATTGGTTGAAATTGTGCTTGATAAGAATTTAACCACAGACAAAAAGGGTGAACGAAAGGATGTTGACCAAGAGACTGTCGATCTTTCCTTATCTTCAAAACTCGATAAAAAACTGCAAGAAGCAATAGAGCTTCATCAAAAAAATCAGTTAATACGAGCAAAAAAGGTATGTGGTCAGATACTCTCCATTAATTCACAACACACTTCTACTATACACCTACTTGGTCTCATCGCATTTCAAGAGAATCAACCACAAAAGGCTGCTAAGTTGGTTCAACATGCAATTAAACTTGATGATACCCGCCCTGCTTTTTATCGATCTTTAGGGAGTATTCTACAACATCTTGGACAGTTGCAAGAATCGATTAATGCGTACCAATGCGTATTATCAATTGCTCCTAACGACCATAAAACTTGGAATGATATCGGTCATCTGTTTAGACTCTTGGGAAAGATTGACCAAGCTTACACATATTTTCAAAACTCAATCGCCATTTTGCCCAATTACTCGGCGTTCTACAATCTGGGTCTTCTGCTACAAGAGCGAGGACAATTAGAAGAATCTGTTGCTCATTATAAAGAATCCATCGCTATCAACCCCAATTTATTTCAAGCATATAGTAATCTTGGTAATGTGTTTCAAGAAATTGGCCAATATAATGAAGCTTATTCTTACTATCAAAAGGCTATACAAATTAATCCAAAGTACTTTGAAGTTGAGATGAATCTCGGTATTCTTTGTATGAAGATGGAAACGCCGGATGAAGCGACTAAGCACTTTCAGAGAGTTCTGCAGTTGAATCCTAAACACCCTGAAGCCTATAACAATCTTGGTCTAACCTTCCAACAACAGGGAGAGGTTGAAAAAGCGAAATTTTGCTTTCGACGTGCCCTAGAAATAAATGCAGCTTTTTCAGATGCTTATACAAATCTTGGTAACATTCTGTTAAAGGAAGATGAGGGAATTAATAAGGCAATTACTTTGTATAATCGGGCGATTAATGTTGATCCTAATAACTATGAGGCGTTCTATAATCTGAGTTATGCTCAACACTATCAGGGGAGTTTTGAGCAGGCTTTGCAATCATGTCGACATGCGTTGTTGATAGACCCAAATCAAGCCAAGGCCCACATTAATTATTCGATGACTTTACTTACAATGGGCAGGTTTTCTGAAGGCTGGAAAGAAGGTGAATGGCGATGGAAAGATGTGGCATTTGAATCTGAGCATAAAAGAAATTTTCCGCAACCGTTATGGGATGGTAGCTCACTAACCGGAAAAACAATTCTCATCTGGCTGGAACAAGGCGTTGGCGATCAAATTATGTTCGCCTCCCTATTGCCTAAACTACAGCAGCAAGCCCGTCAAGTTATAGTTGAAACAGGTAAGCGTCTGATTCCAATTTTTCAGCGTTCATATCCAGATATTGATATTGTTCCCGCACAGAACCCGCCTGATTCACTACTTCTCGGTAATTCTATCGATTTCCAATCTCCGATAGCCAGTTTGCCTCAATGGTGTTTGCCTGATGAGGTCAGCTTTCCTAGATACCAAATCTATCTCGAAGACTGTTCCCAGAAAACTACGATGCTCCGAAGAAAATATCAGAAGCTTGCTGGCGGGAAAATTCTGATTGGTATTTCTTGGAAAAGTACACACAATAGTGCAGGAAAATTAAAAAGTACCTCGCTGACAAATTGGGAATCGTTGCTTTCTCAAACAGGTTGTTTCTTTGTCAACCTGCAGTATGGAGATGTAAAGCAAGAACTTGAGGAATTCACTCAGCAAACGGGCATAGAGATCTATTGTGATGAGGAAATTAATTCTCTTGAAAGTTTGGATGATTTTGCCTCCCAAATTGCAGCCTTGGATTTAATTATTTCAACTTCAAATACGACTGTGCATGTGGCGGGAGCACTGGGTAAGCCAGTATGGACGCTGTTGAATTATGTTCCGAGTTGGAGATGGATGATTGACCGTTCTGATTCTCTCTGGTATCCATCTATGGTTCTTTTCCGGCAGGGGTGTATTGGAGATTGGAGCTCTGTTTTTCAATCAGTACATCATTGTTTGAAAAACTTTCTTCAAAGTTTATCTAAATTTAATGAAGATTGCCCTAGTGGAAATTGACTATGGTCGATGAGACTTAGAACTATATCTTGATAAATTTGTAATATCGTGATCTGAATTTTGGTTTGTCGTGTTGATTTATCATACCTTATACAAGTAGATATTCATAGTGAGAAAGTTTATCATGTCGGAGTTTGATGTGCATGCCATGTTAGATAATGCTATCGCACATTATAATGACGGGCGAGTGCAGGAAGTAGTTCAGTTATCTAATAAAATTCTGAAAATCTCTCCTAACAATCCTGACGCCTTAAATTTGCTCGGTATTACGACCTTTCAGATGGGACAGTTGGATACAGCGACAAAACTGATCCAAAAAGCTGTCCAAAACGCCCCTGATCGGCCCTCGTTTCTAAATAATTTGGCAAATGTGCTTATGGAGCAAAATCGAGTTGACGAAGCGCTCAAAATTTATTATCGAGTTCTTGGAATCAATCCGGAGTTAGCTGAAGTTCGTCACAATATTGGTTGCCTATTGCAAAGACAAGGTAGGCTGAAAGAGGCAATTAAATTTTATCAAAGTGCCATTGATATTAATCCTACGTATGTGGAAGCCTATACAAATCTAGGAAGCCTTTTACAGGAACAATATGAATATCAGGTTGCCATTGAAATATACAACCGAGCTTTAAAAGTTAATCCGAATATACCCGAAATTCATAATAATATTGGCATAATCCTACAAATACAGGGTATCGTCAACCAAAGCTCTCAGTATATGAAAGAAGCTGTTGCCTGCCATCAACGTGCCTTGACAATTGATGCTCAGTTTCCTGCTGCAGAGAGCAATCTTGGATTAGCTTTACAAAAACTAGGAAATATAGAAGAGGCAATTTCCCACTATGAACGGGCTCTGAAAATCGATCCCAAGTTTCAGAACGCTCACTATAACCTAAGTTTCGTAGAGCTGCAAAGAGGGCATTTTAAAAGTGGGTGGTATCATCATACAGCTAGATATGGAAGAGATGTCGATGCTATTGTTCCGTTTTGTCAGTCTGGGATAGATTTAGAAAACAAGCGGGTACTTATTAGGAAAGAACAGGGTTTGGGTGATGAACTCTTTTTTTTGAGATTCATGCCGAGATTGAAATCGCTAGGAACTTGGTTAGCATACGATACTGATGTTAGGCTAATTGATTTGATATCAACTTTATCATCTATTGACTTTGTGACAGATGATGCTACGTCCTTAAACAACATTGATTTTACTTTCATGCTTGGCGATCTTCCACGGTTACTTGGTATGGATGATGGTGAAAAAATTCCTTTACCAATTTCCTTGCAAATTCCTTCAGAAAGCCTTACTTCAGTACAAAACCTACTCTCTGAAATTGGGCCTCCTCCTTATGTAGGTATTGCATGGTGGGCTGGTGTTAGGAATGATATAATTTCATATCGAAAAGCTGATTTTTCTCAATTAGCTGAGTTTTTTAGCGGTCTTGAATGTACAGTATTGATTTTGCAACGAGATGCCGATGCGGTGGGAATTAAAGCTTTTTCTGAAGTACTTGGGCGCCAAGCATATGATTTTACCCATTACAACCAAGATTTAAACAAGATGGCTGCACTACTCAAGTTGATAGATCATCATGTNACGGTTAGTAATACAAACGTACATCTTCGTGCGGCTGTTGGGAGACCTAGCTCTGTTTTAATCCCAATTTATACGGTGGCCAGAATCTGGATAGATCAGGAGCAAAGTTCGTCTTGGTATCCAGGCNCNATCATTTATCGGCANAGNCCAGAATTAAGTTGGGATCATTCGTTTGAAAAATTGCAGAAAGACTTACAGTTGACATCTATTTGATGTCGTAGGTTCTCTTTAGTTTTCAAAACAATAAAAATAAACTGGCATTTTTTCTTCCTAACGACCAATTCAAAGAAGAGTTGATGTTTTATTGTGCTCAGGCCAACTGGTTTCAAGGATCCCTAAAGATCTATATGTCCTAGTTGTATCTTTAAGTATATGGTTCATTTGTGCAGTTCAGCATCTCAATTCTGGTTTAAATGGAAATAGGCGCATAGACTGAGCTTATTATTACTCTGGTTAGAGAAAAAGAATCTGTGAAGTTTATAAAATGCGAAAAATGAAAAATTTGTTACTTGGAAATATTTAGGAAAACGTGAAAAAGATTGATCTTCAACAAGCGATCTCGATTGCATATAAATGTTATCAGTCAAAACAATATAAAAAAGTCAAACACATTCTACAGCAGTTTATACAAAACGGAGTTCAAAGTATTGATATCTATTATTTCATGGCTGCGTCTCATTATTGTTTAGATGAATATGAGCAGGCAGCTGAAGCATACCGTCGTGCGATACGAATAAACCCTGATTTTGCCATTCTATATTTTGGTCTGGGAAATACATATGTTCGATTGAGGCTTTATGACGCTGCAGTTAATTCATATAATCAGGCTCTTACAATCAACCCTGATTATCTAGATGTTTATCATAATCTGATTTATGTTTATTCTGTAACTGGGCAAGCAGATAATGCTATTACAATCTGTGGTCAGATTTTAGATAGGGAATGCAATTCTGATAGCTTAGAAATCGCTTTAGAAAGTAATTACGACAGGTCTGCTCCTAGTCCTACCTATTTATCATACATTGATATGTATAGCAAATTACATATTGATGGGGATTTGGAAAATAAAGTAATGCCTGAGATGGCGTATGCAGGAAAAAGTATAGTGCCTTGGATTGCCACTATCAAAGACTTGATAACTTTGACAAATTCGAAAACCCTATTGGATTATGGGAGTGGCAAAGGTTTTCAGTATAAAAGTATGTTGTTAGAAGACAGAAATCAAATGAAATATAAAAGCCTTCAAAAATATTGGAATATTAGTGAAATTTATTGTTATGATCCTGGATATTCTCCATATCAAAAACTCCCACGAAAGCAATATGATGCTGTTATACTAACTGACGTTTTGGAACACTGCTATCAAGAAGATGTAAAATGGATTCTAGCGGAAATTTTCGGTTTGACAAGAAAGTTTGTTTTTGCAAACATCGCATGTTATCAGGCTCGCCAGATCTTACCGAATGGCGAGAATGCACATTGCACGATTCGGCCAGCTGCGTGGTGGGAGAGCATATTGCATTTGGTAGCTTCCGATTATCCTGAAGTTAAATATTGTGTTTGGGTAGAATTCGTCTGGACTGATATTAAAGGAGAAGGAAGTGTATTTCAAAAACTTAGTAACTACAACTTTTCTGAAACCGAATTGGATTCTCCTTCAATAACAATACTTGAAGCGAATGGGAATTTGGTGCCATATGTTCCATATAATGTCCATGTTGATTCTAAATGGATATTGTATAGATAAAGTTGATACTGATGGATTTCAAAGACGCCCATCATTGAATTGGATGTTTATTCCAATTT
>PBXZ01000207.1:0-8527 GCA_002729415.1 Candidatus Poribacteria bacterium | reverse complement strand
GACTTGGTTTCAACAGGGGCTGTGCCCTGGAGAATCAGCAGGTCCGCGTTACGCTGAATATGGGTGATTTCCGGCTTTGCCTGCGGAATCACCTGATTCAGGTAAATTGTGCGATCTTGGATGAACGTAGCTAGGTCTTCTGGTGATGTGCCTCCAGTTATCCGGTGATAATGTTGAAGCCGAGTTCTCAGATAGTCCACGTTAAAGTATTTATTCATCATTTCTCGCATAAAACCGAAATAGAGGTGCTGGTGCTTGGGACTTCTCTGGAACCGCTGGATAATGGGACTTGATGCCCAAACCGACATGTTGGCACGCCCATAACCCCATTCGTTGTCCCAACTGAGCAATTCCCACCTTTTGCTTTTACCGGGACGATACAAATAAGCATTTTGACCTGACCTGTTACCAATGAAATCCCAGTCGCCAACGACCACCCGAGTGGCAAGCATCCGCATCCACTGTTCGACGTTAATATGTTTTTCCATGACCTCTTCGTACTGATCATCAGGTGCATAGTTCATTACTTTCAACAGATCAAATAAATTGTCAAAATCTTCTTCATTTTCACGTGACCTTGGTTGGTAATTCCAGCGATACAGATTAGCATCCTCACTACCTAGCCATTGGAAATCAGCTCCCCTGCTCTCGAAGTTACCTGTGTCTCCAAAGTCACCCCGAAAATCGAAACGTGAGCTTACCTCGAACAACTGTTCTCCAGCATCCTCTGGGTAGAAAATCGACAAGAAACGGCTGTTGGGTGGTAGAATATCTTCCCAAACCGGGTGTCCCTGGTCACTGTTGAAGCGGACGGTAATCCATTCTTGTTGGCTTGATGGTAACTGCATCTTGCGCAACAGATAATAGGATAATCGTTCGTTGTAATAGCCCTCAGGGGAATTGTCGTTGCGGTCAAATCGCGCCATTTGTTGTACACCGTTCAACTTCTGATCGGCATGGAAACGGATTTTATAGCCACTTGGAGATCCACCTCTCCCTCGTCGGTATGGACTACCAGTCCATCGACAACCAACTTGGTAATAGATGTCGGTTTCGTTAAAAATGAAGGTGGCATTCATCATCTGATTGCTTAAAGAGGGACGATTTTCGATCTCTCGCACGTCATCCCCTTGCATAACAATCCGATAACTTGGCAGCTCCGGCTTAACCCGATCTCGGTTTCTCTCGACACGATATAGTCCCGGTGATCGGATGTCCTTGGGCCAAGTTCCTGTTATCCCTGCTTTATCAATCGCTTGAACATAGAAGGCAACTGTCTGAGACGCCGAATGGGATGGAATTTGCGCCTGGTAATGATAGTAGCCATCCTTTTTCTTGGTATCTAATACCATCGACACTTCTTGATAAGTCGACGAAGTAACACTGAAAAGGGATTCAGTCCTGATAGACGATGAAGACTGTGCTACCCTATCGGGCTTGTAGTATAACATCACCGACGAAATCCCGTCCGAGTCAAAAACCTGAACACTGACAGTAACCATATCTGTTGCAATGGGGACAACAGGCGCATGAACCGGATTCTTGAAAACTGGTCCCGTTTGCGATTGATAGACGGAGTTTTTATCGCCTGGCGTACCCGCCCGTTTGGACATTGGAATCCGATGCATTCCCGCCATTTGGTTGCCAGAACATCTGGTCAACAGCAGATTATTTCCCTTTTGCCACTTGGCCCAAAATGAGATAGTATACGCTTTTCCTTCTTCTAATTCCGATTCTAATGGAATTTCAATATGGTTTGGTCCCGTATTTCCCGCGCCAGAGGCAACCAATTTGAAATTTTTCTGACCATGTTGAGGCTCATCAGCAACCGTGTAGCCNTCNATGTGAGTACCAATGATGGCCCAATCTTCCAATCCATATTCAAACGATCCATTGGNAATCCATTCACCTTGACGACGTGNGGAACGNGCGAAGAAGGGGGTGTCGGGAGAGGTCAGACGAATGTCATCGATCAAAACCTCTCCCGCTCCCTGTAAGTGCATGTGAAACTTAGGCCACGCCTGTTCGCCTCTGAATTGGGTGCAGGTTCGGGTGTAGCTGAAATACTGCCATTCAGCTTTGTCTCGTTCGTCACTACCTGACCATGCCTGATAATTACNATTATCTTGNTAGGGGTTTATTAACTCCAAACTCGCTCCATAACCGTCTGCCGACTTAGGCCAATGGNCTCCGTCATAATAGTGCACCTGATCCACTTGGTTGCCCAAAGTATCTTCTAGGCGTATCTTGTCTTCGCCGTTGCTGAGTGTTTGCTTAAAGTTACCAATCACCTTATTAGCAAGTAGCCCGTACTGTGAAAGAAGCCAACCTGCATTCTTGGCCACCACCAAGTAGGCGTCGGGCGCGAGAGCCGTTCTTTTTGGGAACTTGAAAGAGATACCGCCTGTGATCGACCATCCTGAAAGGTCAGCGTCTTCCATCCCACGATTATAGAGCTCGACGTACTCACCTTTGGCTGAGCTATTAGCGGGATGATACATGATTTCGTTGATGACGACATTAGTGTTGAGTTCGACTNTGTTGGTTTTTTTAAGTGATGNNGGCATAAGATACCACTCACTCATGCCATCAGGATAACGTCCCCAACTCAGATGGGATTCCGTAGATGTCCTTTGGAATTGACAGACGTCAAGTACTTGTGAAGCCGATGGACTGGTGAAGAACAGACGTTCGTTTTTCAGGTTGAGCTTGAAATTGAGTTGGNCGGAGTTAAAAACAACATNGCTACCAGCAGAAACTTGGGTGTCTGCTGGAATCTGATACTTCTTTAACTTTGCGGGGTTGTCACTCAACCAATATCCGCTAATGTCAATGGTATTCGCTGTTGGATTATAAATTTCGATCGAAACAGGCAATGGNGTGCGACGATCCTCATNATCGGGAAAAATTGCAATTTCGTTAATAACAGCAGAAGCTAAATCATGTTTATTCTGCTGACGGTAAGA
Source organism: Candidatus Poribacteria bacterium (assembly GCA_002729415.1). GTDB lineage: Bacteria > Poribacteria > WGA-4E > WGA-4E > UBA9662 > UBA9662. Next base: position 5,561 of record PBXZ01000207.1, on the reverse strand, counting down.
ATATCCATTTGCTTTCCCTGGAGTACCACCCATATTGGTACTTGACCGCCAATTTTCGGCTCGATTGGGATGTAGACGGGGTGAAATTTTAGCTAAGGTGTGCCCCGTTCCGTCTGCAGCCATCGGCCATTNCCCTCGATCACTGTAGGCAAAATCAACAATTGACCCACCAGCCGGATCGCTCAGTATCAAATGATCTTTTCGGTTGTTTAGTGATCCTTGAAAGGGACCAAACACAGGGACATCAATCATCCAATCATAAGATTTGGCATACCATTGCTTCAACTTTTCTGGACTTTTAGCGACCAAGAAGTAGGTCCTCGGTTCGATAACCGTCCCTTCTGGAAATTGGAGTTTGATGCCTTGTGTAAACTGCCACTGCCCAAGATCTAAACGATCAGCTTTTTCGTTATAGAGTTCAATNAACTCGTAATCNATACCGTTGTTTTTCGCAGAAGTGTCTACCTGGTATTNCACCTTTTTAGGTTTCCTAGTTTCGCCAGGTGGATTATACATCACCTCCGTCACCTGNACGGCATCGACTGGCAACAAACACAACCAGCTAAAAATTAACATGNGTAAGAACTTCACTAAAATATGATAGAACATAAAATGAAAGTGCTCCTCCACCTTTGGGTGGATTCTATTTCGACTTTTGGAGTTGGTACATTGTCGTTCAACTAATAAAGTGGCCTCGATTACATCTCTAAATCGTGCTCGAACAGTATCCTGAGAGAGGAAAAAAGCAGAACACATNGCAACCCAAATCCCNTAATTTNCTAAAACAGTTGCGAACACACCATTATAACAGAATTGTCACANNTGTGACAATTTCATATCAACCTACCATTTGCGCATAAGCCGAATTCACATCACCAACAAGTGACTGCAAAATACCTATACAAAAAACCTNTGTCGTAGGATAGGGTTGTAATACCAATAATTTATTGAGAGAAAACACCAATGGCCGTTTCTAACATCCATTTACGGNCGTAATCGATCTGCTCCACCCGTCAACCANCCCAGATCAAACTGATCNAATGAAATTGTTTCGTAAGGGTCAGTTTCCCCTCGTTCGTATAAACAACAGATCCGCTGCTCCGCATCCAGACATAGATCGGAATAAGCTGCCGGTCCTGCGTGTAAAACTTTGCCATTACTCCATGTTTGACATTCATCATAGCTAATCCGGATAGTCATCCTTTCCCTGTTCATACTTGCTGGATTTGAGAAAAGAATCCGATTCCTATTACTTNAAATTTCCTCAGTGTATCGAATCAAGCTAGCTTGGCATACAGGTTCAATCAATTCCTCTTCCCAACATCCTTCTTGGAAACTATCTCCTTGGTTATGACTCCANGACCCCACACGGCACTTCTCACCAACATAGTTTCGACTATTCAAGTAAAGCAATCCATCCACCGTTTCCACCACAGCACATTCATTCGTTCCATTCTGNGCACTTCCACCAATCTGCCATCTTCGTCCATGGTCATCACTNTATAAAACATGAGAATGGTAAGGATCTGTTTTTCGGTCTAGATCGACTCCAACCATATGATCACAAGGAATCACGAGTCGTCCACTTCTCAATTGNATACCATGACATGGACCGGTCGCATACCAAGTCCAATTAGCAAGTTTTACTTCGTCAGTAATTTCCTCTGGTTCCAACCATGTTGCCCCATCATCCTTACTAGAAGTTAACCAAACTGTTCTGGGCGCTTTCCCCTGACAAATTAATGACTCATGCCCATCTCCTAAATTCCTGCAAAACAGCAACCAAACCTTCCCAGTTAATTGATCAACTACCGGAGCTGGGTTTCCCGAAGTATCNCCATTACCATACACAACAACCTGATGNTCTGTCCATGTATCNCCANCATCAAAACTTCGTTTAAGTAGCAAATCAATATGACCAGCATCACCACCACCAAACTTCCGTCCCTCACAAAAAGCTAGAATTGTGCCATCATTAGATCTAACTAAAGCAGGAATCCGGTAAGTATGGTAACCGTCAGTGCCACTCACAAAAAGATTCTTTTGCTGGTAATACACATTTATTCTCCNTGTAGAATTGGCATATTCACCGCATCCGATCGGCGCAAGTGCATATCCTTTTCCATCGAATGTGGGTAACGTAGTGGGACTGACGAAACCTCATTTAACTGTAACATCAGATCCTTTTCCAACTCCCAGCCAGAACAGCCAATATTGGATTGAATTTGCCCAACTTTCGTGGCACCGACAATGACCGAAGTAATCGTATCTTGATCCAAGACCCANCGCAACGCAACNTCAGCCATGCTTTTGCCCAAATCCTTAGCAATCCTATCAAGCATCTCGACTGTATGCTGAATCCGTGGTTTCAGGAAATCATCCATTGTAGCTTGCGTGTAATTTAGGCGACTANCCTTCGGAGGCGATTGATTTGGTTTGTACTTTCCAGTTAAATATCCAGCAGCCAAAGGCCCCCAAACAANAACACCAATCTCTTTCTCTTTGCACAGTGGGAGAATTTCCTCCTCAATATCCCTAGTCAACAGGTTATATTTCGGCTGCAAACTCTCGTATCGCGCAAAATTCTTGGTTTCACTGATCCATAATGCATCACATAACCGCCATGCATACTCATTACTACAACCGATATATCGAACTTTTCCTTGATGNATCAAGTCATCCAAAGCCCGTAACCGTTCCTCAGTTGGNGTTTCACGGTCAACATGATGCACTTGATATANATCGATGTAATCGNTTTGGAGGCGTTTNAGGCTGTTCTCTATTTCAGAGATAATATGCCATCGTGAAGTNCCAGAATCATTAATANCAGATCCTATGGGATTAAAGACTTTAGTGGCAACAACCAATTTGTCACGACTCCCNTTTTCCTTAATTAGCTTGCCCAGAATCTGCTCGGATCGACCATCCGCATAGCTATTCGCAGTATCAAAGAAATTGATTCCCGCTTCAACTGCCAGATTGAATATNTCCCTTGATCGGTTTTCATCTATTCCCCAATCATTAGTGCCGAACGTCATGGTACCGAGACATACTTCTGAAACCTTTAAACCCGTTCTACCCAAATGGCGGTATTCCATATTTCCTTTTCCTTAAAAATAGGTTAGTATTAGATAATTAACATGTTTTTCTGTTAGCAGGTTGACCTTAACTTTTCGTATCGTTTTGGAAACGATACTGAGGTTAGAATTCACTTTAAAAGTAAAACCAGCAAGAGAGCAAAATCACCATGGTTGTTGATCCCAATAACAAGAATAAAAAACTAGAGATCAGGAGATTGGGGCGCACTGAATACCAAGTCACCTGCTTGGGATTGGGAGCCTATAGACTCACAATTGACTTTGGAATCCCTCGAGAACAGTCATTATCACTTTTACATTGTGCGGTGACTTTGGGTATCAATTACATGGATACAGCACCGCAGTATGGAGCTGGTGAAAGTGAAGAATTAATTGGACGTGTCCTACAAGAACATCCAAACCAGCAAGTTCATATTAGCTCAAAAGTTGGGCATCTAGGCGAAACAATCGTCAGATCATTTGGNCCTGANGCCTATCAAAATGANGACTGCATCAGACGAGTCATCGAACATTCCCTCTGGTTACTACAAAAAGACCATCTNGAGATGGTTTTTGTCCACGAACCGGAAATGAAAATTTGGGGGTGGGACGANGAGACACTGGATGCTCCAGTACTCCGGACTCTAGAGAAACTCAAGGACGAAGGGATGATCGGTGCCATTGGTCTTGGTAGCAATACAGTAGAATTCCCCAGCAAACTAGCGGAAACAGGCCGCTTTGATGTAATAGAAATTGCTAACGGTTATACCCTATTAACACACAGACTCGAAGAACACATTCTTCCCGCAGCACAGAAATACGATCTCGGAATTGTCGCTGGTGGTCCGTTTCGCGATGGCCTATTAGCTACCAAACAATACGAAAAAATCGAAACTCTACGAAGAGATAAAGAACAAACCGGATGGATTACAGAAAAGACCTTGGATCGGCTTTACTTTCTTTATCAACTAAGTGACGAAACGAACCTACCCATGTATGAACTAAGCCTCCGTTACATCTTAAGTAATTGCTTTATCCATTCCGTTATTCCCGGGGCACAGAATCCAGCAGAAGTTGAGGCCAACTACCAAGCTGCTTTGAAAGGCCCATTACCAACAGATGTTTTGGAGGCCATTAGAAAAATTCAACATAAAACCTCATAATATGAAGATCCGTTTTGTATTACCCATAACCCTTCATGAACCAATAATCTCAATCCCTCCACGACATTTCCATTAAGGGTTACGAAAACTTCCAGTTTGTTTCTGCCACTAGGATCAAAACAATCTAGAGATTCACACTTCTAGCCTCTTCCAAAGCGCTCATGAGTTTTGACTTTCAAATCTGGTAACTTCTCCCAATAACGGGCAGTAGGGGAGTCACGCCAATCTTTATCCAGTTCATCCCAAGAAAATGGATCGCCCAACCAATTAAAATGCGGTTGCAACCACCCTTCCGTTATAACATGACTTTCACCTGCATACCGAAAATCGATTGACAAACGGAGGACATCTGACGTATGGTTGTCAGCGGCAGCATGAACAGTAAGAGATTTAAATAGCAGCAAATCTCCCATACGGTAGTCTGTCTGAAACCAATCTAGATCGGCATCGACAGGCACTATGTTTCCACCTGGACCGGGCGCCGGGCGAGGAGCGAGAAAACCAGACTTGTGGCTACCCACCAATAATTTCAACCCTCCAACTTCCACTGGAACATCGCCCAGCGGTGCCCAACAGGAGATGATCTCCGTAGACCCTCCAACGTAAAGCCAGTCCTGATGCGGCTGTGTACCACGCTCATTATCACGAGGAAACGCAATCCGGGCAATTGTCATGGGCAAAGCGAAAACCGACTCCTGAAATATATCTTCCATAATTTCATGAACTCGATGATGAAGTTTCAACCGGTGGAAGGCTTCCAAAGACTGTAATTTTGCGTATACTGGACGCCATTCTTCCTGTCCNTCAAGAACCGGAGNATGATCAGTTAAACCATCCATCAAATTAGTCCCATCACGCAACCAACCAACTTCCTGACAGAATTCGAGGATTGATTTTCTCAGACCCAACACCTCATCTTTAGGTAGAATATCCTTTAAAAACAGATAACCATCATCGCGCAATTGCCGACGAAGCGATGGGGGATCGCCAAGCAGGTGGTTGGATTCGACGAAGTATTTCATCGATTCTCCTTTGTAAGTGATTTGTAATTTCCCGTCAAACTTCGGATNAAGNTTTAAACAAACAAAACCCNCATATTATACTCTATAAATTCTTTNTCATATAAGAAATANTGGTTGCCCNAGTAACATGGNAANAGTTAAAAATCTTCTGTTTAAGGCACTACCGNCNAGAGCATAAAGCTAGAGAGATCAATTTGCACATCCTTCACTTATCCAATGCTGAGGANTANATCAAAGGAGGAAAACAAAATCTCGACTTACAATCNCAGANGCCCTAAAATCAACGACGCCCTGTCCCT
>PBXZ01000206.1:0-19088 GCA_002729415.1 Candidatus Poribacteria bacterium | reverse complement strand
TGTGACTTCGGTTCCAGCGAATTTTCCGAATAACACTTTGTCGCCTTCAGACAGGTCGACTGACCGTCGTTCGCCGTCATCGGCGCGCGCACCTGGGCCAACAGCTTTGACNACNCCTTCTGATGGTTTCTCTTTGGCTGTATCAGGAATAATAATACCGCCACTGGTNGTTTGCTCATCTTCATCAAGCCGCTCAACCAGAATTCNGTCTCCGAGGGGTTGAATTGCCATAGAATCATTTCTCCTAGTCTTTGATATTTTCTTAGTGTCTACGATGAAAGAAACTTCATCTAACCATTTGTCAAATCCGCTACGATCCAGCAAACAGCTTTAGGTAGTGGATTCTATCTTAAACAGTCCCATTTGTCAAGGAATACGTGACAATCTGTTACACATTCAAACAAGAAGCATGTAACACTTGTTTAATCGTAACAATATGCTACACAAAAACCACTTTTTTATTTTCGGCTGATTCATATGCAGCGGTAACAATTTTCATATTTTGTAACCCATCGTACCCTGACACAATAGGTTGCTCGTCCCCAGAAACACATCGAGCAAAATGCTCAAATTGCAGCTGAAACAAATCTTCGTATTGGGATCCAATTACCTGCCGATGACCGTCAACGACCGTTTTAACCTTCCAACCGTCATCGTTGAAGACAACGACGGACCCATCAGTTCCATAAATTTCAAGAATTTGATCCGATCCAACCGCTGTAAAGCTTGTTTCGGTAACCGCTTGCCCCCCATTCTTAAAACGCATCATTAGCATGGCAGTCTCATCCACATCGTAATTGTGAATAACACTATTGCAAAACGCACTGACCTCAACCACTTCCCCAATCAGATATTCAAACAGATCAATACTGTGAACACCGAGATCGATTAAACTACCACCACCACTTTTGCTGGGGTCTATGTGCCAATCGCTTGGTAGTTTTGGTACATATTTCATAAACGGCATTCGTGCCTGAACAACACGACCCAAGCGTCCTTCAGTTATCCATCCTTTAATTTGCTGAAATGCAGAATGAAACCGAAAAAGGAAACAAATTTGCAATTGGACCCCATTACTGCTACAAGCATCAATCATCCTTTGGCACTCATTCACATTCATTGCCATCGGTTTGTCACACATGATATGCAAACCGTTTTCTGCAGCTTCGATCGTTGGCTCACAGTGCATGTAGACTGGTGTCGAGATATAAACAGCGTCGAGTTCTGTGTCGGAAATTAAATCTTCAACAGAAGTATAGTATTTGGATGCCCCATGCGTTTCCGCGAGCTGTTTTGCTCGCACTTCATCACGGGACATTAACGCATGAAGTTCTGCGTTGATAGCCTTATTGATCGCAGGCATTGCTCGACGCTGTGCTACGCTTCCTGCACCAATCACTCCCCATTTTAAGTTCATTCAAGATTCTCCATCAATGATTTCTATTTTTTCTGCTTAGAGTGTATCAAGGACTTTCTTTATCGTCTACCCAATATTTGGAATAATTTTAACTATACTGATTACTTGATTTTTCGACCGCATTCGGTCATAATACTTCATCCAAACAAGAATGTCCGGATAATATTCTGGTATGGCCAAAACATCATACAATTACTTGGACCCAGTAGCACTCTCGCGACTTGGAAACATGGAGCTTGTAGCGCGACTTGTGGTAGAAGGTTTCATCACTGGATTACACAAAAGCCCATACCAAGGCTTCAGCATCGAATTTTCAGAACATCGTCAGTATATGCCAGGCGACGAAGTTAGACATATCGATTGGAAAGTTTACGGTAAATCCGATCGCTATTATGTCAAAAAATTTGAAGAAGAAACGAATCTGCGTACATACATAGTGCTTGATGCTAGTGGATCGATGAACTATAAATTTTCTGATCAAAGATTAACCAAGTTTCAATATGGATGTTATCTTGCTGCGTCATTAGCTTATCTGATGCTGAAGCAACGAGATTCGGTTAGTCTCACGATTTTCGATCAAGAAATACGCAATTATATCCCACCGCGCGGTAGGGCTTCGCACCTACGGGCTATCATTTCAGCATTAGAGGAAGCCGAGCCCAGTGGGGATACAGGAATCAGCGAAATATTGCATAGCTTAGCCAAGAGAATTATACGACGAGGATTGGTGATCCTGATTTCCGATCTATTGGATCAACCCACCGAAATATTAACAGCACTCAAGCATTTTCGACATCGAAAACACGAGATCATTGTCCTACATTTGATTGATGAAGCGGAGCGTGATTTTCCCTTTGATGGCACCGTAGTGTTTCGAGATATTGAAACAGGCAATATGCTGTCAACACACGCAGGCACATTAAAAGCTAGCTATATTCGCCAATTCAATCAATTTGTTAGCAATTACCAAAGGGAGTGCGGTGCCAATTTCATTGATTATGAGCAAATTGGCACTACTACAAAATTTGATTACGCACTTTCATCCTATCTCTCCCGGAGAAAATAGTAACCTCTATTGGACAATGGCCAGCAAAGTGAGTGGAGAGATACTGTGTAAACTTCGTTGACCATTACTTTCGAGTATAAAGAAGGTCATGTTTTTCGCTGGTCGGTAGGGAGAAAATCTATATTGAAAAATGAAATTAAAATCTTCATATCTTACGAGCTTGTCAACAACGCGAGTAATGATTGGATAAACATATTAGGTTTTCCCAATAGGANATTAAANACTATCCAAAATGATGCACTTTTCAGATNCANATAGAACTCAGTTCTTATNTTCTNGTGCACAGTTTTTCCTNATGCTTAAACCGGGAGATATATTTTATGCTAGTTCCTAGTCTNATNGTTGCTATTGCCGCAATCGTTTTGTTGCTTTTGATCCTTACATCNAAGCGCTCCACNGCAAAACNGGAAGCCTACTATGACCTTTCGGAAGCAGAAAGATACCTTCATAAATGGGGCTATGTTGATACTCGGTTNGAGTTCGATGATCCGAGAAGTGTCAAAGTCACTGGCAACCGCTATCCAATCTCNGGNTTCCGNATGCCANACNTAGTACCGTTTGTCGAAGAGATGNTGGGTTTTTCAATTCGNCCGGAAGATATNGTNGNNGGNAACCAAACNCATNATATTCCANAGNCTAATATTGAAGACNACTTCTTNNAAGCAGTCGAAACCCAATTNNANNCCGANCAATTNTCNATTNATGAGANAGACAGGNTAGTNCATAGCCATGGTCAGTTGAGNGTAGNTGANATTTACCGNATCNTGTANGGNNCATCTTTAGAACGTGTTGTTGATTTGGTTTTTTTCCCNNANAGTGAAGAGGATGTCAAAGNNATTATCNAATTGGCNAACNANCANAANGTGTGTTTAATACCTTATGGNGGGGGAACAAATGTTAGTGGNGCNTTAGCTATNCCCACAGAAGAAGANCGNATGGTAGTNTCNGTTGANATGCAACGGATGAATCGNATNNTCTGGATTGATNAAGAGAATTTNCANGCCTGCATTGANGCTGGAATNNNGGGCAAACANCTAGAAAANCTNCTTNGTGNAGAAGGNTATACCTCTGGNCATGATCCNGACAGTATTGAATTNTCGACCCTTGGNGGCTGGATTGCAACNAACGCTAGNGGAATGAAAAAGAACANGTACGGNAATATTGAAGATATNGTTATTGAGGCAACACTTGTTACCCCCACAGGGAATATNGAAACNAAGTGTATCACNCCNAGAAANTCCACTGGTATTCGNCCNCAAGNTTTCNTGTTNGGTAGNGAAGGCAATTTGGGCATCATCACNAAGGCCNTNATNAANATCCANCTCGAGCCNGAAGCANGNAAATTCGGATCACTTGTGTTTCCNAANTTTGAGCACGGTGTTCGTTTTTTGAAGGACCTCCGCCAGAATGGNACNNTACCAGCTAGCATNCGTNTAGTCAATAACAATGAGTTTAGATTTGGACAAGCACTAAAACCCAACCCAACATTCTGGAAAAGAATCNNCGGTGNCTTNTTAAAGTTTTTCCTTTTNCGGATTAAAGGATTCCAACCTNTGGAAATGGTTGCTTGNACNGCACTAATTGAAGGAACAGAAGAAGAAGTTAANCAACAAGAAAAAGNTCTCNNCCNTATTGCNAAAAAACATCAGGGTATTAGTGGNGGTGCAAGTAACGGGAAACGAGGATATAGCTTGACGTTTGGAATTGCCTATATTCGGGATTTCTTTGGCCAATTCAACATTTTGGGAGAAACGTTTGAAACATCAGTACCTTGGAATAAGGTTCTTCAAGTCTGTCAATCCGTTCAACAAGAACTGGAAGGACAGGCAAAANCCCATCAGATACCAGGCAATCCCTACCTTTCTTACAGAGTGACGCAAACCTATCATACAGGAGTATGTATCTATTTTACCATGGCATTCTANACCAAAGGCTTAAAGGATCCAGATAAGGTATACCACCAAATTGAGCTCCGTCTACGNCAGGTTATTCTAGATAATGGAGGNTCTCTCTCTCANCACCATGGTATTGGTAAAATCCGGCAGGAATTTCTACCTCAAGTCCACACTGGAAATAGTTTCCANGTTCTACATCANTCTAAGAAGGCCATGGACCCAAANAATGTGTTCGGTATCCGAAATGGTGTTTTNTATGAACCATCTNAGACAAATTAGATTCACGAAAAANACAAAATATTAATGTTACAAAAAAAAACAGTGGTTATCACCGGAGCTTCCTCAGGACTTGGCGCNTCCTTGGCAGTTGCATTTGCCGAAATGGGNGCNAATTTAGTTCTTTTTTCGCGAAATCAAGAACGGTTAGAAGAAGTTGAGAGTTTATGCCAAGGANCAGGTGATCNTCCTATTATTGTAACTGGTGATATAGCCCAGCCTGACGATTGTGAGCGACTGATGGCATCAGCGATTTCTCAATTTGGAACATTGGATTATCTGGTTACCAATGCAGGGGTAAGCATGTGGGCTAAGTTCGAGGATATTTGCGATGTCTCTGTCTTCAGCAAGATTATGGAAACGAACTATCTTGGGACGGTGCATTGTGTTTATTATGCTCTCCCTTACCTACGGAAGAGTCAGGGAATGATTGTGGCTATTTCCTCGATTCAGGGAAAAATTGGAGTGCCATTTCATACTGGTTATACAGCTTCTAAACATGCCATACAAGGTTTCTTCGCTTCTTTACGGGCGGAACTGACCGAAAATGATATAGATATATTGATTGTCACTCCTCATTGGTTGAGAGGAACCAGTTTACGTAAAAATGCTTTTGGAAAAGACGGAAACGTTATCGGCGTTTCGTCGAGGAAACATAGTCAGGAATCAATTCCGCTCCAAAAATGTAGCCAAGCCATTTTAAATGCCATCAGCAAACGAAAAAAGGAACTAGTGATTCCNCNAAAGCTAAAAACCCTACCTTGGTTGAATTTAATCAATCCTAAGATAGTAGATTTTCTCGTTAAACAGAAAATGCTTGAACAGGACAGTGAATAATGGACATCTATGAAGACGAATCAAAAATGCCGATAATTGTCTAAGCTCCANATCTATATGTAAGAGGTTTAAAACACTATTTCTATGAAGCTTGTTCCAACAGATTTACTTGTTCCAACAGATTTAGTAGAATACCAGACTCATAACACAAAAAAGAATCAAAAGTACAATTTTGGCATTGCCTTAGCTCAAGGGATACTCATACGCATCTCCTTCGCCTTTACCGATCCTACAACTGTATTGGCTNCCTTTATTTATAAACTCACCCAAAACAATTTCCTTGTTGGTGTAACGGGATCGTTAATGACTACCGGGTGGATGTGGCCACAATTCTTGGTTTCAAACCTAATTGAACATCGTCCNCGAAAACTCCCATTCTACATTTTGGGTATGAGTTGNCGNGTATTCTGCTGGGTTGTTATCTGCCTTGGAACATTCTTCATTTCCACTCAGAATTATTTGTTACTGGCAACTGTCTTTCTGGTCTTTTACTTTCTCGCGGCTTCGTCAATGGGGGTGTCNACGATTCCATATATGGANATCATCTCCAAATCAATNCGACCTGAAAGAAGAGCNCGCTTCTTTAGCTTGCGGCAGTTAGTCGGCCGTGCCTTCGAGGCGTTGATTGGAGTTTTCTTCGTTACCTATATGCTTTTTGATCCAGAAAATGGTGCCCCGTTCTGGTTGGAGTACGCGAAAAAATTTGGGTTCGGTCCAAGCTGGGAGAATTCGAGGTTAGCATTTCCCTATAATTACGCGGTTCTGTTTTTCTGTACAACANTTTCAGCAACTGTCGCATTTGCTGTCTTTGCCAATATTCGTGAACCNATTCATCCNGTAAAAAATGAACGTCAACCAATATGGAACCAGCTCAAACAGGGTCTACATATTTTTAAAACAGATATTCATTATCGTCGGTTCATTTGGTTTCGTATTTCAGGCCACTTCTCCGGGATAGCTGCACCTTTTTATGCCCCATACGCAATACAAAAGCTGGGCGTTCCAGAATTAACAGTCGGTTATTTCCTGGCTGTCGGAGCTTTAGCTGGTATAGTGTCAAATGTATTTTGGGGATACGTTGGAGAGAAGTATGGAACAAGATCGATCCTGGTTATCACATCCGGGTTATTTTGCCTCCCATCGTTTGTCGCATTATCCAGTATTGCTTTACCAAAAGATTTACAGCTCTCGTACTACTATTTAGTTTTTGCGGTTGGGGGAATTACAACTAATGGTGTTATGGTTGGATTCATGACGTATATGCTCAATATTTCGCCAGAATTGAGCCGTCCAACTTACATCGGCTTTATGAATACTGTCCTCGTTTTGGTCAGCTTTGTACCAGCGATTGGTGGACTTTTGGTACCATTTATTGGTTATAAAGGACTTTTTATGATTTCGATTGTTTCTAGTGGTGTAGCTCTCATTATGGCTTGTCGGTTAGAAGAAATCATCCGTTCAGGCCATGAAAACAATTTTGGTTAGTATATACAAATAGGTATATATAAAGAATGTTGAGGCTTTTCGCAATTGCCGCGATAGTTCCCATTAGCGTGGTGGCAATTCTCGGTTGTGGGGTAAACTTGGAATCTATCGGTGTCAAAACTGACAAGTACTATTACCACATGGCTACAGAGGCTAGAACGAACAAGCATTATGGCCTGTCCAACCAATACATAGCAACTCTAGTTTCAGAATATCCGCGGAGTCCACTGATACCTAATGCTAGTACCCTTTCAAAGAAGAATAATGCGGACCTAGCGTTTATGGACCAAAGTATAAGTCAGCGAAATGCGAAGAAAAAGTTAGCCTCAATAGAGGTAATAGGTTGGTCTTGTAACTTATTACAGGACTCCCAAACAGTATTTTGCGAAGGCAAAATCAAGAACTTGCTAAATAAAAAAATACCGAATGTTGATGTCATTTTGACCTTGTATAATCATAACAATTCCCTGATCTCATCTATGCGTATTCCTATTGATGCTGATCCAATATCTGCAAATCATGTTTATACTTTTCGCATGTTTCCGCGCTATAATCCAACTATTAGTAAGGCTGCTATTGAATTTCACTCAAGAGGAAGTAAGGTTCCTACCTTTCCATCTACTAATAATAAGGAAGTAAAAAAAACATGGCAAGGTAAAGACAAAGATTTAGACCAAAAAAAGACTCGCGATTTATTTAAGAGTGTGCCAGACCGTCTAGAATAGAGTCCAGATTTTATAATTATGTTGTATTTTAATGTGGTTGCAAATTTCCTGCCGGTCACTCTGTTGATCATAATGTCAATCGCTGGATGTCATAGCCAGAAAGAATATGGTATTGTTGACGTAGATCCGGACAAGGCGATTCATATTCCAACCCCACAGAGAAAATCTCGTTCCAATATTCGTTCTGCCAAATACTATTTTCAATTAGGCAAACAAAAGATGGAGAGTAAGGAATATGAAGCTTCAAATTTTTATTTTAAAAAACTAACAGAGCAATTTCCGAATAGTCCGTTAATCAGCGAGGCAACGACATATTTAACCCGTAACAACAAAATACTGTTGGAAGTAAAGGATATGTTTGATAAGGTTATGAGATATCAACAAACCGGCAGGTATGAGGAGTCAAATAGATTCATAGATTTTCTGTCTGCGAAACATCCTTATCCTGACTTAATCGAAAAAGTCAGGGTAATAAAACAAGAGAACTTGGTGAGACAAGGGCTGATCGTTCTAAAAATCCTAGAATGGGATTGGAGCGATCGAGAATATTCATTTGAATATCAGAGACGTAATACCGTAATAAAAGGTAAAGTAAAGAATATGTCAAATGCTAATTTAGCTGGGCTAGAGGTCGCAGCTATTTTATATGATCAAAACCACCGCGTTATTTCGCGAAAAGTACTGCCGCTTACAGATGATATCTTTCTACCAAATCAAATATGCGACTTTGAAATCGTGGATAATAGATACGCAAACACCAATTATGTTGAAGTAGAATTTCAAACTCAAAATGGTCTAGTAATACCTTTGAAATAATAGCGTTTAATAATCAGCGACTGAGCCATCAGTCAATCGATTGTCTGGCCACTTAAACTGCTGTGGAGGATTTGTGCCAAGTTCTATGACTTTAGCTTCGTTGACTTCAACCCCCAATCCCGGACCTTCTGGCAAGGATACATATCCTTCCTCGTCCATTTCCCATGTTTTTTGGGCAGTATCTTCCGGGAGAACATTCTTGTACCCTTCATGGATTAAGAAAAATGGTATAGAAGCGGCAACATGAAGGCTAGCAGTCAATCCCAAAACCGACATTGTACAGTGTGGAGCCAACGGAACATGGTGAGCTTCTGCTAATGTTGCGATTTTTTTCATTTGACTGATGCCACCTCCATGTCCACAGTCCGGTTGCAATATGTCAATGACTTGCGCCTCAAGAATCTCACGAGCTTCCCAGATAGTCCTATCCCGTTCGCCTGTAGCCAGTGGCACAGAAACGGATTCTCTTATCCTTCTCATAACTTCGATGTTGCCAGGAACCCATGCTTCTTCTAGAAAAAGTAGATCTTTAGACTCTAACCGATCAGCAAATTGNCTCANTATTGGTGGCGGCAAACAGCTATGGGCATCAAACATAACAGCACCATCATCNCCTACCTGCTTTCGAGCTTGGAGTACCCGNTCCACAAGNGCNTCAATCTCAGCTGGCGTGCCCGAAAACGACTGAGATCCACCAGGTCCGGTTTTAATTGCTTTTGGGCTNGGATACATCCAGATCTTATCTCGACATGGCCCACCAAGGAGACGGAAGACAGGTACATTCCATAGTTTTCCTGCTATATCCCACAGNGCCATGTCAATAGCGGAGATCGTATGTATCATCAGCCCACCACCCCGAACNTTCCGATGGGCGCGAAACAGACGTTGCCAGTGATGCTCAATCCTAGTTGGGTTTTCACCAATAATAAGTTCTGAAAGGGACTCGGCCAGGCTACAGGCCACACGAGTTTCCATATTGTTAATCTCCCCCCAACCCGTTATGCCCATATTGGTTTCAATCTTGATATAGGCTTTCACTCCAATTGGAAAAGCATGGAGACCTGTAACTTTAATCTGAGACCCACTATCTTCTACATTTTTTGACTGAACTGGCATATCAACTCTCTTTTCTCTTTCCACTTTTAATCAATTAATTTTTACCTTGGCGACTAAAGATGACAGTAATATGGCATGTTTTTACCAGGTCATGCTAACATAGAGAAATGGCTTTCGCAAGAAGTAGCACACTTTCATTATAGCAATTGCGTTTAAGGTCATATCTGATCTTTATCTCAATATCAACTGGGAAGGTTCATCGCCATTCGGAGGAAGATAACCATCAGATGATAACGGATACAGGAAAACATGGGTTTGGCCTAGTTGGCTAAGGTTTGTTTTTGGACATTACGCTAATGACATTAAGATGTTTTAAAAGCCGGCCGTGAGATTGTCATTTAAAATACGGTTGTGGAGTTGGAATATCAAGCGGCGCGTATCATAAATTCAATCAATCTGATGAAATGGGAAAATATATTTTAAAAGGCTAAAAAACTGGAGAACAGCGTTGCAATTATCTGGAGATGATTTTAGTGACAAGCTATTAAAGTGCTTAGGTGGGGAATGGCCACTTGTGGAAGACCTCAACGTTCGTTCGCGCCAAATAATGGAAAGAGATGGTTTTACTATTGAATCTGTGTATTATGATGCTGAAGCCAATGATGCTGTTCCAGCTTTTGTGTTAATTCCCGAAGGTGTATCTGCTGCTAACCCCGCACCTGCTGTTGCTGTTTGGCATCAACATGCTGGGCAATATCATCTAGGTAAGAGTGAGCCTGCGGGTTTGGCTGGAAATCCGATGCATCACACTGGAGCAGCTTTGGCAAAAGCAGGTTATGTAGTCTTATGTCCTGACGCCATTTGTTTTGAAGAACGACAGAATGAAAGTTTAAACGATCGCCAGTACGAAGAATTTGAGTTTCTCCGATATATTGTGGGAGGCAAGTGCCTAGCTTGGAAAAACATTCTAGATATGAAACGTGCAATTGATTTTCTTGTGAGCAGGCCAGAAGTCCAAGCTGACAAAATCGGTTGTTACGGTCATTCAATGGGATCAACACATACTTGGTTAATCGGGCCATGGGAGGATCGATTGCAATGCCTGGTAGCTAACTGTTGCTTACCTACTTATACAGCTATTCAACGCCAACACATGCTTCATTGTTTTCCAAACTTTATACCTAGAGTCCAGCAATATGGTGACACTCCTGATATGGTTGCCTTAATTGCGCCTAAACCATTACATATGAATTTTGGAGAACTAGATGGAGGGAGTCCAATTGAAGATGTTCGTGCAGGAATGAGGATAATTACACAAGCCTATACCAATATAGGTGCTACTCAAAATTTCTCCTATTATATAGAGAATGGTTCGGGACATATCCTTTCAGAGACAATGTGGAAAAAAACAATACAATGGTTCGACAAATACTTGAAGGATACTGAATAAGATTTATTTGGTAATAAGCATCCCAATTTGTAGGAGAAATGCAGTGAAGCTCGAATGTCTAAAGGAATCAGAGTCAAATTGGAGAATCACACTCTCGAAAGATAAGGAACCAAATATCAGTAGCTTGTGGCTTGGTGAATACCAAATGAAGTATGGTGCTTCTCTATTGAGGATGGGTGGAATTGGTGGAGTTGGCACAGGTGAAGCATATCGTCATCAAGGTTTTGCACGGCGGATTATGGATGAGTCCAAAGCCTGGATGAGCAATCAGGGTTTTGATGTAGCAATGCTATTTGGAATATCAAATAAGGACCTTTGAGATAGAAGATTTACCTGAAATTTTGGGGATTTACCACAGCAATAATACAAATCGGATAGGCACTTTAATTCGGGATTCAGATTCATGGAGGAAATTCAATAGAGGCATAACCTGGGAGCAACCTGCCACCCCATTTGTTGTTTTTGACNCAAATGATCAGGTCACTGGTTACTTCTTTAAAGGAGAAGATAGTAATCATGTTACTNTTTCAGAAATTGGTTTTTTAGATCAATCTATTTTCCCTTCAATTGTAAAGTTCTTAACCAATTATGCCAACCAAATTTCAGTCAATCAGCTTCGGTTCTCAATGCCACAAGATCATCCATTCTCAGTTTTTTGCCGACGTTTTGGAACCCAAACTACTATCTCTCANAGAAGGTGCGGTGGAGGAATGATGCGGCTTATCAGACAAACGACGACGCTGAAAAAAATGTGTTACGAACTGACAAGCCGGTTACAGAAATCAGCTAAATTCACCAAATGGCAGGGGATTATTGAGATCTCAACTGATCTCGGAACTGACTTAATTGAGGTTGATANTGGACATGTGAATCATCAAGAAAATTCGACAAGCAAGTCACGATACAAATTAGAAATAGCACAAAACAAATTCGTACAACTTATGATGGGACGAAGGACGNTAGAGGATCTTATCTGGGANAGCAACGTGTCTGTGTCAATGGAGATTATCGATCTTCTTGATTATCTGTTCCCAACTCACTATCCACATGTGTGGTGGCCCGATCGATTCTAGTGATCTAAACTTATTCGGCTTTCTAGAAATTAAACAACNGAGTATCTAATTTCCCTTGATTAACTAATTGGTATATTGTCACTAAGTTGGATCTTTAATTCCACAGTGTCACCTGCTACATCNGATAGTACGANGGAGCAAAAGAGNCCAACTTAAATTGTGAGTTGTCAATCTGCACACGTCTTAAGCTACTTTTAAGGAGNGGTCCATGAGAATTTCAGACAAAGTTGCAATCATTACAGGCGCAGCCTCCGGAATAGGGAGGNCAACAGCAATCCTATTTGCCAAAGAAGGTGGNAAGGTTGTTGTGGCAGATAAAAATGAAGTTGGTGGTAACGAAACGGTTGATCTGATAAGATCTGATGGNGGTCAAGCTATCTTCNACTATGTAAATGTAACCTCAGCCACAGATATACAGGGTATGGTGAAAACAACGATCAATACCTACGGTAAGCTGAATATCTTGGTTAACAACGCAGGGATTGCCATACGTTTACCTGTGGTAGATTTGTCCGAAGAGGATTGGGATCGTAACATCGATGTCAACTTGAAAAGTATCTACCTTAGTTCTAAGTATGCGATTCCTAGAATGATCGANAATNGNGGTGGTTCTATTGTTAATATAGCTTCAATCTATGGCATAGTTGGAGGNAGGNTTCGTGCGGCTTATGCAGCCTCTAAGGGTGGTGTTGTCAACCTAACGCGAAGCATGGCGCTAGATTATGCTCTACATAAGATCCGGGTCAACTGTGTCTGTCCTGGCTTTGTCAACACACCGTTGTTGAAGAACATTTTGAAGNATAAGGAAGAGTATCAAGCANTAGCGNATCTTCATCCGATGGGACGACTCGGAGATATGCTGGAGATTGCTCTCGGTGTATTGTATTTAGCCTCAGATGAATCGTCTTTTGTGACTGGAATCGCCCTTCCTATAGATGGCGGATATACAGCAGGATANGGTTGTTGATTATCGTGCTTAAATCNCAAGGTCGTCNATCATAGGATGGTTATCCCTGGNCTTTTGTATTAGCAACCCGGATTATACAAAGTCAATTGTCACTTGGAACCATCGATTTATTNAAAAGCTCTCAGTGATATGGTATTTTGTGTTTTAGCANTGAGTTGGNACTGGAATCCAACNCTGATAATAATTTATGTACTGTGTAACCTTNAATTCCAACCCTGAGGATAGCAGGTTATNCTATACNATGGAACGTAAAANGGATAGAATCTCCATTAGAATGNTGTCGTTTGNTTTCTCATTAGTCCTCTAAAGGAACTGATCGAGTCGTTGGTTTGCTAGACTGATCCGATTTCTAACAGCAATCAAGGTCGTCATCTTTGATAACAAAGAAACTGCAATGTTATCATATTCTAATAGGCAAAAATGGTTAGTTTTTAATCCTATGAACCCCAAGAACGCAGATTTATACTATAATTTAGGACTTGTTTTTCATCAACAAGGTGATTTGGAAGCCGCTGCTGCTGAGTATAAGAAGGCTATTGAGATTGATCCTCAACATTTTGATGCTTATTATTGTCTGGGAAATATTTATACAGAACAAGGTGATTTAAAAACAGCAGAGATTTTCTACAGAACAGCCATTCAAATCAATCCCAGAGATGCTGGGGTACACTACAATCTAGGACTTGTATATCATAATCTTGGTGATTTTAAAATGGCAGAGGATGCCTATAAAAGAGCCATTCAAATCAATCCAAAAGATGCAGGTGCATACTATAATCTAGGTGTTATTTATCAGAGTCAAGAAGATTTTGAGGCTGCTGTTACTGAGTATAAGAAAGCAATTCAGATTAATCCAAAAGATTCTAACACTCATTACTGTTTAGGTGTTGCTTATCGTAAGCTAGGTGATTTTGAGGCTGCTGTTACTGAGTATAAGAAAGCAATTCAAATCAATCCCAGAGATGCAGAGGTTTACCATAATTTGGGGCTTGTTTATTACAACCAAGGAAATTTTGAGGCTGCTGTTACTGAGTATAAGAAAGCAATTCAGATTAATCCCAGAGATGCACATGTTCATTACAATCTAGGAGTAGTTTATGCTGTCCGAGGAGACTTAGAAACTGCTGTCACTGAGTATCAATTAGCCATTGAGATTAACCCAGATTATGTGTTGGCCCATGACGATCTAGCTGCTATTTACGCACTTAAAGGAGATTTGGAAGCCGCTGTTACTGAGTATAAGAAAGCAATTCAGATTAATCCGGAATATGCACTAATCTATTATAATTTAGCCTTAACGTATGTTCTGAAAAATGAAGCAGTTCTGTCAGTAGAATCTCTGCAGACAGCAATGAATTTAGATGAAGAAACTATAGCAAAAGCACGGTTGGATAGCGGTTTCGACAGAATCCGAGAGAATCCAGAGTTTCAGGATTTTATCAAGTTCAAAGTACAGGAAATCAATGGAACCTTACACAGGAATGGTTATAGTATTAAATATCAAAACGATTAACTTTAACTACCCAGTAGAAATTTAAAAAAACATTGAAAGGTGTCAATGTGTCAAATAGACCTAATATTTTGTTTTTGATGACTGATCAAATGCAGGGACGAGTCCTTGATCCGGGACATCCCTGCCAAACCCCTAATATGGATCGCCTCATTCAAATGGGCGTGCGGTTCAAAAACGCCTACCCGGCCAATGCTGTTTGCTCTCCTTCCCGTGCGAGCCTCATGACTGGGTTGCTGCCACACAACCACGGAGTCTTAACTGTGACTCATACAGTTGATTCGGATCAGAGTTGCTTGCGTACCGAACATCCACACTGGGCACAAAGACTAGAAATTGCTGGGTACAAGACAGGATACTTCGGCAAATGGCATGTCGAGCGAAGTAGCAAACTTGAGCAGTTTGGTTGGCAAATTAACGGTACCAATGGAAATGAGTTATGGCAGCAGAGGCAAAAGGAAATTTTGGGTAACAATCCTCCTCAACAGACCTTTTCCCTACAACGCAATTTGGACAATCCTCCAGGGTACAAGGAAAGCATCTTCTATGGTGTAACAGATTTACCCTCCGAACAGCGAAATATGGGAGTTACCGTGAGTTTGGCAGAGGATTTTCTCCGACAAGCGTCGACAACAGATGATCCCTGGTGTTGTTTTGTTAGTTTACAAGAACCACATGACCCGTTCATCAGCGAGCAATCGGCTTTTGATCTTTATGAAGTCGACGGGATTGCGCTGCCACCGAATGTTAAAGATGACCTCCAAGGCCGTCCTGGCATCTATCGTAAAGCGGCACGTGTATGGCAAACTTTCACTGATCAAGAACGACGTGAAGCAGCAACCTGCTACTATGCGTCTATTACTGAGATTGATCAATTGTTTGGCCAACTCATTGATTTAGTAGAGATTAACGGTGAATCAGAAAATACCATCATTGTAATCACTTCTGATCACGGTGAGTTGCTTGGTGCACACGGTTTATATTGCAAGAATTTCTCGGCCTCAGAAGAGATTTACAACATACCACTTGTTATATCTGGACCAGGTTGTGCAAAAGGAATAACGACAGACGCTCGTGTTGGGCTGCATGATCTCTGTCCGTCGCTATTGGACTTGGTCGATTGTGAACCGATTGACGTTCCTGATTCGCGTTCCTTCGCTAGCATGCTTAGTGATCCAAAATCCGAAGAGCATCAGTTTATGACCGGTTTCGCTGAGTACTATGGAGGTCGTATGATTCTAACGCAACGTGTAATATGGAACGGATCATGGAAATTTGTTTTCAACGGATTTGATTTTGATGAACTATACAATCTGGATGCGGATCCATACGAAATGACCAATCTGGCCGAGGACCCGACTTATCAAAAACAATTAAATCAGATGACCTCACAAATGTGGCAGGTTGCAAACGACACCAACGATCACAGTTTGTTCAATTCACAATATCCGATTCTTCGTGTGGCTTCTGTTGGTCCATTAGTATTAAATGCAAAGTGATAATGGTAAAGTTAACACAAAAAAACCGTCCGGATCGGCAAACTATATCTGCTTGCCGATGTCTTAAAACAGAAATTAGATGGTATTTTCTATACATCTTAGCAATAGCAGCGTTAGCTGATCCACCAAGCAAGGTACTGACGCTTCGAGAACAATACAGTCAATTTGCGGCATCCGGTAGCGGCAACGTAGTCAACGGCCGAAAAATCTTTGAAGACAAAGAAAAAGCCAATTGTAAAAGTTGCCACATAGTAAATGATGAAGGCAGATCGGTTGGTCCCGACCTGTCCATCATTGGTGATACATATAACAAAGAGCACCTCATCAACACACTCTTGACCCATCTGCCAATATTTCACCAGGATATAGTACAACAATTATTGTGACAACTGAAGGGGTAATGCATACTGGAATTCTGAAGTCGACATCAGTGGAAGAAATAGTGCTTTCCAGTACGGATGGTGCTATTGTTAAAATTGCCGTTGACGAGATTGATCAGCGCCGCGCCAGTCAAGTCTCTGTAATGCCTGAAGGTATTGAGGATCTAATTTCAAAGCAGGAATTCTTGGATCTAATTGCCTATTTTCAGAATCTACGTGAATGGACATTAAAGGCCACACGTTCAAGCGAAATACCGGACGAAATCGGAGTTTTAACTAAAACTGTTCAATTAACCCCTTTCCATCCTGCGGAGCATTGCTTCAATCAGCCAGTATGGATATCAGAGCACCCTGTTCTAGCAGGATCAAAGGAAATTAACAAAAATTCGCCAAATCGGTCAGGCTCCAACGCGAATAGCCTCATTCGGAGTTGACCACCATGGCGAGATCTATCTGGTTGGATACGATAACGGCACAATTTATCACTTAGATCTCAGTTCAACGCACTTTAAATAAACCAATCAACATTTAAAACAAAAGAGGTTATCCCAATGTTAAATGAACAAAAAGAAAATGACGGGTGGGTTTTACTGTTTGACGGACAAACTTTAAATGGTTGGGCAACAACCGGAAACCCAGAGGGATGGGTAGTCGATAATGGTAACATTTTATGTACTGCCAATGGTGGTAAATATCTTTATACTCTCAAACAATACGAAAATTTTGTCTTGTCTGTTGATTTCAAGATGGATGATAGTGTTAACAGCGGTATTTTCTTCCGCTGGTCAGATCTAGATGATCCGGTGCACACGGGAATCGAAATTCAGATACTGGATAGTTATGGACGTGAAAACTTAGGATCCCATGACTGCGGTGCAATCTATGACATGGTGGCTCCAACCCATAATGTTTGTAAACCAATTGGTCAATGGAATAATATGACCATTCATTGTCAAAATAACATGATTACAGTAGAACATAACGGTGAAAAAATTACTGACATGGACATGGACCAATGGTCAGAACCTGGTATCAATCCTGATGGAACCAAGAATAAATTCAAGTATGCCTGGAAAGATATGCCGCATAAAGGGCACATTGGATTGCAGGACCACGGCGGAAAAATTTGGTTTCGCCATATTAAGCTAAAACCGCTCTAGTTCTCACCATGAGAATAGTAGTCACTTTCCTAAATAACCGACTCATAGGCTCAAGGGATTTGGTTCAATCACAAATGTATTGGGGATAAACTAGCGTTATGCGAACCTTAAAAGTCAGCTGCGATGAAGTTAAATCGGGGCATATGCATGCAGATAATATTCAAGCATCAATCAAAGCCTTAAAGGAAGATGGTGTCGTTCTTCTTTCGGGAGTAATTGATGTTGATCATATTGATCGTTTAAGTCAAAAGATGCTAGAAGATGTCGATAGTGTGGAACAAACCAATGGAATTTCCAATAATTGGCAAGGTGTACGGCCACCTCCATTTCATCCTTACCTGTTTTCAGATATTGTATTCAATGAAATGGCAATTACTATCACACACCAGATCATGGGTGATGGAGTCATTCTGGACTCTTATGGTGCTAACACTGCCTTTTCTGGACATGAGCAGCAAGGGGTCCATGCAGATACCCATCAACTTTGGCCAAATCTGGATTACATACCACCACCTCACTGCATAGTGGTTAATGTTCCACTAGTGGATGTTGATCAATCTAACGGAGCAACCAAGGTTTGGCTTGGTACCCACCAAGACACTCGAATTCAGCCAAACAATCGACACATAACAGAAGAGATGATTGCTGAGTGGGATGCCAAAAGACCGGCTGAATACGTTTTTAGTCAGAGAGGAGATCTCATATTGCGTGATATGCGAGTCTGGCACTGTGGAATGCCCAACCATACAGATACCCCACGACCTATGCTGGCTATGATTCATCGCTGTGAATGGGAATCCCAGTGGGGATTTGAGGCCCAAAAAGGTACTGAAGCTTTTTTTCATCATCCAATTTTACGAACGTCGGCAGTATATACCGATGCACCAATCGATTATCTTCGACAAGGCCACTCAAAACCTCTAGCAAACTGAAATGAAAGGCTTTCCCAAGACCAATACGTGCTCTTGATCAATATGAGTATCTCCCAATTCTGCGTATTCCAACGCATTACTACAATTAAACACTAAGCAGATGACTCCAACCAGAAAAACAAATGGCTAATCTTTTCTTCATATCTAATCCTAAGAACCGTTTTAGCTTCATTTACCATCACACCCGACAAAGACAATCATCATCACAAGCAACAAGATAATTGATCTTTGGATCACCACATTCACCTTGTACTTTAGTTTTAGCTTAAATAAAACTTAATTGAGTCACAGAATCAAACCGTTTTACCTACTTCTCTAGTAGTCAATACACCACTTTCATACAACTGAACTTGCCTTCCATTCTTCCCATTTACCCTCACATAATATATCTTTCCTTATTATTCTTTTCAAAAAAAACCTAATGTTTTTTTCCATCCTGCCGATATATAAACAGTTTAATTGAGTGTAGGAACTCAAATAAGACAGAAACAACTCTAAATTACACACAACAAAAACTTCAAAAATATAGGAGAATTTACAATGA